>JBJEMT010000036.1:0-35239 GCA_051879815.1 Suilimivivens sp. | reverse complement strand
CAGCAACAGGGAGGATGTGGAGGCCTTTCTGCTTGTCTGTATTTATTCCTATGGTATAAAGGCACCAAGAATCTATATCTGTTCTTCCGAGGGGGTGGATATTGCCTCCATACTGCCTTTTACCGTATATAAGCTGGAGCTTGGAGCGCCTGACAGAAATGAAAGAATCATCCTGTGGGAGAGTTTTGCCGAGGAAATCGGTCTGGCAACTCCTCTTGATGCGGCGATTATCAGCACAAAATATAAGCTCTCTGTGGGACAGATCAGGCTTGCAGTAGAATATCTTCGGCAGCGGGAGCTTAGCGGTGAAGTGATAGATGACAATCAGATTGGACAAATCTGCAATCGAATCCTTCCGCCTCCCAGTCAGGGAAGCATCAAGAGGGTATATACACAGCTCACCATTGATGATTTGAAACTGCAACCGACCCAGAAGCAGATTTTGTACAATATCTGCAATCACATCTGGCACAGACACAAGGTATTTGATACCTGGAATATACAGAGTAAATACAGCTACGGAACAGGTGTTTCCTGTTTATTTGCAGGACCGCCGGGAACAGGTAAGACCATGGCGGCACAGATTATGTCAACCATGCTGGAGCTTCCTCTGTATCGGGTGGATTTGTCCCAGGTGGTGGACAAATATATCGGTGAGACGGAGAAGAAGCTGGAAGCCATCTTTAATCTGGCAGAGAAGAGTAATACCATCCTCTTTTTTGACGAGGCGGATTCCATCTTTGGTAAGAGAAGCGAAGTCAACGATGCTAAGGATAAATATGCCAATACCGAGGTGTCATATATTCTTCAGAAGATTGATGAATATGACGGCATTGTTATCCTGGCAACAAATTTCAAAAACAATATTGATGAAGCATTTATGCGCCGTATCCGCTATGTGGTTGAGTTTATGATGCCGGATGTGGAGATGCGGCACGAAATATGGAAGGGATGCTTCCCACAAGAAGTTCCTGTGGAGGACATTGATTTTAGGTATCTTGCCAACCGGTTTGAATTATCCGGCGGTAATATTAAAAATATCGTCCTGAATGCAGTATTTCTGGCAGCTTCCGAGGATGTACCGGTTAATATGCGTCATATTCTGGAAAGCCTGCGGATGGAGAAGTTAAAAATGGGTAAGGTTATGATCCCCGGTGATTTTGCAGAATACGGATACTATTTTGAAACGTAATAACGACGGTAGTCAGTGACGTCATATTGATAGGAGGAGAACCTATGAAATGGTGGGAATCGGTAAATGATAAAGCTCATGATTTTGCACGATGGGTAAAGGGATGGGGCAGTAAGGATGCCCAAAAAGTAGATGATGAAGGCATAGGATGGAATACGAATTATGCGTATGGTGGAGAATTGGAGGAAGAAAATCCGGCATATGAAGAAATGCCGGAACAGGAACCAGAACCGGAACAGGAAGGCGTATTTAGTCAGAACAAATTGCGATCCATGGATAGAAAAGTACTGGACAGGTCTGTTGTTGAAAATGCCAAGGATTATGAAAAAGTCAAACACAGTCCATCCGTAAAGAGGCTGATAGAAAGAATCGAGTACTATCATTATTCTATGGCAGGCACAAAGATTCCGTCTTACGAAGAGGGTAAGCCGGCGCAGAAATTCATGAATGAAATGGCTGAGGTGAATGGAGAAGTTATCAATCGTATGCAGGATATGCAGGCCTATTTAATTCGGAAGTGTGAAGGCTATGCGCAGAAGAGTAAAAGATACAGAGGAGTGATGGCGGTATGTGCGCAGGAAGCGACAAAAATACGTACACAGTTGGACTATATTTTGAAAATACAGGAAAACTGCTTCTATCAGTTACGTACAAAGGGAGAAGTACCATATAGCGGTCAGTCATACGAGCAGGTCTTAATGGCGGATGATCTGAATATCTTCCAGGAAAAGGATAAGACAGAGCGTACCTACCTGGGAGGCGGGATGATGAATACACTTTATACAATGGAGGATACCACACGGGATAATCAAACGCGTGTGCTGAAGGAAGGAAAGGGGGTTTTTAATTTCAAGAGCACTGGTGGGCATTCAGCTCAGACGGTTACTGAAAGGTTGAGACAGCAAAAGGTTAGTGGTAATACATATACCATGAACACTGCTTATAGAGATGTGGCGGTTTCCGTTATTGATAAGTTATTTAATCTAAATGCAGCGGTGGATACTACTTTTGCAAGATCAAAAAGCGGGAGGCAGTCCTCCATGATGGATTTAGCGCAGGGAGAGACTACTAATAAGATTTATACCTATTCGGATGAAAAAAGTGAGAAACAGGCAAATCTGCTAAAACAGATTGCTGTCAATCAAGAATATTTTGAAAAGGGAAAGAATCCTGAGTATAAAAATGAGGAAGAACGTAAGAAAGCAGAAGAAGCTGCAAGGAAAGCAAGTAATAGAAAAGTGATAAATATGCGCTCGAAGGAATTTATTGAAAGTACTGTTAATCTTGCTGCATTGGATATCATAATTGGTCATGTGGACAGACATGCAGAAAATATGATGGCATCAGAACAAGGAGTTAAAGCAATTGATAATGATACTGCTTTTGGTCTGCTTCAGGTTTCTGAACTGGGCGCGAACCATGAAGAAGTGTCATATGCTGACATTCAGAGTAAGTTTCAGACTGCGGATGGTAATGATAAGATAAACATAGCGCATCAGGCGCTGCTTTTTTTGGATACGGCATTTCCTCAGGTTACTGAGGAATTTCGTCAAAAAATATTGAATGTATCCTTATCGGCGGTGAGAGGTGCGCTTCAGGGCCTGATTAATGAGGATGAGATAGAGGCATGTGTAAACAGGGTAGAGGCTCTTCAGAAATATTTAATGAAACTGACAAGGGAAAATGGCGGAATCATAGATAGTTTTGAACAAATGGAAAAGGGTTATGAAGATTACCATAAGATTGGAAAGGATAATCAGAACTTCAATATTATGTCACAGATAAAGAATGTAAGTGGGGGAAGTCAGTTCGACGGATCAATAAAGAGACTGTTTTACGATATTATTACTTTTGATGGTCCGGGTGGTACTAGGTATGGTGTTAATGAAATGAATATTTTGGCCAAGTATGTAGCCAGATGTACGGGGAAACAACTCCTTTTCTGGGAATATTCTAAAAATCAGGAAACAGATGAAGAATTTGGTGGTACAATGAAGATCAAAGGATTAGACTTAAATTATTATATTGTTTTCTATCTGATGCAGCTGCTTACTGAGAAAGCTGAGGCGGGCAATTTCGATTTAAAAAAAGCGATAGACAATGGCGAATTGGATGAAATGCGGGAAAAAGCGACAGAGCTGGCAAAGTCGAGAAAGGAACAAAATGATCAAAAGGGAGAGCTTTTCTGAGAATACCGATGTTTTGAGTGCAGGGGTAAATAGTACAATTAATCTTGCAACATAATACTTGTTGATGAATCGGAATTATCTGAGGAGAAATTAGATGAACTGGTAGTTGCATTCATGAATGCAATTCCAACCGTACTGAAGATAAATTAAAAGCAGCCCTTTATCTGGAGTCAATTCATCAGGGAGCGTTGGCGGTTGCTTTTTCTGATAATCTGTTACTGTGACAAAGACCCCGTGATTCATGCATATTCCATGATGGAAGAGGCTTATGAGCAGCTAGGCAAGACCATGGCGGTACAGATTATGTCAACCATGCTGGAGCTTCCTCTGTATCGGGTGGATTTGTCCCAGGTGGTGGACAAATATATCGGTGAGACGGAGAAGAAGCTGGAAGCCATCTTTAATCTGGCAGAGAAGAGTAATACCATCCTCTTTTTTGACGAGGCGGATTCCATCTTTGGTAAGAGAAGCGAAGTCAACGATGCTAAGGATAAATATGCCAATACCGAGGTGTCATATATTCTTCAGAAGATTGATGAATATGACGGCATTGTTATCCTGGCAACAAATTTCAAAAACAATATTGATGAAGCATTTATGCGCCGTATCCGCTATGTGGTTGAGTTTATGATGCCGGATGTGGAGATGCGGCACGAAATATGGAAGGGATGCTTCCCACAAGAAGTTCCTGTGGAGGACATTGATTTTAGGTATCTTGCCAACCGGTTTGAATTATCCGGCGGTAATATTAAAAATATCGTCCTGAATGCAGTATTTCTGGCAGCTTCCGAGGATGTACCGGTTAATATGCGTCATATTCTGGAAAGCCTGCGGATGGAGAAGTTAAAAATGGGTAAGGTTATGATCCCCGGTGATTTTGCAGAATACGGATACTATTTTGAAACGTAATAACGACGGTAGTCAGTGACGTCATATTGATAGGAGAAGAACCTATGAAATGGTGGGAATCGGTAAATGATAAAGCTCATGATTTTGCAAGATGGGTAAAGGGATGGGGCAGTAAGGATGCCCAAAAAGTAGATGATGAAGGTATAGGATGGAATACGAATTATGCGTATGGTGGAGAACTGGAGGAAGAAAATGATGGGCGTACCATTGATGATCAGAATTTTGAGCAAGGGTTAGTTCATGCAGAGGACTATGAGATCTCCAGAGGCATTGTAAACGAGAATGCAGTAAAACGGGTAGTAAATTACGAGAAGATCAGCCACAGCCCATCGGTGAAAAGTCTGATTCGCCATATTGATAATTATGAAGCGGCAATGAAACGCTTTTCTGTTCCCGAAAAGACGGGAACAGATGGCGAGTTTTTGCAGGATGTGGCTGAAAACAATGGTTTTGTTATGGAGTATATGCTGGAAATAGAGAAGTATCTCTTGAGGAAAGCTGAAGGGTACGCACATAAAAGCAAACGATATGCCCATATCGGAATGGCATGTAGAGAGGAAGCCAAGAAAATCCGCGTACAGATGGACCTGGTGAATAAGATACAGGAACAGTGTTTTTATCAGTGTCGTACCGGAAAAGATCTGACTTATGCAGGCAGAAGGTATGAGGAGGTATTGAAAGATCCCAACTTAAAAGTATTTGAGGCAGGCGAGGTAAACGATACCCAAAAGTTTGGTAGTGGACAGATAAATTCTGTTTATAAGATACAGGATGCGGAGAGAGAGAATAAAGATCGTATTCTTAAGGTTGGGAAACAAGATGTTGAACTGCAGGGTGCAGAGGCAGAGGTTTACGAAAGAATAAGAATGCAGAAGAAGACTGGCGGAAGTGCTAAGATGAATACGTCATATCGTGATGTAGCGGTATCCATGATAGATAAACTGTTTAATCTAAATGCGGTGGTAGATACTTCTTTTGTAAGGTCAGCAAACGGCAGTCAGTCATCGTTGATGGATATCGCTGCCGGAAAAAGCGTCAATAGTTATTACTCATATATGGGTTCGGAGGAGAAAGCCCAAAGAGAGGTCAATTTACTATACCAGATTATGATAAATAAACCATATTTAGAAAATGGACCTGATTATAAACCTAACGAAAAAGAAAAAAGGGAAATAGAAGGTCAAAAACAAAGGACAGCGCTTAATATCGGGTCGGAAAAGTTTGTGCAGAGTACATTTAATCTTGCTACACTTGATTATATAGTTGGTCATGTGGATCGACATACTGGAAATTATATGGTATCGGAACAGGGCGTTCAGGGAATTGATAATGATACGGCTTTTAGTTTACGGAAAGCGACATACAGTAGTAAAAATAAAGATGGATTTAGTAAATATAATTTGATGTCATACAAAGAGAGAGACGCAATGGTAGTACAAGAGAATAAGCAAAAAGAGAAGGTGGCTGTTCGTGGTACGAATGCAGCGAATTTTGAACTGGACTTGATTCTTCCTTATGTGACAGAGCAATTCCGCAGTAAGATTATGGCGGTGTCAGATGATGCGGTAAGAGGTACCTTAAGAGGTTTAATTGAGGAGGATGAAATAGAGGCATGTGTCGATAGAGTGAAGGAACTTCGGAAGTATCTTGGCAGTTTAAGAAGGGACAAAGGTCAAATTGTGGACAGCTTGTCTGAGAAGGCGGCTGAGTACTCCGGCAAAGCCCATCTTGCTCAGGGGTCTATTGAATCTGCAAATGTTTTGTCACAGGTAAGAGTGCAATCTGCAGGTTTTGCATTTGAAAGAATAGATAATAATGATAGTGAAGCTGATTATTCAATGGCCATATACTCAAATGCTTCTTTCGGCCAAGAATCAAAGTTGATGATGAGTTATATATACAAACATCTGGGAATAATTAAGCATAGACCGTTGGTTTTCCATAAGCTGATGCAGCGATTGGCAAAGGAGGCACAGAATCCGGAATTTAACTTGTATGAAGAATTGAAAAGCGGCAGGTTAGACCAAATGACTAAGGAGATTGCAAATGAAGTAGAGCAGGAACAAGCGGCCTCCTAAGGCCAGACATCTAATGTAAATCCTTCTTATGTCAGAGAGAAAGTTGTTGTATTACTATCCTTCGTTTTAGCACTGAGATGAAAGGACAACTCATTTTCCGAAATGGGCTGTTCTTTTATTATGTTCTTTTTTTGTCTGAAATCTATGAGGAGGCACAATAAATGCAAAATCTTCTTGACCTTTTCTTCAATTTCTTTAAAATAGGATTATATGCGGTAGGCAGAGGTTCTGCAACCATTCCTTATCTCATGGATTTGACGGAATCCAGAGATTGGTTTACCATGAAAGAGTTGACCAATATGATAGCCATCAGTGAGTTCACACCGGGACTGGTAACATCAAGTGTGATCATTAATATTTTTCGATTTTAATGAGGTACGATATGCAGAAAAAGAAAAAAAAGCAGACATGGGTCTTTTTATTGTGGATATGCTTTTTTGCCGTGATTGGGATTGTTTCCTATCTGTCTTTTCAGAACGGAGAAAGTGCCAAAGCTTTAGGAAAACAGTTCATTCAGTATACGGCAGAGAAAACATATGGGGGAGAATCGGTCAGTGATGAAGAAATGCTGGGTCTGACTTATCTGATCAGACAGTTCGGAAGAGTGGCGGCCTTTTTTACAGTAGGTTTTCTTGGAACGGCAGCTGTTCATGTCAGTTTTAAAAAATGGAACTTTATGGTAAAGACCATCATTTCTCTTTTGATTATAGTTCCGTTTGCTTACCTGACGGAGAAATTAAAAGTATTTATTCCCAGCAGGCATTATAGCTATGAGGAAATGATGTACAGCCTTATAGCTGTTATCGCCGGTTTTCTGGTGGTATCTGTTTTTACTTTTCTGTTTTGCATGTTTAAGCGTTTGTTCAGATTGGAGGCATCGACGATGCATTAGGGCATACTAAGCATCAGCTTAGCATGCCGCCTAACATACCGCTTCCTGCGCAGAGCGCCAGAACAAGGAAGAAACCGGCAGAGAAGCTCTGGATGCCATGGTTTACGATCAGAGAAACTACGGTGAGTACCAGAAAATATAAACATCCCATAAGAAGTCCCCAGAGAAACCTTCTCGTTCCTTCTCTTTTTCCCACCAGAAATCCCACCAGGAATGTCACAAGAATATAGATGGCAGTAATACAAAATGAGACGATTCTTTCTGTCAGCGAGAAACGGTAAAGCATCAGGGCCAGCAGTAAGAGCAGGACAGCGGTGAAAAGATAGGAAATGAGAAGACTTTTCAGGATAAATGTCAGCCGGGTGCTGAAGGTAAGCTTTTTCAACATGATATGCCTCCTAAAATATTTTAGATAAAGTTTACATATTCTTTATATAAAATCATATGTGCAAACTTGACAGGGCAGACCCACGTATTGTAATATTTGCTTATTATATTTTAAATAAGATAAATTTAAGGAGTGATATTAACTTGGATACCGATGGTGTCATACAACTTGCTGCTATTTTAGTTCTGGTAGTATTTTCCGGCTTTTTCTCTTCGGCTGAAACCGCACTTACCACAGTGAACAGGGTAAGACTGAAGACTCTTGCCGATGAGGGAAATAAGAGGGCCAGAACAGCGCTTCAGGTACTTGATAAGTATGGGAAAATGTTGAGCGCCATTCTGATCGGCAATAATATTGTCAATCTGAGTGCATCTGCTCTTGCGACGACTTTTGCAATCAAAATTAATCTGACAGTGGGAATTGCAACAGGGATTTTGACAGTGGTGATTTTGATTCTCGGTGAGATCGTACCCAAGAATATGGCGATGATTTATTCCGAGAAACTGGCACTTTTCTATGCATCTGTGATTTCCGGTCTGATGAAGCTTATGACGCCTGTCATTTTTATTGTGGATAAGCTGGCAGACGGTATTATGAAGCTTTTACATATTGACAAGAATCAGCATACTGCCATGACGGAAAATGAACTTCGAACTTATGTGGAGGTCAGCCACGAGGATGGAGTTATTGAGTCGGAAGAACGTGAGATTATTTATAATGTATTTGATTTTTCCGATGCAGTGGCAAAGGATATCATGATTCCCAGAATTGATATGGCAAGTATCAGTGAGGATGCAGGCTATGAGGAGGTCATGGATCTTTTCAGGGAATGTATGTATACCAGAATTCCTGTGTATCGTGAAGATAAAGATAATATCATCGGTTTGATCAATATTAAGGATTTTATTCTGGTTACTGACAGAAATCAATTTAAAATCGGTGATATCATAAGGGAAGCTTATTACACTTATGAATATAAAAAGACAGCTGATCTTTTGATTGAGATGAGGGAAAAGAGAGTCAATGTTTCCTTTGTTCTCAATGAATACGGTGCAACGGTAGGTATGATCACACTGGAGGATCTGCTGGAAGAGATTGTAGGTGAGATCAGGGACGAGTATGATGAGGATGAGGAAGAGCTGATCCGGGAGGTAGGTGAGAGGACTTATCTGGTGGAAGGAAGCATGAAACTGGATGATATCAATGACCAGCTTGGAACGGATCTTGAATCGGAGGATTATGATTCCATCGGCGGACTTTTGATTGAGAATCTTGACAGGCTTCCTGAGGACGAAGAAACCATCACTCTGGAAAATGGTATCATTCTGCAGGTAAAGGGAATCAATCAGAACAGGGTTGTCAATGTACTGATGACACTTCCGGAAGAAAAAGAGCAGGAACAGGTTCACAGTGATGAGGCTGACAAAGGCTTGCAGGAGAAATCTTCCGAAGGGGAAAGGGTTTTATAGGAGAAGTAATTCCTTAAGTGGATAACTGAAAAAAAACTTTCCCAAATGAAAGATGTATGATATACTATATGAAAATCAGGAAATGATCTTTTAAAGGAGATATTATTATGAAGCGTATTAAGACATTAACAACAAGAGATTTAAAGGAATCCATGAAGAAGGGCGGATGCGGCGAGTGTCAGACATCCTGTCAGTCCGCATGCAAGACATCCTGTACAGTAGGCAATCAGAGCTGTGAGAATGTAAAGTAGTGCATGGAAAGTGAAGCGTGAAGTGCAGCAATTATCACACAAGTAGATAATGATTGTAAGCAGCGGTTTGTATCGCTGCTTATTCTACGTTAAAAACGGGCAGTAAATGGATCAAAATAAATGGAAGGATAAGTGAAACGTGGTACATCAATACAAAAACAACGGCTACAATATTGTGCTGGATGTAAACAGTGGTTCCGTACATGTGGTAGATGACGTTGTATATGATGTGATCCCGGTTGTGGAAGAGGCTTTGAAGCAGGGGAAGAACGAGGAAGGCTTCAGTGCTATGGTGATAAATACACTGAAGAACAAATACCCTGAGCCGGATATTCAGGAGGCACTTGAGGAAGTTCTTGAACTGAAAGAAGCGGGATTACTTTATACAGAAGACATTTATGAAAACTATATTATAGATTTTAAAAAGCGCGAAACGGTGGTCAAGGCGCTGTGCCTTCATATTGCACATGACTGTAATCTGGCATGCAAATACTGCTTTGCGGAAGAAGGCGAATACCACGGAAGACGGGCTCTTATGAGCTTTGAAGTGGGAAAGAAAGCCCTTGACTTTCTGGTTGCCAATTCAGGAAATCGTGTCAATCTGGAAGTAGACTTCTTTGGCGGGGAACCTCTGATGAACTGGCAGGTGGTAAAGGATCTTGTAAATTACGGCAGAAGCCTTGAAAAGCCCCATAACAAGAAGTTTCGTTTTACACTGACTACCAACGGAATCCTTTTGAATGATGAGATCATGGAATTCCTGAATCGGGAAATGTCAAATGTTGTTCTCAGCATTGACGGGCGAAAGGAGATCAATGATCTGATGCGCCCTCACCGGGGAGGACAGGGAAGCTATGATACCATTGTCCCCAAGTTCCAAAAAGTGGCTGAAAGCAGGCACCAGACCAATTACTATGTGCGCGGAACCTTTACCCGCAATAATCTTGATTTTGCAGAGGATGTAAAGCATCTGGCAGACCTGGGTTTTCAGCAGATTTCCGTGGAACCTGTTGTGGCAGACCCGAAAGAAAGCTATGCTCTTAAGGAGGAAGATGTCCCGAAACTCCTGGAGGAATATGACCGTCTTGCCCTGGAGCTTCTGAAACGCAGGAAAGAGGGAAGAGGTGTTAATTTCTTCCATTTTATGATAGATTTAAAGGGTGGCCCCTGTGTGGCAAAGAGACTGTCCGGCTGCGGTTCCGGAACAGAATATCTGGCAGTTACCCCCTGGGGAGATTTTTATCCCTGCCATCAGTTTGTGGGGAAAGAGGAATTCCTTATGGGTAATGTGGATGAGGGAATTACCAGAACAGACATCAGGGATGAATTCAAGACATGTAATGTATATGCCAAGGAGAAGTGCAGAAACTGCTTTGCTAAATTTTATTGCAGCGGTGGATGTGCAGCCAATTCCTATAATTTTCATGGCAATATCAATGATGCCTATGACCTTGGCTGTGAGCTACAGAGAAAGCGCATTGAATGTGCGATCATGATAAAAGCGGCGTTGACCGAACAAGAAGGAGAGTAAAATAATGAAAAAGAGCAAAGCAATTATAGTTCTGCTGGTTCTGGTGCTGCTGCTTGGCGGCTTTGGATACACAGCAGCGGTAGGAATCGGAAGTGAGCATTCCGGTTCCGCCTCTGACATTAAGCTGGGTCTTGATCTGGCAGGCGGTGTCAGCATTACCTATAAGGTAGTGGGAGATGAGAAACCAGACAGTGACGATATGGCGGATACCATATATAAGCTCCAGAAGCGTGTGGAGACCTACAGTACGGAATCGGCAGTATATCAGGAAGGGGATGACAGAATCAATATTGAAATCCCCGGGGTTTCCGATGCAAATGCCATTCTTGAGGAGCTTGGTAAGCCGGGCTCTCTGTATTTCATATCTGAAACAGATTCGGAAGGCAATTATAACTATCAGGCATCAGTGGATGCAAACGGAAATCTGGTTTATGTGATGTTAAAGAGCATTGATGAGATCATTGCAGACGGAAGTGCCCCTCTTTCCGGTACTGATGTGAAGGATGCCCAGGCCGGTTCCTTTACAAACAGTATGGGAAACACTGAGGTGGGTGTGGATCTGACCATGACAGAGGAAGGAACCAAAAAGTTTGCAGATGCTACCACAAGAGCTTATCAGAAGGGGGAATCCCTCGGTATCTATTATGACGGAAGTATTATCAGTGCGCCCACCGTACAGGCAGCTTTAACAGACGGCAAGGCACAGATTACCGGTAATTTTACTTTTGAATCAGCTGAGCAGCTGGCTTCCACCATCAGAATCGGTGGACTTAAGCTGGAGCTGGAAGAACTTCATTCCAAGGTAGTCGGAGCACAGCTTGGCGAGGAAGCCATTGCAACCAGTATCAAGGCAGGTGCTATCGGCTTTGCAATCATCGTAGTGTTTATGATCGCTGTTTACTATATTTCCGGTCTGGCAGCCAGTCTCGCACTGGGGTTATATGTAGAAATGATCATTATCCTGTTAAACGGTTTTGATATCACGCTGACATTGCCCGGTATTGCAGGTATCATTCTTTCCATCGGTATGGCGGTAGATGCCAATGTTATCATCTTTGCCAGAATCCGTGAGGAACTTGCAAAGGGTAAGACCGTAAAATCCGCCATCGATACCGGATTTAAGAAGGCACGTTCCGCAATTTTTGACGGTAACATTACCACATTGATCGCAGCAGGAGTTCTCTGGTTTATGGGTTCCGGTACCGTGAAGGGATTTGCCGCAACCCTGGCACTTGGTATTGTATTATCCATGTTCACGGCTATGGTGATAACGAAACTTATTATCAATGCATTCTACGCACTCGGCCTGCAGAATGCTAAATTGTATGGTATTGCCAAAGAGAAGAAGGCAATCAGCTTTACTTCCAAAAAGGCAGTGTTCTTTGGAGTTTCCGCTGCTGTTATTCTGGCAGGCTTTGTATTTATGGGAATGAATAAAGCGCAGACAGGCAATATCCTGAATTACAGCCTTGAATTTATCGGCGGTACTTCTACCAGTGTAACTTTTAATGAGAATTTAAGCCTTACAGATATTGATTCAAAGGTAGTACCATTGATTGAAAATATTACAGGTGACGGCAATGTACAGACCCAGAAGATTGACGGCACCAATGAGGTTATTTTCAAGACACGTTCTCTTTCCGTAGAAGAGAGAGAGAATTTTAAGGATACCATGGTAGACAACTTCTCCGTGGATGCGGAAAAGATTACGGCAGAGACTATCAGCTCCACCATCAGCAGCGAAATGAAACAGGAATCCATTATTGCGGTTCTGGTAGCGACCATCTGTATGCTGATTTATGTGTGGTTCCGTTTCAAAGATGTTCGTTTTGGCGCAAGCAGTGTACTGTGTCTGCTTCATGATGTTCTTGTGGTACTTGCCTTCTATGCAATTGTAAAGGTATCCGTGGGCACCACATTTATTGCATGTATGCTGACAATTGTAGGTTATTCCATCAATGCCACCATCGTTATCTTTGACCGTGTACGTGAAAATATGGCGTCCATGGGCAGAAAGGATTCTTTAGCTCATGCAGTGGATGGAAGTATCACTCAGACATTGTCGAGAAGTATCTTTACTTCCCTGACCACCTTTATTATGGTGGCTATGCTTTATGCATTTGGCGTTACTTCCGTGAAAGAGTTTGCACTGCCTCTGATGGCAGGTATCCTTTGCGGAACTTACTCATCGGTATGTATCGCAGGCGCGCTTTGGCTGGTGCTTCGCAAGGTATTTCCGATGAAGTCTCAAAACTGAAACAGAGAATAAAAAGAAACAGTTAACAAACAGAGAATGATTTCGTATCATTGTATATAACAATACGGACGAAAATGCGTGCCGGTGACAAGTGACTGCCAACGGATAGAAGAAACTGATTCCCCAGGGAGCTGGCAGGTAGAGTATGGCAAAGTGGATGGTAGCGGCAAAGAAAGCCGATTTTAACAAGATAGCAAAAGACTACGGCATTACCCCTGTGCTGGCAAGGATCATGCGAAACAGGGACATCTGTGAGGATAAGGATATTCAGATGTTTTTGAACGGAACCATGGATGATCTGCATGATCCCTTTCTACTGAAAGGAATGGAACAGGCGACAGAGCTGATTCTCTCCAAAATCAGAGAGGAAAAGGCAATACGTATTATCGGAGATTATGATGTGGACGGTATTTGTTCCACCTATATTCTGGAACAGGGAATTTCTCATTTGTCAGGGAAAGTGGACCGCGTGATTCCCCACCGCATCAAAGACGGATATGGACTGAATGACAGTTTGATCGAAGAGGCAGGGAAAGCCAATATTGATACGGTGCTTACCTGTGACAATGGAATTGCGGCAGCTCCTTCCATTGCGCTTGCAAAAAAAATGGGCATGACGGTGGTGGTGACAGACCATCATGAAGTACCCTTTGAAGAAAAAGACGGAGAAAAGCATTTTCTGCTGCCGGGGGCAGATGTGGTCATTGATCCCAGACAGCCGGACTGCGAATATCCGTATAAACAGATCTGCGGTGCAGTGGTAGCCTATAAAGTGATCCAGGCACTTCTTACAAAGGCAGGAGAAGAGAAAGAAAAAAAGCAGAAGCTGTTAAAGGAGCTTCTTCCGTTTGCGGCACTTGCAACGGTATGTGATGTGATGGAGCTTTTGGATGAAAACCGTATTATTGTAAAATACGGGCTGAAGGCCATGAATGAAACAAAGAACTATGGCTTGAAAGCGCTCCTTCAGGTAAACGGCATTGATCAGAAAGAGATCACCCCTTATCACGCAGGATTTATTATTGGTCCCTGCTTAAATGCAACAGGTCGCCTTGACAGTGCAGACAGGGCACTTCATCTGTTTGAGGAAACGCAGTGGAAGGATGCCATGGTGGAAGCTGCGGACCTGAAAAGCTTAAATGACAGCCGCAAGAAAATGACAGAGGACGGCGTTGCGCAGGCAATCAGACAGGTGGAGGAAAGCTCTCTTAGGAATGACAGCGTTCTTGTGGTTTATCTGCCGGAGTGCCATGAGAGTATTGCCGGTATTATCGCAGGAAAAGTAAAAGAACGGTTCCATAAGCCTTCTTTTGTGCTGACCAAAGGGGAAGAAGGCATCAAGGGAAGCGGAAGATCCATAGAGGCCTACTCCATGTATGATGAGATGACAAGGTGCAGGGAGCTTTTTACAAAATATGGCGGTCATAAGATGGCAGCAGGTCTTTCTCTTGCAAAGGAGGAGGATATTGAACTTCTGAGGAGAGCATTAAATGAGAATTGCACCCTGACCGAGGAGGATTTTCAGGAAGTGGTACATATTGATGTGCCCATGCCTCTGTCCTACGCAGACAGGGCTTTTATCAGGGAGCTTTCTTATCTGGAGCCTTTCGGGACAGGAAATCCCAAGCCTTTGTTCGCCCAGAAAAATATCAGCCTTTTATCGGGAAGAGTGCTTGGCAGGAATAAAAATGTGGGAAAATACGTAATAGCTGATGAAGAAGGCAAAATTTACGATATGATCTATTTTGGGGACCTGAACCGGCTGCATGAGTTTCTTGCAGATAAATATGGGAAAAAAACTGTAGACTTCTTATATGAAGGACGGCTGAAAAGGGGCGAAATGATTATCAGTATGGCGTATTACCCCGACATCAATGTTTATGCCGGAAGAGAAAATATACAGATTGTGATGCAGTATTACTGTTAAGATAAGATGCCGGCTGCGCGCCGTGCTATGAAACCAAAGCGAAAGCCTCCGGGGGATGCCGGAGGCTTCGCTTTTCTTATGAGGGGGGAGATAGTGAGTTGTTCAACTATCTTGATTAATATAATAAAAGGAAAATGTGTACAAAATGTGTCCACTTCATTATAAAAATATAAAATCATCTAAACAAAAAATTAAGTAACTCGAAAAAAACGCAAAAGTTGAAAAATGTATGTATTCATGCTATTTTATTATAAGGAAAAGAGGAAATGGCTATGTATCAGTGTAAAGATCTGTTAAAAGGACTTTCTTATGAATGTATCAGAGGAAGTCTTGACAAAAGTGTAAGCGAAGTAGTGTACGATTCCAGAAAGATCAGCAGAGATTGTCTGTTTATCTGCATCTGTGGTTATAATGTGGACGGTCATACCTTTGCTGCGGAGGCAGTGAAGAAGGGTGCGGCCGTTTTGGTGGTTCAGGAGGATGTGGAAATTCCTGCAGAGAGCGATGTGACCATCATTAAGGTGGAGGATACCCGATATGCCATGGCATTTATTGCAGCCGCATACTTTGGTCATCCCGCAGATGAGATGAAGATCATCGGCATTACAGGAACCAAAGGAAAGACCACCACAACCTATCTGATCAAATCCATTCTGGAAAGTGCAGGCTATAAAGTAGGGCTTGTGGGAACCATAGAAACGATCATCGGGGAGAAGCATATTCCCGCAAAGAATACCACCCCGGAATCCTTTGTCCTGCAGCAGTATTTCAGGGAAATGGCAGACGAAGGCTGCGAGATAGTGGTCATGGAGGTGGCCTCTCAGGGGCTGAAACTTCACAGAACCCAGGGCTTTACCTTTGAAATCGGTATTTTCACCAATTTAGAGCCGGATCATATCGGCCCCAATGAGCATGCTGACTTTGAGGAATACCAGGCATGTAAGGGACTGCTCTTTAAGCAGTGCCGTCACGGAATTGTCAATAAAGATGATGTTCACATGGAAGCAGTCATAAAAGGTCATACCTGTGATATTGAGACTTATGGCTTTGACAACAGTGCAGATCTCTATGCAGATGATCTGAAGCTGATCAATAAGCCCGGAGAACTGGGAGTAGATTTCCATGTAAGAGGAAAAATGGATTTCCGGGTAGAAGTTCCAACTCCCGGAAGATTCAGTGTTTATAATGCGTTGACGGCTATTGCCGTGTGCAATCATTTTCAGGTGGAAATACCAAAGATTCAGGCAGCCCTTCTGAAGGCCCATGTAAAGGGCAGGATAGAGATGGTGCCGGTATCCGATCAGTTTACCCTGCTGATTGATTATGCTCACAATGCCATGAGCCTTGAAAGCCTTCTGTCAACGCTTCGGGAATACAATCCCGGCAGGCTGGTCTGCCTGTTTGGATGCGGCGGCAACCGTTCCAAGCTTCGTCGTTATGAAATGGGAGAAGTCAGCGGAAAACTTGCGGATCTGACCATCATCACGTCAGATAATCCGAGATTTGAAGAACCACTTGATATTATTAATGATATCAAGACCGGCATGGCAAAGACAGAGGGAAAATATATTGAGATCTGTGACAGGAAGGAAGCCATTGCCTATGCCATTGATCATGGACAGCCGGGGGACATCATCGTCCTTGCAGGCAAAGGGCATGAAGATTATCAGGAGATTAAAGGCGTAAAATATCCCATGGATGAGAGAGACCTGATCGCCGATATTTTAAAGGAAAGAAAAGGCAGGATATAAACCGTATGACTGAGGGCAGGTATGCGAATATCATTATTGATATTTCCCATGAAAAAGTGGATAGACCTTTTCAATATAGGATACCTGATTCCCTTAAGGGAGTACTGGAACCCGGAAGCAGCGTCATGGTGCCTTTTGGCTCCGGCAACCGTCTGCGTCAGGGATATGTGATAGAGATTACAGATCAGGCAGAATTTCCACCGGAAAAAATGAAAGCGGTAGACAGTCTTTGTAAAGGCGGTGTTTCCATAGAAGCGGACACCGTCAAGCTGGCATCCTGGATAAAGCATACTTACGGCTCCACCATGATTGCCGCTTTGAAGACAGTGCTTCCGGTGAAGCAGACAATGAAGCCTGTGGAAAAGAAAAAAATCGTAAGGCTTATGACCGTGGAGGAGGTAACTTCTCTCCTTGGTGAGTGCATGCGAAAGCATCAGAGTGCCAGGGTAAGGCTTCTTACCGAGCTGGTAAAGGAGCCGGTTCTGCCCTATGAGCTGGTGACAAAAAGGCTGAACATTTCCACAGCTACCTTAAAGAGCCTTGTGGAGGGGAAGGTAATTTCCGTTGAGAAGGAAAGCTATTACAGAAATCCCGTAAAGCTGGAAGCCGGATCTGAGATTAAAAAGAGATTAAGTGAAGAACAGAGCAATATTATCGATAAGGTTCTCTCTGACTATGATGAGGGAATCAGGAAGACCTATCTGGTTCACGGCATTACCGGCAGCGGCAAGACGGAGGTATATCTATCCCTGATTGAGGGTGTGATTGCAAGAGGAAAGCAGTGCATTGTACTGATTCCGGAGATTGCGCTTACCTATCAGACACTGCTGCGGTTTTATAAGCGGTTTGGAGACAGAGTATCTGTCATGAACTCCACTCTTTCCAAGGGCGAAAAATACGATCAGTGCGAACGGGCAAGAAAGGGAGAAATCGATGTGATCATCGGTCCCAGATCGGCATTGTTTGTACCTTTTCCGAAGCTTGGGCTGATCGTGATGGATGAAGAACATGAAAACAGCTATAAAAGTGAATCCATGCCAAGATATCATGCAAGGGAAACGGCACAGTATCTTGCGCAGTTAAAGGGAGCCAGTCTTGTGCTTGGCTCCGCAACTCCCTCCCTCACCGCCTATCACAGGGCAAAAAGCGGAGAGTATGAGCTGTTTACTTTGACAAGACGTTTGACAGGAGGAACCCTTCCTTCTGTTACCACTATAGATTTGAGAGAAGAACTGAAAAACGGCAACCGCTCTATTTTCAGCAGACATCTTCAGAAGCTGATGGAGGAGCGGCTTCAGAAAAAGGAGCAGATCATTCTTTTCCTTAACAGAAGAGGATATGCGGGTTTTGTGTCCTGCAGATCCTGTGGCTATGTAATGAAATGTCCCCATTGTGATGTATCCCTGTCCCAGCATATGGGCGGAAAAATGGTGTGTCATTACTGTGGTTATGAGACAGTGCAGCCTGCCGGGTGTCCTTCCTGCTCTTCCCCTTATATTCTTGGATTTAAGGCGGGAACACAGCAGATTGAAGAGCAGATCCATAAGCGTTTTCCCGGTGCCCGTGTCCTTCGCATGGATGCGGATACCACACGGAAAAAAGACAGCTATGAAGAGATTTTATCTGCTTTTTCCGAGGAGGAGGCAGACATTCTGGTGGGAACCCAGATGATTGTAAAAGGACATGATTTCCCAAACGTGACGCTGGTAGGAGTGCTGGCTGCCGATTTGTCTTTAAACGACAATGACTACAGAAGCGGTGAGCGGACCTTTCAGCTTTTGACCCAGGCGGCGGGAAGAGCCGGAAGGGGAGAAAAGAAAGGAGAAGTGGTGATCCAGACCTATCAGCCGGAGCATTACAGCATTGTCAGGGCAGCAGCACAGGATTATGAGGCGTTTTATCAGGAGGAAATGCTTTATCGGGAACTGGCGGGTTATCCTCCGGCTTCCCATATGCTTGCTATTCTGATAAGCTCGAAAGAGGAGCAGGCAGGAGAAACGCTTTCCGGTGAAATCGGCAGAATTCTAAAGAGATTTTCGGAAAGTGCACCGGAAAAAAAGGAAAGCGTACAGATGGTAGGTCCTGTCAGGGCTTCTATCAGTAAAATAAATGATATTTATCGTTTTGTGTTATACTGTAAACATAAGGATTATAACAGACTGGTAGAATGTAAAGACAAGGTGGAAGAATTTTTAAATCAGTATGAAGGAAAGGGGCAGAATGTTCAATTTGACTTTGACCCCATGGACAGCTTTTAGTTGCTAATATAATAGAAGGGAAGAAAAGAAAATGGCAATCAGAAACATAAGAGAAATCGGAGATCCGGTTTTGAACAAATCCTGTAAGGCAGTGACAGAGATCACAGACAGAACGAGAGAACTCATCGAGGATATGTTCGAGACCATGTATGATGCGAATGGTGTAGGTCTGGCAGCTCCTCAGGTAGGAATCCTGAAGAGGATCGTTGTTATAGATGTGACAGGAGAAGATCCTGTTTTATTAATTAATCCCGTGATTATGGAAACAAGCGGAGAACAGACGGGAAATGAGGGCTGTCTTTCCGTACCCGGCAAGACAGGAGTGGTAACACGTCCCAATTATGTGAAGGTAAAAGCATATGATGAAGATATGAAACCCATTGAAATAGAGGGAACAGAACTTCTCGCAAGGGCACTCTGCCATGAGATTGAGCATCTTGACGGGCATCTGTATGTGGAAAAGGTGGAAGGCGAACTGATGAATACGGAGAATGCATAATGTTTATGCTTATTACTTCGCTTGCAGGAGGTAAGAGAGAATATGAAGATTATCTATATGGGAACTCCCGATTTCGCGGTTGCTCCTTTGGAAGCGATCATTCAGGCAGGACACCGGGTAACGGCTGTTGTGACCCAGCCAGATAAGCAAAAAGGACGGGGAAAAGAAGTACAGATGACCCCGGTGAAGGAGTGTGCCTTAAAGCATGGCATTCCGGTGCTCCAGCCTGTTAAGATAAAGGAACCGGAGGCTATAGAAGAACTGAAAAAGTATCCGGCGGATATTTTTGTGATCACCGCCTTTGGTCAGTTTCTCAGTGAGGAAATCCTGAATATGCCAAGGCTGGGCTGTATCAATATTCATGCATCGCTCCTTCCCGCCTACAGGGGAGCGGCACCTATTCAGCGGGTGATCATAAACGGTGAGAAAAAAACCGGTGTCACCATCATGCAGATGGCAGAAGGAATTGATACGGGAGATATGCTCCTGAAAAAAGAGGTCTCTATCGATCCGAAGGAAACAGGAGGAAGTCTTCATGACAAACTGACGGCGGTAGGAGCGGAATTGATCGTGGAAGTGCTGCCTAAAATCGAAAAGGGTGAGATACAGCCGGAAAAACAGGATGATGCGCTGTCCTGTTACGCAAAGAAGCTGACCAAGTCCATGGGACTGATTGACTTTGACAAGGATGCAGTCTCCATCGAACGGCTGATCAGAGGCTTGAATCCCTGGCCAAGCGCCTACACCATGTATAAGGGAAAGACCTTGAAAATCTGGGAGGCGGATGTGGTGTCTGCGGAAACAAAAGAAGAGCCGGGGACAGTGCTTTCTGTGGGAAAAGATTATTTTGATGTAGCCACAAAAGAGGGGGCATTACGTGTAAAGAGTCTGCAGCTGGAAGGAAAGAAGAGAATGTCGGTAAAAGATTTTCTTCTGGGCTATGAAATCGTCTGCGGAATGAAGTTTTAAAATCATATCTGGAGGAATGAAATATGTTTTTGGGTTATGATCCTACTTATATTCTTGTTATAATCGGAGCACTGCTCTGTATGCTGGCAAGCTCCTGTGTAAACAATACCTATAACAAATATTCCCGCGTCAGATGCAGAAGCGGGATGACGGGAGCAGAGGCAGCGGACAGAATTCTTCGTATGTCAGGAATTAATGATGTGCAGATTCAGCACGTCAGCGGAAACCTGACAGATCATTATGACCCGAGAAATAAGGTGCTCCGTCTGTCGGATTCTGTATATGGTTCCATGTCGGTAGCGGCAATCGGGGTAGCGGCTCATGAGTGTGGACATGCCGTGCAGCATCAGAAGGGATACCTTCCTCTAAAAATCCGCTCAGCACTGGTTCCGGCAGCAAACCTTGGTTCCAGGCTGGGACTTCCCCTTGTGATTCTCGGATTGATCCTCGGGATCGGATTTGAACTTCCGGGTGGCGGTTATTTTTCACTGGCAGAAATTGGGGTATGGGTATTCTCCTTAGCTGTTCTTTTTCAGATAGTGACTCTTCCTGTGGAATTTAATGCTTCGGGAAGAGCGCTCAAGATGCTTGGAGGCTATGGAATCATGAGCGATGATGAAGTGGATGACTGCAAGAGAGTGTTGGGAGCAGCAGCGCTTACCTATGTGGCAGCGGCAGCTTCCGCTATTTTACAGCTTCTGCGTCTTTTGCTCATTTCGGGAAGACGAAGAAGAAACGATTAACCGGGAAGGAATTGGGACTTGGAAAATACCAGGGAACTGGCAGTGAATATGCTGCTTGAAATTGTAGAACAGAATAAATACAGCCACCTTGTAGTCAGGGATGTATTGAATAAGTATGATTATATGGACAGCAGGGATAAGGCATTTATCAAAAGAGTAACGGAAGGTACTTTGGAAAGAAGAATCCAGATCGATTATGTACTGGATCAGTTTTCCAAAGTACCTGTTTCTAAGATGAAGCCACTGATCAGAACAGTACTGCGTATGAGCGTGTACCAGCTGCTTTTCATGGACAATATTCCTGACAGCGCGGTATGCAATGAAGCGGTAAAGCTTGCAGGCAAAAGAGGATTTAAGAATCTGCAGGGCTTTGTCAACGGGGTACTCAGAAACATATCCAGAAAAAAGAAGGAGATTGTCCTGCCGGATCAGAATGGGGACAGGACAGCTTATCTTTCTGTGAAATATTCCATGCCCATATGGCTGGTGGAGAAGTTCCTTGCTGAGCGGGGATATGAGAAAACGGAAAGAATGCTGGAGAGTTTTCTTAAAGTTTCCCCTGTAACCATCAGGCTTAAGGAGTCTTTAAAAGAAGAAGAAAAGACTGCTCTTGTGAAAGAGATGGAAAAGGCAGGCGCGGCAGCAAAGCAGCATCCTTATCTGCCTTATGCCTTTTTGTTGGAAGAAACGGAAGGAATCGGTGCTTTGCCCGGCTTTGCCGAAGGCCTTTTCATGGTACAGGATGTGAGCAGCATGCTGGTATGTGAGGCAGCAGGGATAAAGGAAAACAGCTATGTGATCGATGTATGTGCAGCTCCCGGCGGGAAAGCACTGCATGCCGCTGAGAAGCTGAAAGGAACCGGCCTTGTTTCCGCCAGGGATCTGACAGAGTATAAAGCCGGAATGATACGGGATAATAAAAACAGAATGAAGGCAGAAAATATGGAAGTTCTGGTATGGGATGCGGGAGAACTCCGAAAAGAGGATGTGGAAAAAGCGGATGTTTTAATTGCGGATCTTCCCTGTTCCGGACTTGGAATCATGGGGAGAAAAACAGATATCAAGTATCATGCTTCCAAAGAAAGCCTTATGCAGCTGCAAAGCCTTCAGAGACAGATCTTGAGTGTGGTATGGCAGTATGTAAAACCCGGCGGCACACTGATTTACAGTACCTGTACCGTAAATCCAGGTGAAAATGAAGAAAATGTAAGGTGGTTTACGGAAAAGTATCCTTTTCGTACAGAAAGTCTTTCTCCTTATTTTCCGAAGGAACTTAAGGAGGAAGGAAAGAAAGGAATGCTGCAGCTTTTGCCGGGGATACATGAAACGGACGGCTTCTTCCTTGCAAGGCTGATCAGGGAGGACAGCGTATGATTGATATCAAGTCAATGACTCTGGAAGAGTTAAAAGCAGATATGGCTGCCATGGGTGAAAAGGAGTTTCGAGGAAAGCAGCTTTATGAATGGATGCACAGAAAGCTTGCAAGAGGTTTTGCGGAAATGACCAACATTTCCGGTGCTTTAAAAGAAAAATGCAGGGAACGTTACCTTTATACTGCTCTCAATTGTATCAGGGAGCAGGAATCGGCTATCGACGGTACAAAGAAATTCCTGTTTGAACTTTCAGACGGTAATGTGGTAGAGAGCGTATGGATGAAATATAAGCATGGAAACAGCGTATGCATTTCTTCCCAGGTGGGCTGCCGGATGGGCTGCGCTTTCTGCGCATCCACTCTGGATGGACTGGAAAGATGCCTCACTCCTTCCGAAATGCTGGATCAGATCTATGCGATTACTTTGCTGACGGGAGAGAGGGTTTCCAATGTAGTGGTTATGGGGACGGGAGAGCCTCTTGATAATTATGAGAATCTGCTGACTTTTATCCGGCTTCTCACGGATGAGAACGGGCTGCACATCAGTCAGCGGAATGTGACGGTATCTACCTGTGGCATTGTACCGAAAATGAAGGAACTGGCAGAAGAAGAATTACAGATCACCCTTGCCCTTTCCCTTCATGCCACTACCGATGAAAAGAGAAGAAAGCTGATGCCCATTGCCAATAAATATTCTATCAGTGAGCTGATGGATGCATGCAGCTATTATTTTAATAAAACCGGAAGACGGATTACTTTTGAGTACAGTCTTGTGGGTGGTGTCAATGACACGGATGAGGATGCAAAGGAACTGATAGAGCTTGTAAAACCCTTGAACTGCCATGTGAATTTGATCCCGGTGAATCCTATTAAAGAGAGAGATTTTGTCCAGTCTGAGAGCAGCGCGATCATGGCTTTTAAAAATAAACTTGAAAAAAACAGAATAAATGTTACTATTAGAAGGGAAATGGGAAGAGATATTGATGGTGCCTGTGGACAGCTGAGGCGTAGACATATAGAACAGTCGCTGCAATAGGAGGTAAGAAAAGTGATTAAATCCTTTTCTGTAACGGATATCGGTAGAAAGAGAAAACTGAATCAGGATTTTGTATATGCATCGGATGAACCGGTAGGTAATCTTCCAAATGTCTATATTGTGGCGGATGGCATGGGAGGTCACCGCGCCGGTGATTATGCTTCCAAATGTACGGTAGAGACTGTGGTGAGGGAAATACGAAGCTGCTTTGAAAAGAGCCCGATCCGTATTTTGAGCAGGGCAATCCGTGTGGCCAACGACCAGGTCAGACGTAAGGCAAGAGAAGATGAAAGTCTGTTTGGTATGGGAACTACGGTAGTAGTGGCTACCTGCATAGGGAAATATTTACAGGTTGCCAATGTCGGCGACAGCAGACTGTACATTATTAACGATGAAGTCAGACAGATTACAAGAGACCATTCCCTTGTAGAGGAAATGGTAAGGATGGGAGGTCTTGACAGGGAAGCTGCAAGAAATCATCCGGATAAGAATATCATTACCAGAGCAATCGGTGCAAGAGATACCATAGAGATAGACTTCTTTCATGAAGAACTGAAAAGTGGGGATATTGTGCTAATGTGCTCCGACGGACTGACCAATATGTTAGAGGACGAAGAAATCGGCAGAATCTTAAGAAGTCAGGGTACGATAGAAGAGAGAGCTGAAAAACTGGTAGAAGAAGCCAACAGTAACGGAGGCAAGGATAACATAGCGGTAATCATAATTGATATGTTCGCCGAAGAGGGCAGAGAATAGCTGCCACTACGCATGGAGAGGTTAGATCATGATTAAAATAGGAATGATGATAGGAGACAGATACGAAATACTGGAAAAAATCGGAACAGGCGGAATGTCCGATGTCTATAAGGCAAAGGACCATAAGCTGAATCGTTTCGTAGCTGTGAAAGTGTTAAAGCAGGAATTTAGTGAAAATGCCAATTTTGTTTCCAAATTCAGAATTGAAGCCCAGGCTGCAGCAGGGCTTGCACACCCCAATATTGTAAATGTTTATGATGTAGGAGAGGAAGAAGGCATCTACTATATTGTAATGGAACTGGTAGAGGGCATTACTCTCAAAAAGTATATTGAAAAAAAGGCGAGACTGTCTGTAAAAGAGGCGGTCAGTATTGCCATTCAGGTCAGTATGGGTATTGAGGCTGCCCACAATAATCATATTATCCACAGAGATATCAAGCCTCAGAACATTATTATCTCCAAAGAGGGTAAGGTCAAGGTAACAGACTTTGGTATTGCCAAGGCAGCTACCAGCAATACCATCACCTCCAATGTAATGGGGTCGGTTCATTACACTTCCCCGGAGCAGGCAAGAGGCGGTTATTCGGATGAAAAGAGTGATATTTATTCCCTTGGTATTACCATGTTTGAGATGCTGACAGGCCGCGTGCCCTTTAACGGGGAAACTACGGTTGCCATTGCCATTAAGCATATCCAGGAGGAAATGCCATCACCAAGGGATTATGTATCGGAGATCCCCGTCAGCGTGGAACAGATTGTATTTAAATGCTGTCAGAAGAGTCCTGACAGAAGATACCAGTCCATGGGTGAGCTGATCATAGATTTGAAAAGATCATTGATGACACCGGATGAGGATTTTGTGAAGATATCGGATCCCGATGAAGAGGCTTCCACCCGCATGATTTCCGAAAAGGATATGTCCCAGATCAAGAAACAGTCCGAAAGACGGGATTCTATGGAAGAAGCCATGCACCTTCGCAAGGAGAAGGATGTTCAAAAGGCAGTAAAGAAAAAAGTAAATAGCGGTAATTCTGCGCCCAGAGAGAACCTGAAAAAAAAGGAAGAGATTTACGAGGAAGAAGACTACGAAGAAGAATATGAAGACAATGATTACGACGAGGATGAGGAGGAAAGTTATAATCCTAAAATGGAGCGTGTCACGACGGTACTTGCTGTTGTGGCAGCCATTCTGATCGGCTGCATTGTATTGTTTCTGGTAGCGAAAGCCTTTGGGCTTTTAACGTTTGGGACCTTCGGAAAGAAAGAGGAAGAGACCACTCAGGAAGAACAGGTTAAAGAACAAGTTGAAATGATTGAGGTAGTGGGTAAAAACATCGATGATGTAAAGATAGCCCTTTTAAAACTGAATCTGACACCAGAGATCGAATATAAAGAAAGTGCCGAATATGCCCAGGGCATTGTTATGGAATCCAGTGTGAAACAGGGTGAACTGGTGGATGAGGGTACCAATGTGGTGCTTACTGTCAGTGCAGGCTCTGAAGGAATAGAGGTTCCCAAGGTGATCGGTTTAACGGAAGCGGAAGCGGTTTCCAATTTGGAGCAGAAGGGCTTTACTGTCAATAAGACAGAAGATTATGACCAGTATATTAAAGAAGGAAGCATTATCAGCCAGTCGCCGGAAGGAGGAAGTAAGGCACCTTCAGGAACGGCAGTTACCATCTGTATCAGTAAGGGAATGGAAAATACAAAAATAAAGGTGCCTGATTTAATAGGTAAGGATGAGCAGGATGCTACATTTACACTGATAGAAGCAGGCCTGGATATTGCCAATGTTGCAGAGGTAAATAATGAGGATCCGGCTCTTACGGGACTTGTCTGTTACCAGAGCTATTCCGCAGGTGCTTATGTAGAGGCAGGCACAGCCATAGAGATTCATATCAGCATTGGACCGGCCCAGTCCACTTACAGATTTTCTGACAGCATTACCCCTCCTACCCAGGAAGAAGACCCTAATTATAAATCAGGAACCCTGGTAACGGTAACCCTGATGGCAGATGACGGGACCCAGCTTATGAGCACCCAGACATCTTCTTTTCCAATCGCACAGCAGAATATTACCGGGATTAAGGTGGAAACAGGATATATTTTATTCCAGTATCAGAATGTAACGGAAGCTACCAATATTACCAACGAGGATGGAAGCGTTACCACTATAGAAGGTACTACCGAGAATAAAGAAATTTATCGTGCCATTACATTTATACAGGAATAGCGCATACGGAAACGGAGCTATATGCAGGGAAAGATAATAAAAGGAATTGCAGGATTTTACTATGTGCATACCTCTGCAGGATTGATAGAGTGTAAGGCAAAGGGAATCTTCAGGAAGGAACAGATCAAGCCCCTGGTAGGCGATCTTGTGGAAATTGAATTAATAGATAAGGAAAAGCTGCTTGGTAATATTACAGATATTCTCCCAAGGAAGAATGAGCTGATCCGGCCGGCAGCGGCCAATATTGATCAGGCGCTTGTAATCTTTGCTATTGTAAAGCCGGATCCCAATTATAATCTGCTTGACAGATTTCTGATTTACATGGAACAGCAGAAGCTTCCCTGTATTATCTGTTTTAACAAGAAAGATATTGCATCTGAGGAAGAGAAAAATGAGCTTGTGGCAGCATACGGCGGCTGTGGCTACGAGATTTTGTTTGTCAGCGGGACACAGAATGATGGAATTGAGGAAATCAAAGCCCGTCTGAAAGGGAAAACCACAGTAGTAGCAGGACCAAGCGGTGTGGGCAAGTCCACCATCATCAATACCATTTGTCCGAATGCCGGAATGCAGACCGGGGAGATCAGCCGCAAAATAGAGCGTGGCAGGCATACCACAAGGCATGCAGAGCTGTTTGCTCTTTCGGACGATACCTTTATCATGGATACTCCTGGCTTTACGTCCCTTGGACTTTTTGATATGGAGAAGGAAGAGTTACAGAGTTTTTATCCGGAGTTTGCAGAGTATGAGAAGAACTGCAAGTTCGGCGGCTGTTCCCATATCAGTGAACCTGTTTGCGGTGTAAAGAATGCGCTGGAAGAGGGAAAAATCAGCAGGGTAAGATATGAAAATTATGTGATGCTGTATGAGGAATTGAAGGGGAGGAAGAAGTACTAGGAAACTGGTATTGCTTTTTATATGGTTTTAACTAAAATAAAATTAATTATAAATTTGCAAAACAAAGGAGGCATTAACATATGAAATTAGGCATTGTAGGACTTCCCAACGTTGGTAAAAGCACTTTATTTAATTCCCTCACCAAAGCAGGAGCGGAATCAGCCAATTATCCCTTCTGTACCATCGACCCCAATATCGGGATTGTGGCTGTACCGGACGAAAGATTGAAGCTTCTTGGAGATATGTACCATTCCAGGAAAGTAACTCCTGCTGTGATAGAATTTGTAGATATTGCGGGACTCGTAAAGGGCGCCAGCAAAGGAGAAGGTCTTGGCAACCAGTTTTTAAGCAATATCAGAGAGGTGGATGCCATCGTTCATGTGGTGCGCTGTTTTGAGGACAGCAATGTGGTTCATGTGGACGGAAGCATTGACCCCATGCGTGATATAGAGACCATCAATCTGGAACTGATCTTTTCCGATATTGAGATTCTGGAGAGAAGAATTGCAAAGACAGGAAAGGCTGCCAGAATGGACAAGTCCCTTGCAAAGGAAGCAGCCCTTCTGGAATCCCTGAAAGCGCATCTGGAGGAAGGAAAGCTTGCAAGAAGTTATGTGACAGAGGATGAGGATGAACTGGCACTGCTTGCTTCCTACAACCTTCTGACTTATAAGCCTGTTATTTTTGCGGCCAATGTGGCAGAGGATGATCTTGCGGATGACGGCGCCGGCAATCCGGGCGTACAGAAGGTAAGAGAGTTTGCAAAGGAAACGGGCAGCGAAGTATTTGTCATCTGTGCGCAGATCGAGCAGGAGATCGCAGAGCTTGATGATGATGAAAAAGCCATGTTCTTAGAGGACCTTGGTCTTTCGGAATCAGGTCTTGAAAAGCTGATCAAGGCAAGCTATAAGCTTCTTGGACTTCAAAGCTTTTTAACAGCAGGAGAGGACGAAACAAGAGCATGGACCATTAAGATCGGAACCAAAGCACCTCAGGCAGCCGGAAAGATACATACTGACTTTGAGAGAGGATTTATCAAGGCAGAGGTTGTGAATTATAAGGATCTTTTAGAGCAGGGGTCCCTTGCAGCAGCCAGAGAAAAGGGACTGGTGGGAATGGAAGGAAAAGACTATGTGGTGAAGGATGGAGATGTGATCCTGTTCCGTTTCAATGTATAAAAAATTTTGGTAAAATTTAGATAAAAATATGAAATTTTAATGGGGCAGGCACAAGATATTGTGCCTGCCCCTTCGCTTTAATACCAGATATTGAAAACCTCAGTATTTATGCGCCTTTCGGAAAATCGAAGGGCTATTTTTTTGCCTTTTTTCTATTGATAAATCCGAAAAAATGGGGTAGAATATCCATAAAAGTGGTAGAAAGTGGTTTGAAGTGTAACGAAGTGGTACAAAGTGGTAGGTTTTAAGGCTGACGGGTGAATGCATATGTTTATGGGAGAGTACAACCATACAATAGATGCTAAGGGCAGACTTATCATTCCCGCCAAATTCCGTGAAGTCTTAGGCGATGAATTTGTGGTGACAAAGGGAATGGATGGCTGTCTGTTTGTCTTTGATAATTCCGAGTGGCAGGCCTTTGCCGAAAAGCTTCGTTCTTTGCCCATGATAGATAAAGATGTCAGACAATTTACACGTTTTTTCCTTGCGGGAGCTGCCAGTGTGGAAGTGGACAAGCAGGGAAGAATCCTGCTTCCGTCAGTGCTTCGTGAGTTTGCGGATATTACGAAGGACGCAGTCCTTATAGGTGTGGGAAGCAGAATTGAAATCTGGAGTAAGGACAGATGGGAAGGCACCGTTACTTACCAGGATATGGAAGAAATCTCCAAACATATGGTGGAGCTTGGTATTGGAATTTAGGAGAAACGGTCATGGAATTCAATCATACATCTGTTTTGTTAAACGAGACAATAGAAGGACTTGTTATAAAACCGGACGGTATCTATGTGGACGGAACCCTTGGCGGAGGCGGACATTCCTATGAGATAGCGAAGAGACTGAATCAGAAGGGGAAACTTATAGGAATCGACCAGGATGAGGCTGCAATTACTGCCGCCGGTGAGAGACTGAAGGAATTTGGCGATAAAGTTACCATTATCAGGAGTAACTACCGAAATACAAAAAACGTGTTAAAAACAATGAATATCGAGAAAATAGACGGTATGGTACTGGATCTTGGAGTTTCCTCTTATCAGCTGGACACGGAAGAGAGAGGATTTTCTTACCGCTATGATGCGCCTCTTGATATGAGAATGGATTTAAGGCAGACTCTGACAGCGAGAGATATTGTAAATAATTACAGTGAAATGGAGCTTTACCATATTATAAGAGATTATGGAGAAGATAAATTTGCCAAAAACATTGCAAAGCACATTGTAAAGGCAAGAGAGAAAAAACAAATAGAAACCACAGGGGAATTGAATGAGATCATTAGGGCTGCAATTCCGGCAAAAATGAGGGCCGAGGGAGGACATCCCTCCAAGAGGACCTATCAGGCAATCCGGATTGAGTGTAATAAAGAGCTTGAAGTTCTTAAGGAATCTCTGGAAGAGTTGATAGATATTCTGAAGCCGGGGGGAAGGCTCTGTATTATTACCTTTCATTCACTGGAGGACAGAATTGTCAAAACAGCATTTAAAAAAGCGGAAAATCCCTGTACCTGTCCGTCCACATTTCCCGTATGTGTGTGTGGAAAGACAAGCCGGGGTAAAGTAATTACGGGAAAACCCATTTTGCCGGGGGAAGAGGAACTGAAGATAAATTCACGTTCCAAAAGCGCAAAATTAAGAATTTTTGAAAAAATTGATAAGTAATAATGGGGAGAAGTAGAAGGTAATGACAGAAAACAGGAGAAGAACTGCATATACAGGGAATTATGTGCGTTCACAGAGAAATAATGCCTATGTATATGGAAATACGGCAAGACGGCTTCAGGCAGTTCCTGATGAATATGAGCGTCCTGTCAGAAAAACGAATCATGCGCCCCGCAAAAACAGGGATCGTGCTCTATATATGAATGTGGGTTATGTGTTATTTCTTGCATCGGCTCTGCTGGTAGTAGGCTTTGTGTTGACAAGCTATCTGACCTTAAAGTCAGATATCACAAGCAGTGTAAAGCATATCGCACAGCTTGAGAGCGAATTGAATAACATGAAACTTGATAATGATGAGAGAGAGAGCAGGATCTCCAGTAATACGAATCTGGAAGAGGTCAGACAGACTGCAATCCAGGAACTGGGTATGCAGTATGCGGGAGAAGGTCAGATCATAACCTTTAACAGCGAAGATAATGATTATGTAATACAAAAGGGAGAAATCCCCGATTAAAAAGGTGTTTCATGGGAAAAGGAAAATCATATACCAAGTTTACAACGAAAATGCAAAAGAAGCTGGTAGTACTGTTTATGTTGGTGCTGCTGGCTTTTGCCGGATTATTCTATCGTTTGTATATTATTACCAGAGATAACGGCGAGCAGTATAAAAAACAGGTACTTTCACAACAACGGTATGACAGTACGACCATACCGTATAAAAGAGGGACTATTCTGGATGCCAACGGCAGTGTACTTGCTACCAGCGAGAAGGTATATAATGTAATACTGGATTCGGTGGCTGTATTGGAAAAAGAAGAGTATCTGGAGCCTACCTTAAATGCACTGAAAAGCGAATTTGGAATTGATACGGCCAGCGTGCGTGCTTATATTGCGGAAAACGGAGAAACCTCCCGTTATCATATACTGGCAAAGAAATTATCTTATAATGAGATATCAAATTTTATAGAACTGCAGAATGCAGAAGACTCCAAGGTAAAGGGAATCTGGTTCGAGGAAGAATACAAGCGTGTTTATCCGGGGAATACCCTTGCCTGTGATGTGATTGGTTTTACCACCAGTGATAATCAGGGTTCCTATGGACTGGAAGAATATTATAATGATGTTCTTTCGGGAATACCTGGGAGAGAATACGGGTATCTGAATGATGACTCCGATCTGGAAAGGCGTACCATTGCAGCAGAAGATGGGAATTCCATCGTTACCACTATTGATGCCAATATTCAGAGCATTGTTGAAAAATATCTGTTGAAATTTAATGAAGAATATAAGGACAATTATCGTCCGGGAAACGGTGCTAACAACGTAGGCTGTATCATCATGCGTGTGAATACAGGTGAAATCCTTGCCATGGCAAGTTATCCCAATTTTGATCTGAATGATGCCAGAAATACGGATGCCCTGATCGGAATGCCGCTTCTTGATGAAAAGGGAAATAAAACAGGGGAATATATTACGGAAGAAACCCTGGAAACTATTGATACGGAAGAATTGATGTATCTGCATCTGGATGCTCTCTGGAAGAACTTCTGTATTTCCGACACCTATGAACCTGGTTCGGTTGCAAAGCCCTTTACCGTGGCTGCCGGAATTGAAAGCGGCAGTATTACGGGAAATGAAACCTATAATTGTGAAGGTTATCTGCACGTGGGAGATTATGATATCAGCTGCCATAATATTTATGGTGATGGACTACTTACCGTGCAGGAGGGCGTAGAGAGGTCCTGCAATGTTGTCATGATGCGTGTGGGACAGGCAATGGGAATACAGAATTTTGTAAAATTCCAGCATATTTTTAACTTTGGATTGAAGACGAATATTGACCTGCAGGGAGAAGCGAGAACGGCTAGCCTTATTTACAATGAAAAAACCATGGGTCAGACGGAACTGGCGACCAATACCTTCGGGCAGTCCTTCAATGTTACCATGATACAGATGATCACAGGATTCTGCTCTCTTATTAACGGTGGCTACTATTATGAACCTCATATGGTAAGCAAAATTGTAAGCCCTTCCGGTGCAACGGTACAGAATATTGAACCAAGAGTATTAAAACAGACTATTTCGGAAGAAACCTCGGACACGATTATAGAATTTTGTAATACGGTAGTAACAGGAGAGCATGGTACCGGTAAAACAGCAAGACCGGCCGGTTATATGATCGGCGGCAAGACAGGTACAGCAGAGACTCTTCCCCGTAAAAATGGGGAATATGTGGTTTCCTTTATGGGATATGCGCCTGCCGATGATCCTGAAATCGCAATTTATGTGGTAGTGGACAGACCAAATGTCCTTTATCAGGATGATGCCAAGTTTGCCACCAGAATTGTAAGAAGTATCTTAACGGAAGTTCTGCCCTATATGGGCATTTTTATGACAGAAGAGCTTTCCGAGTCGGAAATGACAGAACTGGAAGCTTTAAAGATTGAAATTATGACACCTCCCGTAACCGAAGAAACAGAAGAAGAGAAGGAAGAAGAAACGGAATCCGTGGAAAATACAGGCAGTGAGGAAAATACAACCAATGAAGAAATATGGAAGACCTTCCCCATAGACCGGGAAACAGGCTACGCAGTGGATCCTGCTACCGGAAACTATGTGGATCCTGTAACAGGAGCTGTAATCGGAGGAAGCTATGATTTGGGAGCGTCAGAGCCGTCCCCGACACCGGAAGCAGATCAGAATGAAGAGGAACCCTCGAACTAAAGAGAATCGCTTGTAGTGGAATAACCTCATAGAATGGGTAATAAATTATAATAATACCTTTTCTATGAGGTTTTTATGATAAAGAATAAAACCTATAACAGAAAGAAGATCGTTACCGTGTTTTTCCTCTGTCTGTTTGCATTTCTTGGACTTATGGGCAGATTGCTGTATCTGATGGTAGTGGATTCGGCTTATTACGCAGAAAAGGCAAAAGAACTTCATGAAAGAGAAAGAAGTATTAAGGCAGCAAGAGGCAGGATCATTGATGCCAATGGAACTGTAATTGCCGACAATAAAACGGTCTGTACCATATCAGTTATTCACAGCCAGATAGAGGATCCCGAAAGAATCATAGAGGTCCTGAGCAGGGAACTTGAACTTTCGGAAGAATATGTAAGAAATCGAGTAGAAAAATATTCTTCCATTGAGCGGATTAAAAGTAATGTGGAAAAAGAAACAGGAGATATTATCAGAGAATATAATCTTGCCGGGGTAAAAGTGGATGAAGATTATAAAAGATATTATCCTTACGGTACGCTGGCTTCCAAGGTACTTGGTTTTACCGGAGGGGACAATCAGGGGATCATAGGGCTGGAGGTGAAATACGAAGAATATCTGAAGGGTCAGGAAGGCACAATTCTGACAGTCACCGATGCAAAAGGTGTGGAAATTGATGAAGCCGGTGAGGAAAGGGTAGAGCCTATAGCCGGGAATGATCTGTATATCAGTCTGGATATGAATATTCAAAGCTATGCCACGCAGCTGGCTAAACAGGTCATGGAAACGAAAGAAGCGGAAAGAGTTTCCATTATAGTTATGAATCCCCAGAATGGGGAAATTATGGCAATGGTAGATGTGCCGGAATTTGATCTGAATAATCCCTATGAAATTCCGGAAAGCATGGATACAGGGAATCTGACCCAGGAGCAGACACAGGAAATTTTAAACGGGATCTGGAGGAACGGATGCATCAATGATACCTATGAGCCGGGTTCCACCTTTAAGATCGTTACGGCTGCAGCCGGACTGGAAGAGGGAGTCGTTACCGTAGATGATCAGTTCAATTGTCCCGGGTATATCATGGTAGAGGACAGAAAGATCAGATGCCATAAAACTGCAGGACATGGGACAGAGAACTTTGTTGAGGCGACCATGAACAGCTGTAATCCTGTCTTTATTACAGTTGGACTGAGGCTTGGAGTAGATAATTTTTATAAATATTTTACGCAGTTTGGTCTGCTAAATAAAACAGGCATTGACCTGCCGGGAGAAGCAGCAACTATTATGCATAAAAAAGAGGATATGAAAGCAGTGGAACTTGCCACGGTTTCCTTTGGTCAATCTTTCCAGATCACACCCATTCAACTGGCGGCCACGGTTTCTGCCATTATAAATGGTGGAAACAGAGTAACACCCCATTTTGCTGTAATGACAGCAGACAGAGAAGAAAACCAGATGAAACACTTTACTTATCCTGTCACGAAAAATATTGTATCAGAAGAAACCTCAGCTACTATGCGGATGATCCTGGAACAGGTTGTAGAGAATGGTTCGGGTAAAAACGGATATGTAGAGGGAGCCAGGGTGGGAGGTAAAACGGCTACCAGCCAGACTCTTCCCAGAGGAAGCGGAAGATATATTGCATCTTTCCTTGGGTTTGCACCTGCGGATGACCCCCAGGTACTTGCACTGGCCATTATACATGATCCCCAGGGAATGTATTATGGCGGACAAATAGCGGCACCGGTGGTAAGACAGCTTTTTGAAAATATTCTTCCTTATTTGGGAGAAATGGATTATAATTGAGAGGTGCAGGCATGGGAAGCATATCGATCATAGTACCAATCATGATATCTTTTGCTATCAGTGTGGTGGCAGGACCGGTGCTGATTCCTCTGCTGAAAATGCTGAAGGCAGCACAGACGGTAAGGGATGACGGTCCAAAGACTCATTTAAAAAAATCGGGAACGCCGACCATGGGAGGCATTCTGATTCTGATCAGTGTAACGGTGACAGCTCTTTTGTATGTAAACGAATACAGGAAGGTTGTGCCGGTATTGTTTTTAACACTGGGATTTGGTCTGATTG
>JBJEMT010000035.1:0-8206 GCA_051879815.1 Suilimivivens sp. | reverse complement strand
TTATATTCATTCTCGAGACGATACTTTAAAACATCAAATTGAAGGACACCCACAACCCCCACAATAATCTCTTCCATACCTGTATTAAATTCCTGGAAGATCTGGATAGCGCCCTCCTGTGCAATCTGGGTGATCCCCTTGACAAACTGTTTTCTCTTCATGGTATCTATCTGTCTTACTCTTGCAAAATGCTCCGGGGCAAAGGTAGGGATCCCTTCGTATTTAAACTGTTCCTTTGGCATACAGAGTGTATCCCCAATAGAAAAAATACCAGGATCAAATACACCGATAATATCTCCCGCATATGCCTCTTCCAGAATCTTTCTTTCACTTGCCATGATCTGCTGGGGCTGAGATAAACGCATTACCTTTTCTCCCTGCACATGCTTAACTTCCATACTCGCCTCATATTTACCGGAGCAGATGCGCATAAACGCAATTCTGTCCCGATGAGCTTTATTCATGTTAGCCTGAATCTTAAAGACAAAAGCAGAGAAATCATTCTCCGTAGGTGAAATCAGTCCCTTATCCGATTTTCTCGGAAGAGGCGTAGTGGTCATCTCAAGAAAATGCTGTAAAAAGAACTCTACTCCAAAGTTTGTCAGGGCGGAACCAAAGAATACCGGTGTCAATTCTCCTGCCTGAACTTGTCCAAGATCAAACTCCGCACTTGCACCGTCAAGCAGTTCAATTTCTTCTTCCAGGGTATCTGCTGCTTCTTCTCCGATAGCCTGAAGCAGCACATTCCTGTCAGAGACGGGAATAATTGTGGTTTCACCTTCCTTCGTACCCTTTTCGGTATCGGAAAAGGTTATGACACTCTCCTTTTTTCTGTCATATACTCCTTTAAATCTCTTGCCGGAACCAATCGGCCAGTTCACAGGGCAGGTTGCAATACCCAGTTCTTTTTCTATTTCATCCAACAATTCAAATGTATCATTGGCATCCCTGTCCATCTTATTGATAAACGTGAAAATAGGTATCTTACGCATAACACAGACTTTAAACAGTTTTCTGGTCTGCGCTTCCACACCCTTTGACGCATCGATTACCATAACGGCAGAATCTGCTGCCATCAGGGTACGGTAGGTATCCTCCGAGAAATCCTGATGTCCCGGCGTATCCAGGATATTAATGCAGAATCCGTCATATTCGAACTGAAGTACTGATGAGGTAACGGAAATACCTCTTTCTTTTTCTATTTCCATCCAGTCGGAGACCGCATGCCTTGCCGTAGCCTTTCCCTTTACACTTCCCGCCAGGTTAATGGCGCCTCCATATAAAAGAAATTTCTCCGTAAGAGTGGTTTTACCTGCATCAGGATGCGAAATAATAGCAAAAGTACGCCTCCTGTTTATTTCCTTATCATAATTTCCCACGTATCTTTCCTCCAAATAATCTGCATGTATTTATATTACCGGTGTTCCTGCAATATTTCCCGGCACATCTAAGTATTTTAGCACAGTTGCCCCTATATCTGCAAAGGTTTCCCGTGTTCCCAGGTTCCCGGGGCTTATTTTCTGTCCATACAGAATAAAGGGAGTGTATTCCCTGGAATGATCTGTGGACACGGTATATCCCGGGTCACAACCATGATCTGCCGTGATCATCAGCACATCATCCTGACGCAGCTTACTTAACATGGCAGGCAAAGCCTCATCAAATTCCGTAAGGGCTCTTCCATAGCCCTCAATATCATTCCGGTGTCCGTAAAGCATATCATAATCCACCAGATTGATAAAACAAAGCCCTTCAAAATCAAGATCCATATATTCCAGTATTTTCTGAATTCCTTCTGCATTCCCCTTTGTGTATACACAGGATGTAATTCCCCGTCCTGCAAAAATATCCCTGATTTTTCCTACACCTATGACCTCTTTTCCTGCTGCCTGCAGAGCATCCAGCATGGTTTCTGACGGCGGCAGCAGTGAATAGTCATGGCGTCTTGGTGTACGGAAATAGCTGCCGCTTGTTCCTGCAAAGGGTCTTGCAATAACTCTTCCCACACTGTGTTTACCGGTCAAAAGTTTCCTTGCCATCTCACAATAGCGGTACAAGGTCTCAACCGGTACAATATCTTCGTGAGCAGCAATCTGGAATACGCTGTCTGCCGAAGTATAGACAATAAGTTTTCCGGTCCTCATATGCTCATCCCCATAATCCCTGATTACTTCTGTCCCTGAATAGGGTCTGTTGCATAAAATACCTCTGCCTGTCATTTCACAGAAAGGTTTCAGGATTTCATCGGGAAAGCCGTCCGGATATACAGGCAGCGGGGTCTTTGAAATAATCCCTGCTATTTCCCAGTGTCCTATTGTAGTATCCTTTCCTCTTGAAGCCTCTTTCATTCTTCCATAAGCTGCAAGGGGCTCATCTGTTCCTTCTTTCCAATCTATTCCATCGATGTTAAATAAACCAAGTTTCTCCATATTTGGCATATGGAAACAGGAGCTTCCAGATGCTGACTTTAATGTATTGCATCCGGCATCACCAAATTCCGCAGCATCCTCCATAGCTCCGATTCCCACACTGTCAAGTACAATTAAAAATACTCTTTTCATTTCGGGTTCCTTCCTTTTCGTAGATTGCAATGCAATTTACAAGCTCTTGTATAGGATACCACATTTTATCCTTCTGTAGTAGTACTGATTACAATATTTTCTCCACTGATACCTGTTTTTCGCACTATGATATCTTCAATCTGGGCACGCTGCGCTTCTGTAAGCTCCGTAGTATTTACCACAACATCCACCATGCCATCCGTAATACTGACTACCACATCATCAAAGCCTTTTGCCGCCAAAAGAATTTCTGCCGCCGTTTCCTTTTCTGCAATATCTGTAAGGGCAATCATGCCATCTATAGCTTCCTGCTTCTGATCTTCGCTGATATTCACATTGTTAATAATTTCAAGCAGCGTCTCTTTATTCTTGGCACGTACCTGTTCCTTCAAAAGCTTGGCGCCGGACAAAGTATCAAGACTTGTTGAAGAAGTAAATACTGCTTCCCCGGGAGTTTCCGTTTCGGTAATTTGTTCCTGTGCCATTTCAGCCATAGTCTCTTCCATGGTTTCTTCAAGATAATTCTCCTGATCGGTGATCACCTCAGAGTCCATGCTTTCAATATCATAATTTTCCGCCTGTTCCATATCTTCATCAGATATCTCAAATAAAGCGGCCACCTCCGTATCATCTGCTATTGTTGAGGATTCACCGGAAATTACTGCAGAATCCGTTCCTGTGGTCATAATTTCCTCGTCTGTAATTTTGGTACCCGCAAAATTCAGATACCCTGCCACTGCAATCATTATTGCCAGTGCCGTAATCATGATCTGATTCTTTTTCACCATATTTTTCAATGCTTATGTCTCCTTTATTTGGAACTCATTCTGATTACTTTAATTTTATGTACATCTATTCCGAATAATGCCTGAATTGCTTCTGTAATATTTTTATTTACGGTGTCATTGCCTCCTCCTTCAGCACTGACCACCACTCCTTCAATCTGCGGATAAATGATCTGTTTCACAAAGGGAGTACCTGTTCCGCTGCTGCCTGTATATACCGTTTCTTCTGTGGCAGATACATCTGCGGTATTCCTGCTTCCCCCTGAAGAATCTACCTCTGTGGAAGATACTTTGGAAGAACCGGCATCTTTTTCAACAACAGATTCTCCGGACGACTGTAATGTGATCATGACCTTCACCTTGCCCGCCCCTTCCATGGTGGATAAAAGCTCTTCCAGATTCTGTTCCAATGATCTTGCATAGGTTTCCGCGACATCATTATACTGGAGATTCGTTCCCCCTTCGGAAACATACGTTTCTTCCTTTGATACTCCGATTATACTGCTTCCCATGTCCGTTAAACCGGACACATTTTCTTCATTTTCCTCCTTTTTCTCCTCCATGGGCCAGGCAATGACCAGCAGCAGGATACCGATCAGAAAAATAACCACAAAATTTTCTTTTTTCAGTTTTGTAAAATCAAAGGTCCGTCTTTTTTTATCATCCATGTTAACTGCCTGTTCCTTTCTTTATCTATTCATACGAATTTCAATCTGCTGTGGTTCCATGAAAAGTACCTGCCCATAATATTTCTTCAATGCTTCTTCTTCCTTCTCCATTTCATTTGAAGTTTCTGTCTTTTCGTCTACTGTAATTTTTTCAATCTCTATCTCACTGTTTTTATCAGTTCCTGCCTTTGAAACAGTTATGATAATCGAGGATATCTCATCTTCCTCTTCCTGACTGATCAGAACTTCCTCAACCAGATAGCCTTCCAGCGGTTTTTCATTCAGTCTCTTTTTCAGTTCTTCTTCCGTTCCTTTTAAGATTGTTGTCTTACTGATCCATGATTCCGACTCTTCTGTTTCCTGCATTGCCACATCAAACAGATTTTCGGACTGCTCCAGAATTTTTTCAAAAGAATCCTCTGTCACTTCATCTGAAAAAAGTGTCAGAACAGGCTGTATCAGCTTTGCCACCATAACAATCCCTATGATCACTTTGACATACTTTTCATAAATCTCTCCCGGCACCAGATAAAGCACTGCCTGGGCAACCACAATAAAAATACCTGCTTCCTTTATGATTTCTATCATCTGCCTACCTCACTGCATAAGCCACAATGGCAACAACGATCACAAACAAAGCTGCCGCAGTAAACACACAGCGCAGCATGAGAAAACAGCCCTCGCCAACTCTGTCTGCGCAGCCGGAAATTCTTTTATCACTGATTATTCCCGTAACGGCAGCTCCCAGCTTTACAAGCCCTGCCACAGTCAGAATTTTCAGAAGCGGTACCAGGCAGGAAAGTAACAGAAGGACAAGCAGCAGCACTCCCATGCTGTTCTTGATCAGCACCGCCGAACCAATGACCAGCTCCGTCACTCCTTCTGCGGCTGTCCCGATCCCCGGTATTGCCAGAAGAGCTTTCCTGAAAGCCGATATCCTAAGCTCATCTACAACCGGCACGATCACAGCCTGTACCAGACTTAAACCTGCAATGATGCTCATGATAAGCTTTAGAATAAATTCAACTCCTTTTTTTAAAAAATCAAGTAAAAGAGACAGTCTTTCTTCTGTCCAAATCCCATTCAGCAGTGCCAGGATCACATAACTGTATACGAAAGGTATGACTGCCGATATCAGAAAACTTTCAATGAAATAAGCGGCAAGCAGCATCATCTGATAATAAAAAGCTGCCGTAGCACCTCCTGAAGCCGCTCCCACGGAAAGAAACCATGTGGGAATAAACAGTTTGATCAAAAGCACTACATTTTCAATGGTTTCCGTGGCTATTTCCGAAATATAAACAAAAACCCTTGTAAGTACTGCCATCAGAAAAAGATAAAGAAAATAAAATCCTGTCTGTGAGACCTGTCCACCTGCAAAGATATCAGAGAAATTGGAAAACAGGGCAGAAACGATCCCAATGACAAGAATACTGATCAGTACTGTTCTGATGCCTGATATTTCTCCTCTCATCCCCTCCATAACACTTGAAAAGAATAGTCCGGCTGCATTTCCGATTTTTCCATCCATGATTAAAAGAAACAATTCCTCTATATCAATACTGTAATCAGGAAACAGATTTAAAAAACCTTTTTCTATTTCATCAAGATCATATTGATTCATCTGCTCGAAAATGTAAGTGTCCATATCTGCCTCCTGTTCCTTAACCTGCAATGGAGCTGATATTTTCAATTACTGCCGTCAATATGGGCATTCCCATAAAAAGTACGGAAAGCTTTCCAAATATCTCTATCTGACCCGCCACAGCCCCATATCCCGCATCTTTACAGACAGAAGCACAAAATTCACTGATATAGGTAATTCCCACCGCCTTAAACAAAAGCGCAAAATAGGAGCTGCTCCCACTGATATATTTTTGCAGTACTTCTATTCCTGAAAGAATCTGAACCATTCCGTTAACGGAAAAAGAAAAAATGACAACACAGACCGCAAAGCCCATATACAGACTGATCTCCGGTCTGCTGCTCCTGAACTGCAGAGCCAGCATTACTCCTGCTACGGAAAGAATTCCGATCTTTATCATCCCCATAGAAAGTCTCCTTTTCAAAAATTAAACAAATCCTGGATCATTACAAACAGATCATAAATATAAGGCAGTATCCATGTCAGCACCAGTATCAGTCCGGCAAGACTGATCAGAAAAGCATGTTCTTCCCTGCCACTGTGCTTTAATATCTGACTTAAAATGGTCACAAGTATTCCCACCGCAGCTATTTTAAAAATCAGGCTAACTCCCATTGTTCCTCCTATCCCTTTGCTACAGCAGAATAATGACCATCAAAAGTCCGGCTGCAATTCCAAGGCTCATAATTACTTTATTTTTGCTTTTTTCCTCTTCTTCCAGCTGTAAGATCATACGGTCAAGTTCTTCTATGTATCTGTCCAGTATTTTTGCTTGTCCCCGGCTTTCATTCATTCCCATACATTCGGGAAACCGGAAAAGAAGCCTCTTCTGCGTCCGTGTCAACGGACTTTCCATGAGTTTATCTGTCATTTCTTTTTCCCATATCTCTGCAAAAGGCTCCCCATTTTCCATGTTCATACTTTCACTGACAGAAAGAAGCGCTTCCCCGAAGGGGGATTTCAATTTTCCCGATACAGTTTTAAATATTTCCGGCAAGGGCAGCGCTGTATAACAGATCTCGCTCTGTAAAAGCCGGTACATTTCTCTCATATCTTTTAAAAGGAAAAGCTGTTTTTTCTGCTCCCTGCAAATACTGTAAGCAAATCCCCAGGCACCAAATAGAAGAATCACTGCTCCTGTCAATTTAAGCATGCTTCTTTTCTCCTTCTTGGCTTCTCACTTCAAAAAGCATACATCTGCCTTCCTTTTTCCCGAGAAAGGCAAATCTGTCAAAGCATGACCTGTCCAATCCTTTTGATAGCACATCTTCCATGGATGTGCCATGCATGGTGGCTATGACATTGCATCCGCACTGCTGCACGTCTTTCACTGCCTGCATGTCCCTGCTGTTTCCAATCTCATCCACAGCCACTACCTCCGGCGACATGGAACGGATCAGCATCATCATTCCCTGCTCTTTGGGACAGCCATCCAGAATATCCGTGCGGATTCCAAGCTGATTACAGGGCATTCCCATGTAAGAGCCGGCAATTTCCGAACGTTCATCCACAACTCCTACCTGTCTTCCTTTTGCCCATTTGCTCCCATTTGAAATCTGTCTGATCAGGTCTCTTAACATGGTGGTCTTGCCGCTGCAGGGCGGTCCGATCAGAAGTGTATTCATAAGCTTTCCGTTTTCATGAACAAGAGGCATAAGTACATCGGCAGCACCTATGATCTCATGGGAAATACGGATGTTCATGCAGCGTATATATTTCATGTTTTTCACCCTGCCGTCTTCCCCCAAAATCACCTGTCCTGCCACGCCGATCCTGTGTCCTCCCGTCACTGTAATAAATCCCTGACGGATATCCTCTTCGTAGGCATATCGGGAATAACTGCAGATGTGGCTCAGAATCTGTTCCATTTCTTCTGCTTGGATATACCAGCAGTTGCTGCCAATAATCTCTGACAGTTCCCCTGTCCGATTAAGAAAATACTCTTTACTGCCGATGATCACCCTGACAGGGAGTCCCGCCACCAAACGGATTTCCTGAAGTTCGTCCACTCTTTTTGCTGCATTAATGAATCGTTCCCTGATACGATTTGGAAAGATATTTAAGACTTGTTCTTCCTTCATGGCTGCCTCCTTTGACCTCTTATCTCAATATATGAAGGAAGAATTAAGATATGACAATAAAATAGGGCAGAACTTTCGTTCTGCCCATTACATACATCTATATGTCCCTGCGTGCAAGCACGCGGTCCATGCGCTTGACTCACTGCTGCGCCCTTCGCTTGACTCACTGCTGCGCCATGCGCTACGGGCTTCGCCCTTCGCTTATGTCGGCGTTCGTCAAATCCATGTCCCTGCGTGCAAGCACGCGGTCCATGCGCTTGACTCACTGCTGCGCCACATCTTTCATGGAGAAGCTCATTCTGCCCATCTTGTCTTTACCGAGGCATACTACTGTTACCTTGTCGCCGAGGGTAAGCACATCTTCCACGCGGTTGATTCTTTCTTTTGCAATCTTGGAAATATGAACCATACCTTCCTTACCGGGAGCGAATTCCACGAAAGCACCGAATTCCTTGATACTAGATCG
>JBJEMT010000034.1:0-35410 GCA_051879815.1 Suilimivivens sp. | reverse complement strand
AAGAATATAATTTGGCAACGCCATAAGGACTCTTGGGATAAAAAGGAGTTGCCTCACTCTGGGGAGCGGTTTCGGGAAGTCCTCCGAAAAGTTCTGAAGTTGAAGCCTGATAATAACGGCAGTTTCCTCCATTGACACGCAATGCTTCCAGAAGCTTTAATGTACTCACTCCCGTTGCTTCCGCTGTATATTCCGGCACCTCAAAGGATACTCCCACATGGGACTGCGCTGCCAGATTATAGACCTCTGTCGGTCTGATTTCAGCAACAAGACGCATCAGATTGCTGGAATCCGTTGTATCTGCAAAATGCAGGAAAAATTTTACTTTATTATAATCAGAATGAATAATATGATCAATACGTGAGGTATTACTGATGCTGTGTCTTCTGATCAGACCATGTACCTCATACCCTTTCTCCAATAAAAACTCTGCAAGATAAGAACCATCCTGTCCTGTAACACCCGTAATCAATGCTATATTCTGCATAAATATCTCCTTTTTCTTTTTATTTTATCATCATAATAATGGAAATCATGCTTTTTGTCAAAAGTTACGGTAAACAGACCATCACCGCTATGAAAATCCCCAGAATTGCTCCTGCCAAAACCTGAAGAGGCGTGTGTCCTATAAACTCCTTCAGTTTATCCTCCGGGCTCATTTTTTTCCCCATATTAGTGAATGCCTCAAGCATTTCATTGATGACCTTTGCCTGAATTCCTGTTTCCCTGCGTACTCCCATGGCATCGTACATTACAATAATGGCAAAAATGACTGATATGGCAAATTCAAAACTGGCTCCACCGTAAGTCATACCGGTTGCGGTGGCAAGTGCACATACAGTTGCCGAGTGGGAGCTTGGCATTCCTCCGCTTCCTACCATTCTTTCTGCCACGAATTTCTTTGTAATAAAAAGATGAATGAAGGTTTTCAACACCTGTGCGATAAACCATCCAAGCACTGCAGATACCAGAATCACATTGTGGGTCAGATCATACATAAAATCCATTTCTTTTCTCCATTGCTGTATCTATCTTCTCATATATATTACCCTCATTTTCTGAATTGTACAAGTCATAGTATAGTCTGTAACAAATTTTTAATAATTTTGTATAATATTTTACACATTTTTCTAGTGACGATGAATTTCATCTGTGATATAATATCACATGTGCAGTTTTTCGATGAAAAACCACCATCTAAGATGAAAGTGAGGAAATATTGATGAAAAGATTACAAGTGCTTTTGCTTGTAGCTTTGTCTTCATCTCTTTTATTGTTTGGCTGTGGTAAAGAAGAGGACACCACAGTTCAGCCTGTCGTCGAATCTATTGTGGAGGCTCAGCCCCAGGCTAATGATGAGACCTCTGAATCGGCTGATGTAGAAGAAGATACGGATACACCTCCGGCTGAAGGCATGGTTAGAAGCCGTTTAACAAATGAATGGATTGATGAAGAAGTTGCAAAGATCCGTCCTATTGCTGTCATGGTTCCCAATTCGAAAACAGCAAGCCAGTATGGTTTGTCCGATGCTTCTGTTCTTTATGAGTGTAACGTAGAAGGAAGCATGACAAGACTGATGGCTCTCTGGGAAGACTGGGAAGATTTTGAAAAAATCGGTAATATCAGAAGCTGCCGTGATTACTATTTATATTGGGCATTTGAATGGGATGCCATCTATATTCATTATGGCGGACCTTTCTACATAGATGATTTAATTGCCAGAGATGATACCCAGAATATTAACTGTATTGAATACAGCAAAGCTTCCTACAGAGATACAGCCAAGAATTCTACCGACAATGCTTTTACCAGTGGTGCCCTGATCAAAGATGCAGCCAGCCATTATGGATATCCCCTGGAATACAGAGAAGGATATTCCGAGGATTCCCATTTCCAGTTTGCATCCAGTTCAGAACCTAATACTTTAGAGCAGTACAGTGACGCTATTACTGCTACCAAGATTGATATGTCACCTGCTTATCCTGTTACCAACTGTTATTTCATCTATAATGAGGAAACAGGTCTATATGACAGATATCAGCATTTATCCGGTGACAGCGACGGTCCTCATATTGATCTTGCCAATAACAAGCAGCTTGCATTTAAGAATATCCTGATTCAGAATACTTATTATGAAGTAAGAGACCAGAAGGGCTATCTTGCATTCCAGTGTCATGATACCACCAGGGATGGCTGGTTCTTTACTAACGGAAAAGGTATTCATGTAACATGGGAAAAGACAGCTGACTACAGTCCTACCAGATACTATGATGATGACGGCAATGAAATCAAGTTAAATACCGGTAAAACCATGATTTGTATTGTGGAAGACGGTGACACTTTTAACGTGGATGATAAGTCAATTGAATCTAATTAATCATAATAAAAAGAACGTTGCTTAACCGCAACGTTCTTTTTATTCTCCTAAACCACTTTCAATTGCATCCACAAGCGTTTTCAGCGCTTCCACCTCATCTTCACCTTCACAGACAAATTCAATTTCATCACCGCATTTGACGCATGCACCCAGAACACTTAACACACTCTTGGCATTTGCCGTACTGCCTTTAAATGTAAAGGTTATTAATGATTTGAACTGCATGGCCTCCTTGCATAAAATTCCCGCAGGCCTTAAATGCAATCCGGTGGGATTCTTAATAACCACCTTCTGGCTTACCATTATTATGTCTCCCTCCAATTCATTTTCTGACTGATTCTCAAGTTATTCCCATTTAAGTATAACATTTCCCCTATGCTTATACAAGTGTTCTAAAGTACTACAGCATAATATTCTGAATCAGCTCTGCCAGCTGCCTTGCTTCTTTCTCTATCAGCTGCTGATCCTTACCCTCTATCATCACACGAACAAGCGGCTCTGTTCCCGAAGGACGGATCAGTACTCTTCCCTCTCCTGCAAACTTATCGGTAAGTTTTTTAATTGCTTCAGCAATTTCAGGATACTCCATATATTTTTCTTTCTTGTGATTGGGTACCTTTGCATTTACAAGTGCCTGAGGCAGTACCTCCATAACAGATGCAAGTTCTGACAAGGGCTTACCTGTTTCCACCATGACCTGTAACAAATGCAATGCACTGAGAAGTCCGTCTCCCGTAGTATTCTCCTTAAGGAATATAATATGACCGGACTGCTCACCCCCTAAGCTTGCGCCTATTTCTTTCATATGTTCAAGTACATAACGATCGCCAACCTTGGTCTGATCTACCTGAATTCCTTTTTTCTCAGCCATCAGGAAAAATCCCAGGTTACTCATAACCGTGGCTACAATGGTATCACCGGAAAGTTCACCCTTTTCTTTCATATGATTCCCTACGATAGCCATGATCTGGTCACCATCAATCACGTTGCCAAGCTCATCTACCGCCATTAATCTGTCAGCATCCCCATCAAAAGCAAGACCTACATCGGCTTTTTCATACACAACCCTGGCACGTATTTCCTCCATATGCGTGGAACCGCAGTTGGCATTAATATTAGTGCCATCCGGCATATTATGAATGGCCACCACATTTCCTCCAAGCTCTTTCAGTGCTTCCACGGACGTATAATAGGATGCGCCCTCCGCACAGTCAACTACAATTTTCAAGTGTGAAAGATCCACATTAACAGCCTGTATAGAATGATTAATATATTCCTCCCGGGCGTCTGTACGATATTTGATCTTACCAACATTGGAACCTATCGGAAATTTGATTCCATTCATATCGTTCCTGATCAATGATTCAATTTCATCCTCCAGCGCATCCGGAAGCTTATAACCGTTTCCATCGAAAAATTTAATGCCATTGAACTCCACAGGATTATGAGAAGCGGAAATCACAACTCCTGCATCGACCTTGTATTTTCTGGTAAGATAAGCAACCGCCGGCGTAGGAATCACTCCTACATATACCGCATTCGCCCCTACGGAACAAATGCCTGCCATCAGCGCATTTGCCAGCATATCACCGGAAATACGCGTGTCACAGCCTACCATAATCGTAGGTCTGTGTTCATTTTCCCTGGTAAGTACATAAGCACCTGCCTGACCAAGCTGCATCGCAAGCAGCGGTGTCAGTTCATCATTGGCAACTCCTCTTACTCCGTCCGTACCGAATAATCTACTCATTTTCTTAATCCTCCAACTTTGATAAATGCATGGTCACTACTACCGGCTCCTTTACGGTCACACGATCAGATAATCCAAAATCAATTTCCACCTGATAATAACCTTCTACCGGTTCAGTCATGTTTTCTTCTGCCATCCATTTGCTTATATCTACTGTTCCTCTGACATCATAAGATCGAATCTCAGATATATCAGAGGAAAGACCAACCACTTCAATCACAATATTCTCTTCGAATTCAGGTATGCTGGCTCTGTATCCCTCCGGAACATTAGTCACTTCCACTCTGTTGCCCTGAATTTCCAGTTCTTTTGATACTTCAGGCTGAATATCTACTATTACCTCTATCCTGCTTTGGGACGTATCTGCAAGGAAAGTGTTCTCCGGCAAATACTCACGAATATCAATTTCCGCTGTATAATCCTCAGACTGCTCCGTAATATCAATTGCCTCTCCCGGTATCTCTATGGCGGTAATATTTTTAAGTATATTTTCTTTTCCGGCAAGCGTCACGCTGCTGATACTTGACTGCACTTCACCTGCTACTCTGTATCCTTCAGCCGGAGTTCCGGTAGTACTCAGATAAACAGGGACCTCAAGGGTCTTATATATATTGACTGTTACACCGACCGTTTTGATGCTCTGTGTAATTCTTGTATCCCGAATCAGATTATCGTTGCTGTCATACAGTCTGATTTCCGCATTGTCACTAATATCACTGATAAATCCCGTAACAGGTACATCTACCACGGCCTTAGTAATCTCATTAACAACAGATTCCGGTCCTGAAATTCTTACCAGATTCTGATCGGTAATAATATCTCCCACCAAATATCCTTCTTCTACCTCTCCGGAAACTGTTGCTTTCAGTGCCAGAGCCTTGGTTCTCTGATTTTCAATATTCAATCTGACCGTATCATTACTGCCTTGAATTTTCTCTATTTCACTACTGTACAGATTGGTAGAGAGCTTTATGGTAATAGTATCCAGACTGCTCAGCTCACTTACATCCGCAACAGCCACAATATTACTGGCATTCAAAGAACTGCTGATGGATCTTGGAGCCCATACAGTTACCTTATCAATCACTGCCGAATTGTCCAGTATCTCGTATACCTGCCCCGAATCCGTAATCAACTCGGTATTGATCAGTTTAACAGGAATATTGCTGAAGGATCTGTCTATGGTAGGATCATTTATATTATTCACTACCATCCAAAGCATGAATGCAAAAAAAAGCGATGCAATTTTCAGTCCTATATTGGCTGTGATTTTATTTTTCACCCTTAGACCGTCCTTTCCACAAAATACGTTTTTTGGAATCATCCTCCAGTTTATTCTGAATTGATTTCAGTTTTTCTTTCAGACTTTCTCCATCCAGATTCCGTTCAAGTGCACCTTCATAAGCTACACTTATTTTACCCGTTTCTTCCGAAACGATTACAGTCAGGGAATCGGTTGCCTCGGAAATACCCACACCTGCACGATGTCTGGTTCCAAGTTCTTTGCTGAGTGCCATATTATCTGACAAGGGCAGATAGCAGGTAGCAGAAGTTACCCGGTTGCCCCGAATAATAACAGCGCCATCATGAAGAGGTGTATTTTTTTCAAAAATATTGATAAGCAACTGGCTTGTAACAATTCCGTCCACATCAATACCCGTTCTTTCATACTCAACCAGTGACTGATTTTGCTCAACAACAATAAGGGCACCGGTTTTCACCTTGCCCATTTCCACACATGCTTTTACGATTTCATTGATGGTTTTATCCGAAAATCTTCCTGTTTCAGAGGCCCTGCTTGTATCAAAGGGAATAATGGAAGTAATGATATTCTTTCTGCCAAGCTCTTCCAACGCTTTCCTGAGCTCAGGCTGCAAAATGACTATCACTGCTGTCACTGCTACACCGAAAGCGTTCTGAACAATCCATAATATAGTGTCCATATGAAAATAAGCCGCCACCAGAATAAAACCCGCAATGACTATAATTCCCTTTAACAAGGACCATGCTCTAGTATTCTTGATCCACACCAGGATATGATAGACCAGAAAAGAGATCAGAAGGATTTCCACAACATCTACCCCTCTGATGCCCCTCGGTATACGTGCCAGATATGTTTCTGCAAATTCATTTATCTGAGACATTTATGTTTCCCCATTTAGTTATATAATTTACAATCTCATTTTTCTTATCTGTGTTGTACAGAATTCGGTCGCTTTCTCGACGAATTTATCTTTTTGACTGTTCTGGATGGTGTCGCAACCGTTATCTTTGGTACCGCCTTTACATAATAGTAATACTCATCATCCTCAAACTGTACCTTTTCCGTTCTGCTGTAATCCACATGGAATGCAAAAAATTCTACAATTTTCGCTATCACTACAGAAAAAACTGTTCCTACGATCAACCCGATAATGGAAACATTGATATCAAAAACCAGATCACCAATAAGCAGTATCATCACATCTGCCAGAGCACCTGCAATGATAGCTATTGTCCATGCATAATCAATGGATAGTCTTCTGATCAGATATACAATGATTATGGTAACGGCAAAAGCAGCTATGATCAAAAGCAGTTCCTTATTATCAATAAAGCCGTCAATAACAAAACGGATTCTGGCAGCCATATCATCTGATTCCATATTGGACAAAACAGGGGCAATCTCTGCGATATAATTGATCAGAAAGGTCACAACCACTCCGCATCCCACTGAAATGGCAGATGAAGGCGTTCCCACAAGTCCCATTGCCAGCGGGATCACATAGGGAATTCCCAGCATAAAGCTCATAGGGGTCAGCAGGACAATAATCGTATCTTTCGGTGAAAACCGAAAATAAAGCAGGAACAGCACAAGAAAAATCACCAGAGTAACCGCTGCGCATTCCAGCGAAAGTGCATACATATGAAGTATGGTAAATGCTGCCGCCGCAAAGATAATAAAATTCATAGGCATAAAGGAACACATCAATGCTACTATCAACACAATGGAAATATTATCAAGGCGGGGCATATAACCGATTTTATCATTGATCATCATAAGTGCCGCAAGTGCCAATATCAGTTTCAAAAGCGGCTTAAGATACACCTCATATTTAGAAATAAAATTTTTAATATACTGCTTTGCAACAAGTAAAGTTGTCATATTGTTTTCCTCATTTTTTATCTGTCATACATACCTGATAACTTCTTCAGATTGGCATAATATACCCGCAGGTTCTTTTTGGCCTTGCTATATCTGCTGGCATAAACAACATACGCAATTACACCATATGCACCAACTACACATAAATACAAAATGATAATTGTTTTTCCATATGACATAAGATCCATTTTATAAATATCCTGCATCAGTATTTCAAAATTATAAAATGCATAAACTGCAAATACTGCCAAGAAGGAAACAGTCGCCGCAATGACAGCTTTTAAAACCTGAAATCCTATATAGTCACTCCGGAAATAATGCAGGATATTGATATCTTTTTTCCCTTTTCCCGACTCATAGGATGCCAGTTTTGTCATTAATATGACTTTCTCTTCATTAATCATATACCTACCCCTTCAAATATAAGATTCTACAGGAATCTCATCTTATCACCGTCTCTGACAGACTTCTTTACCGGCGCAGAATTAGAAGGTTTATTCTGTCCCAGGACATCCTTGAATCCGTTTGTCATCTCTGCCTTACATTTATCGCAGAAACGTCCGGAACGAATCATGGTGCCGCACCCCTCACAGGCAATCATAATCGGTGAGTCATCCGCAAACTGCAAACGTTCTTCCCTGATCCACTGACGGATCTGGCTTGCGTCCACATCACACTCCTCGGATACCTCTATAATATCCGCACCGCGATGCTCGGAAACGTATTTCTTTACTTCCTGAAATTTCGCTTCTCTCGCTTCCCTGCAGCGTGGACAGATCACCGGTCCTACCGCATAATTAAAAATCTTTCCGCAAATTTTGCAATTACGTACATTCATTCTCTCACCCCATTCTATATCCCACGGCCTACTGCCAGGGCCATGTAATATACCTTTTGTATACCTGCCGCAAAAAGTACCTCCGTCATCGCGTCAATAGTACTGCCGGTAGTGTATATATCGTCTATAATAACAATCGTCTTTAATTTTACATCATTTTGACAGATTTTAAAAGCCCTTTTCAAATTATTTTGCCTTTCTGCCTGCGTCAGGTTCTTTTGTGGCTGTGTCTTCCTTTCACGCATGATCAGACCGGTATTTACAGGTATTCCGGACCACCTGGAAAGCTCTCTTGCAAGCAGCTCTGACTGATTATATCCTCTCATCCGCTTTCTTGAGGCATGCACCGGAACCGGTATCAGAGCATCCGGTTTCACCATAAGGAGCCATCTGCCCCTCTTCTCATAAAGTTCCTTTCCGTAAAATAATGCGTATTCCTGTCTGCCTGCATACTTAAATCGAAAAATGGAGTCTGCCATACTGCCATACTCATATAAGGCCGTCCCCTGAATATAAAGATGTTTTTTTCTCATGCAGTCACCGCAGAATTCTCCCTCCTCCCGCTTCAGCTGTTTCCCACACTTCATACAAAAAGGAGCCTTAATGTATATGATTTCGGATTCACAGTTTCTGCATACTCCTTTACCTATGCGGCCCACAGGTTCATCACATACCGCACATCTTCTTGGAAAGATCAGATCAAGCGAGGTCTCAATAACCTTTTTCACTGCTCTTTTCATTCTATTCACCAAATTCCCCTTCTATTTCTTTTATTCTGTCATTCAGACTGGTATAGCGCCTGTTCTGTCTGGCATTGTCTATCATTTCCTGTACCGTCCTGCTGCTTCCAAGAATGGTCACACATTTTTTTGCCCTTGTAACTGCCGTGTACAGCAGATTCCTGTTAAAAAGCATTCGGGGTCCTGACAGGAGAGGCAGGATCACCGCCGGATACTCGCTTCCCTGGGACTTGTGAATGGTAATGGCATATGCCAGTTCTATCTCATCAAGCTGGATAAACGGGTACTCCACCAACCTGTGCTCATCATACTCCACCGTCATGCACTGCGCCGTTTCATTAATCTCCTTTATGACACCAGTGTCACCATTAAAAATTCCCATTCCTTTATCCACCGGAATTCCATAACGGCTTCGTATTTCCCAGGTAATCTGATAATTGTTCCTGATCTGCATCACCTTGTCACCTTCCCGAAAAAGCCTCTCCCCTGACTGGTATTCTTTCTTCTCCGGTGTGGGCGGATTCAGATATTTCTGCAGGATTCCGTTCAAAACCTCTACTCCCAGACTTCCTTTACGCATGGGAGTAAGCACCTGAATATCATAAGGCGCAGCTTCTACATAAGGAGGCAGCTTCTCACGGATCAACTGAATCATATGTTTATATATGACATTAACGTCATTTCTTTCCAGTAAAAAGAAATCTCTGCTTTTATTATCAAAACTAATTTTTTCACCCCGATTAATCTTATGTGCATTTACAACAATATCGCTTTCCCTTGCCTGCCTGAATATTTTCTCCAGAATCACCACCGGGAAGCTGCCACTGTCGATCATGTCATAAAGCACCTGTCCAGGGCCTACACTGGGGAGCTGATTCCTGTCACCTACCATGATCAGCCTGGTTCCTACACTGATAGCGCAAAGCAGTGACTGGAACAGATGAATATCCACCATGGACATTTCATCGATAATGACCACATCCGCTTCCAGTGGATTTTCTTCATTTCTTTCGAACCTGGCATTTTTTTCTTCTTCAACCGAGCCGTTAATCTCAAGCAGACGATGTATTGTCTTTGCCTCGAAGCCTGTGGTTTCTGTCATACGCTTGGCTGCTCTTCCGGTGGGCGCTGCAAGCAGGATATCCATTCCTTCCGCCTCAAAATACCGAATGATCGTATTGATTGTGGTCGTCTTACCGGTTCCGGGACCTCCCGAAAGAATCATAATTCCGTGACTGACACTTGTCCTGACTGCCTTTTTCTGCAATTCATCCAGTGCAAGTCCCTGCTCTTCCTCCATGGCAAGGAAAAGTCCCTGAAGTTTTTTTTCCTCACAGGGCAGCAAATCCTCTTCCATGGAAATATTCAGATCATGCAGCATTCTGGCACATTTCAGTTCAGCGTAATAATAGGCGCCTGCATAAACACGTTTTTCTCCATCTTTGAGCTTGATCACCAGCTTTTGATCCATGGCAAGATTGTCGACCTGCGGCTTTATCGCCTGTGGTTGAAGGCCAAGCAGCATAGCCGCTCTCTCTTCCAGAATATCCGCCGGCAGATAGGTATGGCCTTCGCCTGCGCCCTGCAGGAGAGCATACAGAATACCGCTTCTGATCCGATAATCAGAATCTGTATGGATTCCGATTTTAGCAGCAATCTCATCCGCCATCTTAAAGCCAACCCCTGAAATATCCTCCGCCAGCCGGTATGGATTTTCCTTCATGATTCCATAAAGATTCATACCGTACTTATTATAGATTTTCACCGCCAGAGTATTGGAAATTCCATATTGCTGCAGGAATACAAAGGCCTCCCGCATATCTTTTTTTTCTATCATCTGATCGGCAATTTCTCTTGCTTTCCGTTCACTGATCCCTTTTATTTCCACAAGTCTTTCCGGTTCCTCTTCAATCACACGGAAGGTATCTTCTTTAAAGGCTTTAACAATTCTTCTTGCAAGAGCTTCCCCGATTCCCTTAATGGCACCTGAACCAAGGTATCTTTCCATACTGACTGTATCATCCGGCAAAATTACCCGAAAGCTTTCTGCCTTCATCTGAAGGCCATATACCGGATGCTCCACATAGTTGCCCCGGATTTCCAAAGTTTCTCCCGCTTCCACATTCTTAAAGATTCCCACACAGATCAGTTCTTCATCTTCCACCACAAAGGATAACACCGCATATCCGTTTTCTCTGTTTTGATAAATCATATGATCTATGTATCCCTTTATCTGTTCCATGTTTCTTTTCCTTTTCTGTAAATCAGATCTTTCCCTCTTTTTTCATTTTACATAAAAAAAGCTGCCTTAACAAGACGGTACTCCGTCTCATATCAGCAGCCTTTCTTTTTATGATGAAAACTATAAATTATAGTTTCGTTTCATCTGTTCGTAAAGCATCTGTGCAATTCCCAGTCCCTGATTCTCGGTTGATGTAGATGCCAGTTCCTGCAGGGTATTGTCCTTAAAATAATCTACCAGATTATCATTCGGATCACTGTCTTCTTCCTTAAAGCAATCCACTGTTTTTTCCATTTCCTTAAACACCTGTTCCAAAAGATAGGATTCAAACTGTTTACAGGCGTCTAAAAGTTCATCATCCTCAGCCTTGGAATAATCTGTCTTATTCAGTGTTTCGTTCAGCTTATTTGCCGATGTATTCTGGGTCGACAGATATTCTGTATAAGCGCTGATATTACTAATATCCATAGTTACTTTCCTTCCTGCTGTTATCTCTTAAGATTGTTCGCCGTCTGCATCATTTCATCTGTAGTGGTAATCGCCTTAGAGTTCATTTCATATGCACGCTGGGCCACGATCAGATTGACCATTTCATCTGCCACCTGCACGTTAGATCCTTCCAGATATCCCTGAACCATTCTGCTTTTAGTCACATTTGTGTTGGTTGCTTCATTCAGTGCCGCTCCGCTGGCCGCAGTAGCCTCCCACAGACTGTCGCCTGTCCTTTTCAATCCTCCCGGATTGTTAAACTGGTACATACCTATGGCAAATCCAAGAGACTGGGCATTATTATTTGCATCGGGATAACATACCGTACCGTCCTGGCTGATGGTAACCTTGCTGGTAACATAATTGGAATCCAGGGTAATTGTACTTCCCGTAGAGCTTAACACAGGAAGTCCATCCTCATTGGTAAGGATCATTCCGTTATTTCCATTGGTAGCCCACGTAAAATCACCATTTCTGGTATAATAAGTATTACCATCGCTTCCTCTGATTGCAAAGAAGCCTTCCCCTTCAATGGCAAAAGCAGTATCACTGTTGGAAGCCAGAAGACTTCCCTGTGAAAAACTGGAGTTAATGGAAGAATTCCTTACGCCAAGTCCAACCTGTGAGGTGGTGGGCTTGGGGTCACCGTTTGCCGTTGTGGTGGCTGTCTGCAGATTCTGATAAAGCAATGATTTGAACTGTGCTGTCTGGGTCTTGTAGCCCACTGTATTTACATTGGCAAGATTGTTTGCGATTGTATCAACATTTGTCTGCTGTGCATTCATTCCTGTTGCGGCAGACCATAAGCTTCTGACCATTTATCTTTCCTCCTTATAACTTACCTAACTGATTGGCAGCAATTTCCAGTGTAGAATCAATGGTAGTGATCACCTTCTGATTGGATTCATAAGCTCTTTGAACCGTGATCATATTTACCATTTCCGTCACTGCCGATACATTGGAGGTTTCCAGATATCCGGCATAAACCTGTGCCGATGATTCTTTCTCTACGGCACCCTCTACCGGCTGAAAATAATTTTCTCCATAATGCTCTAAGTAATTATAATCTTCAAAATCAGTAACCTGAATAGTATCCACCACTTTGCCGTCCTGAATGATCTGACCACTTGTATTAATCTGAGCCTCCAACAAGGGATCAATCTTGATGGGCTCACCGTCTTTATTTAAAACGGCATCCCCATCCTGGGTAACCAGTCCGCCATCCTCTGTCAAAGTAAAATTACCATCTCTGGTATATTTGACGGAAGTCTCTCCTGATTTATTAGTAAATTCTACTGCAAAAAAACCGGAGTCTGTCAACGCCATATCAAAGGGATTTTCCGTAGATTTAATGGGGCCCTGGGAAAAATCAGTATACCCCTCGCCAATTTTTACACCGGGATTATTGACACCGATCATTCTGGCAAGATGAGGTCCTTCCGAGGTATCCTTGATCTTATAGGCAAGGATTGAATCAAAGGACTGGCTGGTAGCACCTTCCTTTTTGTACCCGTTTGTGTTCACATTGGCAAGATTATTAGTCAGCACATCCATTCTGTGCTCCTGATTGATCATTCCCGTATAAGCAGTATAGAGTCCCTTTACCATACAAATGCCTTTCTTTTATTACTTACTCATCTCTGTAACCTGCCAGAAATTCCACATATTTACCTGTACCGATTGCTACGGCTGTCATAGGATCCTCCGCAGTCATGGTGTTAATACCCGTCTTTTCACAGATCAGATCTTCAAGACCACGAAGCAGACTGCCGCCGCCGGTGAGCACAATGCCTCTGTCAGCAATATCAGCAGCAAGTTCCGGAGGTGTTTTCTCAAGTACGCTGTGAATGGTCTCAATAATCTGTGCCGTAGCTTCTCTGAGAGCTTCCTCCGTCTCCTCGGAGGAAACCGTAACCGTCCTTGGCAGACCCGTTACCAGATTACGCCCTCTGACATCCATATAATCCACTTCAGAACGCTTAAATGCCGTTCCGATCTTTATCTTAATATCTTCTGCCGTTCTTTCACCGATCAACAGATTATGTTTCTTTCTCATATAACGCACAAGAGCTTCATCAAAGTCATCTCCCGCAATTTTAATGGAAGCACTTACTACGGTACCGCCAAGCGAGATAACTGCAATATCGGAAGTACCGCCTCCGATATCCACGATCATGTTGCCGCAGGGCTTGGAAATATCAATTCCGGCTCCGATTGCTGCAGCAATGGGTTCTTCAATAATAGAAACCTCTCTTGCTCCTGCCTGAAGAGTTGCATCCTCAACCGCTTTCTTCTCTACTTCTGTTACTCCGCTGGGAACGCAGACTGCAATTCTCGGCTTTCTGAAAGCTTTTCTGCCAAGAGCCTTCTGAATAAAATACTTCATCATCTGCTCTGTTACCTTATAATCAGAAATAACACCCTGCCTCAATGGACGTACTGCCATAATATTGCCCGGTGTTCTTCCAAGCATAAGTCTGGCATCCTCGCCAATAGCTTTGATCTTATTTGTATCTCTATCATAAGCTACAACAGAGGGCTCCTTTAACACAACTCCTCTTCCCCTGATGTAAACCAAAATACTTGCTGTTCCCAAATCGATTCCGATATCTGTGTACTGCATCTTACGATACCCCTTTCTATACTTTGCACATATAGAGTTATTATAACCCATAGAAAAGCATTTTCAAAGGGATTTAATAAAAATTTAATGTAAAAAGACGCAGTTTCTCAAAAACGGATCCTTCCGTTTTCTCTACTGCGTCCATGCTTACTATTTTTATCGGTTCTTTTTCAGATTTTCTTTATACCTTTCCAACATTTTTTTCACATACTGTCCTGTATAGGATACAGGATTTTCTGCCACCTCTTCCGGCGTCCCCTTTGCAATGACCTGCCCGCCTTTATCTCCGCCTTCGGGGCCCATATCAATAATATAGTCCGCTGTTTTGATCACATCCAGATTGTGTTCAATAACCACTACCGTATTACCGCCATCTGTCAATCTGTGCAGAATATCTACCAGCTTGTGGACATCTGCAAAATGAAGTCCCGTGGTAGGTTCATCCAGAATATAAATTGTCTTACCTGTACTGTATTTGCTAAGTTCTGTAGCCAGCTTGATCCTTTGCGCTTCTCCACCTGAAAGTGTTGTAGAAGGCTGTCCCAGTTTTACATAGGAAAGACCTACATCATTCATGGTTTCTATTTTCCTTCTGATCGTAGGCAGACTGTCAAAGAAAGAAACCGCTTCTTCCACTGTCATATCCAGTACATCATAAATGCTTTTACCCTTATACTTGACCTCCAGCGTTTCTCTGTTATAACGTTTTCCGCCGCAGACTTCACAGGGCACATAGACATCCGGCAGGAAATGCATCTCTATTTTAATAATCCCGTCACCGCCGCAGGCCTCACACCGGCCGCCTTTTACATTAAAGCTGAATCTTCCCTTCTTATAGCCTTTTGCTTTGGCATCCTGGGTACTTGCAAACAGATCACGGATCTGATCAAATACTCCCGTATAAGTTGCCGGATTGGAACGGGGCGTTCTTCCGATAGGCGACTGGTCAATATCAATTACCTTATCAAGCTGTTCCATTCCTTTAATTTCTTTGTGCTTACCGGGAATGGTTCTGGCATGGTTCAGATCCCTTGCAAGATGTTTATACAGGATTTCATTCACAAGGGAGCTTTTACCGGAGCCGGAAACACCGGTCACACAAGTCATGACACCAAGAGGAATATCTACCGTAATATTTTTTAAATTGTTTTCCTGTGCTCCCGTTATTTTCAGCCAGCCTGCAGGTTTTCTTCTTTTATCAGGTACAGGAATCTGTATCTTACCGCTCAAATACTGGCCCGTCACGGAATTCTCCACCTGCATGATCTCTTCTGCTGTTCCCTGTGCTACCACCTGTCCGCCGTGGGAACCGGCACCGGGTCCGATATCCACTACATGGTCTGCTGCCAGCATGGTATCTTCATCATGCTCTACCACAATCAGGCTGTTGCCCAGGTCTCTTAAGTTCTTAAGAGTATTGAGAAGCTTATCATTGTCTCTTTGGTGAAGACCGATGCTTGGTTCATCCAGAATATAGCACACGCCGACAAGACCGGAACCGATCTGGGTAGCCAGACGGATACGCTGCGCTTCCCCTCCTGACAGGGTACCGGTGGCACGGGAAAGAGAAAGATAATCAAGTCCCACATCGATCAAAAACCCTACTCTTGCCCTGATTTCCTTCAGTACCTGCTGACCGATCAGCTGCTGTTGTTTTGTCAACTGCATATCCTGCAAAAATTCAAACAGATTTCCGATGGACATGGAAGTAATTTCATAAATATTTTTATCACATACCGTTACTGCCAGAGACTCCTTTTTCAGACGCATACCCCTACATTCCATACAGGGCGTGATCCGCATAAAGGTTTCATATTCCTGCTTCATGATATCCGAAGACGTTTCCCGGTATTTTCTTTCCACACTTTTAATGATTCCCTCAAAAGTGATTGGGTAAGTGCCTTCCCCTCTCTGGCCTACATAATGAACCTTTACTTCCTTAAATCCGCCATAAATAAGCATATGTTGAATATCTTCCGGCAGTTCTTCAAAGGGTGTATCAAGACTGAACTTATATTCTCTGGAAAGGGCCTGCAAAATGGCATTGGTAAAGCTTCCCTTATCTGCGCAGGACTGCCATCCCATAACCTGAATGGCTCCTTCATTGATACTTAAGTGTCTGTCCGGAATCATCAGTTCCGGAGCAAATTCCATTTTATATCCAAGCCCGAAGCAGACCGGGCATGCTCCAAACGGATTGTTAAAAGAAAAGCTTCTGGGTTCAATCTCACTGACGCTGACGCCGCAATCGGGACAGGAAAAGCTCTGGCTGAAGGTTACTGCCTCTCCTCCGATAATGTCCAGCAGCAAAAGTCCCTCCGTCAACGCCAGCACATTCTCGATAGAATCTGTCAGTCTCCTTTCAATTCCCGGTTTTACCACCAACCTGTCTACAACAATCTCAATATTGTGCTTGATATTTTTATCCAGTTTAATCTCTTCGGAAAGCTCATACATACTGCCATCCACGCGGACACGGACATAGCCGCTTCTCTTAGCCCTGTCAAAAACCTTGGCATGCTCACCTTTCTTCCCACGGACTACAGGTGCCAGCAGCTGAATCTTGCTTCCCTCGGGAAGCTCCATAATCTGATCCACCATCTGGTCCACACTCTGCTTTTTGATTTCCTTTCCGCACTCAGGGCAGTGGGGAATACCGATCCTCGCATAAAGGAGTCTGAAGTAGTCATAAATTTCCGTTACGGTTCCTACTGTGGAACGGGGATTTCTGTTCGTAGATTTCTGATCAATGGAAATCGCAGGAGATAACCCCTCTATTTTTTCCACATTCGGTTTTTCCATCTGTCCCAGAAACATCCTCGCATAGGAAGACAGAGATTCCATGTATCTTCTCTGGCCTTCCGCATAAATCGTATCAAAAGCAAGCGAGGACTTTCCTGAACCTGACAGTCCTGTCAGAACTACCAGTTCATTTCTGGGAATGTCCACATCCAGATTTTTCAGATTATGCTCATTTGCTCCCCTGATCTTAATATATTCTTTGGGACGGATTCTTGGTCTGTCTATATGTTTATCTGCTAAGCTCATTTTTTCTCCTCATCAATTTCACGCAGCTTTGTCTTCAACTCCACCATCTTATCGCGCAGCTGCGCTGCCGCTTCAAAGTTAAGATCTGCCGCTGCTTTCTTCATCTGCTTCTGTACCTTTTCTATCAACTTCTGCAGTTCCTCTCTGTCCATGGACTCGGGGTCTTTTTCAAACTTCATCTCTTCCTTCTCAATTACCCTGGAAATACTGATCAGATCTCTGACTGCCTTCTTAATGGTCTGCGGGGTAATGCCATGTTCTTCATTGTACTTCTGTTGAATCGTGCGTCTTCGCTGCGTTTCTTCAATGGCCGCCCTCATGGAATCCGTCATATTGTCGGCATACATGATAACATGTCCCTCCGCATTTCTGGCAGCACGTCCGACTGTCTGAATCAGAGATGTCTCCGAACGAAGGAAACCTTCTTTATCCGCATCCAGAATAGCCACCAACGAAATCTCCGGTATATCCAGACCTTCACGCAGAAGATTGATCCCCACCAGCACATCAAACACATCAAGACGCATGTCACGGATAATCTCTGCCCTTTCCAGAGTATCAATATCGGAATGGAGATATTTCACACGTATGCCCGCTTCCTTCATATAATCCGTCAGATCCTCAGCCATTCTTTTGGTCAGAGTGGTTACCAGCACCTTATTGTGCTTTGCCGTCTCTCTGTTTACTTCGCTGATCAGATCATCGATCTGCCCTTCCACCGGCCGCACCGATATCTCAGGATCCAGAAGCCCTGTGGGGCGGATAATCTGTTCCGTACGAAGCAGCTCATGCTCCTGCTCATAAGTGGACGGAGTAGCCGACACAAACAACATCTGATCAATATGCTGCTCGAATTCCTCAAAATTCAGAGGTCTGTTGTCCAGAGCCGACGGCAGACGAAAGCCATAGTCTACCAACGTTGTTTTGCGGGATCTGTCGCCGGTATACATGGCGCCGATCTGAGGGATGGTCATATGGGACTCATCTATGATGATCAGATAATCATCACCAAAATAATCCATCAGCGTATGCGGCATGGCTCCCTCCGGCATACCGTTCAGATGCCTGGAATAATTCTCGATACCGGAGCAAAAACCTGTTTCCCTGAGCATTTCCACATCAAAATTAGTTCTCTCAGAAATCCTCTGAGCCTCCAGCAATTTATCTTCGCTTTTAAAAAAGCGGATTCTTTCTTCCAACTCCGCTTCGATTTCCTTACAGGCGGCGTTAATCTTTTCCTGTGGCACCACATAGTGGGAAGCCGGGAAGATTGCAATATGCTCAAGTGTCGCATGCACCTGTCCGGTAAGCGGATCTGTCTCCGCTATTCTGTCAATCTCATCTCCAAAGAATTCTACACGGATCAGATAGTCACCACCCTGTGCAGGATATATCTCCACCACATCTCCCCGCACACGAAAACTGCCCCGTTCAATATCCAGGTCATTTCTGTCGTACTGAATATCAATCAGTTCACGGATAACCTGATCTCGATCTTTGATCATGCCGGGACGGAGAGAAACAATCATTTCTTTATAATCATCGGGACTTCCCAGACCATAAATGCAGGATACACTGGCTACCACAATAACGTCCCGTCTCTCTGAAAGGGACGCTGTGGCAGAAAGCCGCAGTTTGTCAATCTCATCATTAATGGAGGAATCCTTCGCAATATAAGTATCAGAGGAAGGTACATATGCCTCCGGCTGATAGTAGTCATAATAGGACACAAAATATTCTACCGCGTTTTCCGGAAAAAATTCCTTAAACTCACCATAAAGCTGTCCTGCCAGAGTCTTATTGTGAGCAATGACAAGCGTGGGCTTGTTTAAAGCGGCAATCACATTGGCCATGGTAAAGGTCTTGCCGGAACCGGTGACACCCAGCAGCGTCTGAAACTGATTTCCCTGTTTGAATCCGTCTACCAGATCTTTGATCGCCTGAGGCTGATCACCGGTGGGTTGATATTCAGAATGAAGCCTAAAATCCATTTTCCATTTCCTCCATGGCTCATTATATCAGACAATATAAAAAAAGTACAGAACAAAATCGAACTTTTGTTCTGTACTTTTATGTCTAATCTCCAATTTTTCCTTCCAGCACTTCAATAGCTTTTTCTACCTGATTATCGGTTCCGTCTGCTTCGTATGCCTCATAATCATATTCAAGTTCTATATCGGGCTCTATACCGACTCCGTGGATGTTTTTCCCGGAAGGGGTATAATATGCACTGACAGTCAGCTTTATGGCAGTTCCGTCATCCAGACGGTTAATGCGCTGTACAATGCCTTTTCCGTAAGTAGTTGTTCCTATCAGCGTTCCTTTATTGTAATCTTTGATTGCACCCGCCAGAATTTCGGAAGCACTGGCTGAATACTCATTGACCAAAACCACCAGAGGTATCTGAAGTTCATATTCCCCGTCACCGGTATATTCCGTACGTTTACCGGATTTCTCCTCTGTATAGACGATAAGTCCCGCCGGCAGAATTCTTCTTGCCACCTCCACTACCGCAGTAAGATCTCCACCCGGATTACTTCTAAGATCCAGAATCAATCCCTTCATACCGGAAGCCTTTAACTCTGCCATAGCTTCGTTAAACTGATCCCCCGTCACTCCGTCAAATTCCCTGATCTGCAGATATCCTATGCTGTCAGTGTCCTCTATCATACCGCTGTATACGGTTTGCGTCTCAATCAGCTCTTTGCGGACAACATCCATTTCCAAAAAATCAGGTTCTCCCTCCCTGTAAATGGTCAGGTGCACAGTGGTATTTTCTTTCCCTTTTACAAGAGAAACCACCGTTGAAACACTCAATCCCATTGTTTCCTCACCATCAACCTTATAAATAATATCGCCTTCACGAAGCCCAGCTTCCTGAGCAGGAGTACCCTCTATGACTCCGGCGATCATGGCGGTGTCCTTTTCTCTGTTCAGGCTGACATAAGCTCCAATTCCATAAGAGATTCCCTGATTACTGTTCAGGGCATCCTCAAGCTCCTCTTTGGTATAATACTCTGAATAAGGATCATTCAGTGCTTCCACCATTCCTTTATAAATACCGTTTTGAATATCCGTAGTGGAAACTTCATCTCCATAATAATATTGATTAATTATATCCTCTATGGTTTTGATTTTCTGCAAGGTATCCGTACTGATCACACTGTCATTTCCGGAAGCAATGGTCTGCGTACTGTGATTTTTTATCAACCGGTAAAGATTCCCTGCAAAAAAGGCACTGCCTATCACCAGTATGCCAAGAAGCACTCCCAGCATCAATCCCCTTAAAAAATCTGGAATTTTTTTTCTTTTATTCTCCGGTAATTCGTTTTCCACAAAAATCTCTCCAATCTACCATTCAGTCAGACAATTCACTGTCTCATTGTGATCCCAAATAATTCCATGGACTTACATAGTTGCCGTCCTTTCGAACACCAAAGTGAAGATGATTGCCGGTAGAACGGCCGGTAGAGCCAACAGCAGCAATTTTTTCTCCCTTGGAGACTTCCTGTCCCTTGGAAACATAAAGTGCAGACGCATGCATATAAATCGTATACAGATTATCACCATGATCTATCATGATATAATTACCCATAGTACTGCTATAGGCAGCCGCAATTACTGTACCATCATAAGCCGCCAGGATAGGGCTGCCCCCCGGAGCTGCCATATCAACACCGTTATGAAATTGCTGAACCCCCAAAGTTGGATGTATTCTGTAACCATAATCATCCGAAATTCTGGTATAAGAAGGCGCCGGCCAGGCAAATACACCGCCGTCATATGTTCTTGCCTGCTCTGCTGCAAGCTTCGCTTTTTCTTCTGCAACAGCCTTTTCCAATGCAGCAATCGTTTCTTCCTGAGACGCAATATACGCCTCATATTCTGCTATGGCTGCGTCCTTACTCTTAATATCTGCGGAAACGGCATTCATTTCCTGTTCCTTGGCTGCAAGCAGTTCATTTACAGATTCTTCCTCTGTTTCTACTGACTTTCTGGCTTCCTCCAAAACATCCTTTTCTTCTTCCAGACTTTCCTTACAGAGCGACACATATTCTGTCTGCGCCACATATTCATCCAGCATTTTTCTGTCATAGGCGGATAACATTTCTATATAATCTGCCTTGTTCAACATATCCCCAAAATTGTCGGATCCAAAGAACAACTCCAAATATAGCGTATTTCCCTTTTCATACATAAACTTAATACGGGATTTCATCGCCTCATACTGAGCTTCCTGAACAGTAACCGCCTCTTCCAGTTCTGCAGTCTTTTCCTCAATTTCCTGTTCTTTTGTAGTGATCATTTCCTTCAGTTCTGCAATCTTTGCCTGAATCGTTGCAAGATTCGCATCCAGCTCCGTAATATAATTAGCCAGATCTGTTTTTGAGGCTTCCAGCTGTTTTTTCAGTTCTTTTACATTAGTCAGGCTGCTCTGAAGGCTTTTCTTTTCTTCTTGGGCTTTTTCTATTTCTGCTTCCTTCTGCTTAATACTGTCATTGGTCAGTTCTGCATGAGCCACAATCTCACATCGGTAACCTGCACCCACAACCAGCATGAAACACAGAAAAAAACAGAGTCTTTTTTTCCATTTCTTCATAATTAAACTCTCAAATGTTTCCTGACAGTAACAATACTTCCCAAAAATCCGATCCCTATACCCATAATTAACGATACCGGCAGGAGCCTGGTAAAAATATCATTTACAGATACAAAGGACAAAAGCTTTGTTAAAGTAGCAAACTTCGTGATAATATATTCGATTACCTGGTTATAAATCAAATAAATAATTCCAAGGGGGATCAAGGCTCCGATAGCTCCGATCAACATACCTTCGATAACAAACGGAGAACGTACAAAAAAGTCCGTAGCTCCGATATATTTCATAATGGTAATTTCCTCTTTACGAACAGAAATACCAATCGTAACCGTATTGCTGATCAGGAAAATGGAAACAGCAAACAAAATAGCGATAATTCCCACGGAAACATAAGCAATCAATGCATTTACGCCACTTAAGGATGCTGCCGTAATTTCTGAACGGTTAACATCTCTGACGCCATCCAGCTCCTCAAGGAAAGATACCAGTGCCGGCTGCATGGACACATCATTCATATAAATCTGATAGTTGGCTGAATTTTCCAGAGGATTTTCCGTGAATCCGTCTGCATATTCCCCTAGATACTCTTCCTTAAAGCTTTCCCACGCTTCATCGGCAGAAATAAATACTTTTTTGGATACTTCAGGTCTTTTGTCAATTTCTTCCCCTATCTGCTGTATTCTCTCATTGCTGATGCCTTCATCAAAAAACACGGTAACCGATACGCCTTCCTGTGCATTTTTAACAATACTCTGTACATTAGCCAGGATAGAATAAAACAGACCGAAAAGAAACAGACAGGCACTGATCGTGGCTATGGAAGCAAGTGAAAACCATTTATTTCTGAATATATTGATAATTCCCTGTTTGATGGTATAAAAAAATGTACTAATCCTCATCGTCTATATAACCACCTTTTTCTTCGTCGCTTACAATAACACCTTTCTTCATTGTAACAACTCTTTTCTGCATGGCATTTACAATCTCACGATTGTGTGTAACCACAAGAACTGTAGTGCCATTTTCATTAATCTGTTCCAGAAGCTTCATAATCTCCCATGAATTTTTGGGGTCAAGATTACCTGTAGGTTCATCCGCAAGCAGGATGCTGGGTCTGTTCACAAGGGCTCTTGCAATGGCAACTCTTTGCTGCTCACCACCGGATAACTGTCTTGGCTTGGCTTTATATTTACCGGCAAGACCGACAGTAGCCAGAATGCTGGGCACATTTCTTTTAATTTCCTTTCCAGGCGTCTGGATGATCCGCTGTGCGAATGCAACGTTTTCATAAACATTTCTGTCCTTTAAGAGTCTGAAATCCTGGAACACAATACCAAGGTTTCTCCTGAACTTTGGAATCTTTCTATGCCTGATCCTTGTCAGATCATAGCCCATTACATTAATCTCACCATCAGTAGGCACCAATTCACGCAGCAGGAGCTTAATCATGGTTGATTTACCGGAACCGCTGTCTCCTACAATAAATACAAATTCCCCTTTTTTTATATGTAAATTTACACCGTTTAATGCAGGAGCGCCTGTAGCATATGCCTTGCTTACATTATTCATAGTGATAATTTCATCACTTGGTGTATTTTTCTTTCTTCTGCTTCTTACTTCTTTCGCCAACTTATTTCACCACCCGTATCTTAATACTCAAAACTTTCCATATAATTCATATATTTTACTACCATCAGAGCAATCCTGAAGGTAATGGCATCTTCGAATACCCGAAGATCAAGTCCTGTGCTTTTCTGCAGCTTATCCAAACGATAAACAAGCGTATTCCTGTGAATGAACAATTGCCTGGAGGTTTCGGATACATTCAGGCTGTTCTCAAAGAACTTATTAATAGTAGTAAGGGTCTCTTCATCAAAATCATCAGGACTCTTTCCGCCAAAGATTTCCTTGATAAACATCTTGCAGAGCGGAATTGGCAGCTGATAGATCAAACGTCCGATGCCAAGCTCACTATAGGCAATGATATTTCTTTCATCAAAAAATATTTTACCCACATCAAGTGCCATCTTAGCTTCTTTATAAGAGCGGCTGACCTCTTTGATCTCCTTCACTACGGTACCATATGCAATATGTATGCCTTTCATTCCTTCTTTAACAAGAAATGCTTCCATACTGCCTGCGGCTTTCTCAATCTCCCTGGAGCTGTCTCCCTCGGAAAGATCCTTAACTACGATCACATTATTCTCATCTACCGCCGTGACAAAATCTTTGCTGTTATTCCCAAAATATGTCCGCATCACCTCAAGAATATTGCTGTCCCTGCCGTTATCCGATTCAATGATCATGACTACGCGGTTTACATCCGTTTGAATATGAAGTTTTTTAGCCCGGCTGTAAATATCGATTAAAAGCAGATTATCAAGAAGCAGATTCTTAATAAAATTATCCTTGTCAAATCTCTCCTTATATGCCACCAGCAGACTTTGAATCTGAAAGGCAGCCATCTTGCCTACCATATATACGTCCTCGCCCGTTCCCGCGGTAACCAGTATATATTCCAGCTGCTGCTCATCATAAATCTTAAAATACTGATATCCCTGAATCTCCTGAGAATCAGCCGGTGACTTGGCAAACTCCGCTACGCCGCCGCTATTAATATTCATATTTCCCGTTGTAGCCGCTATCTCTTTGCCATCGGTGTCCATGACACAGAATTCCACTCTCGCAATTGACTTTAATCCCTCAATTGTGTTCTGCAATATTTGATTTGAAATCATATTCCCCACTCCTTTAATTGCACAGCCTTCCTTCATACACTATGCAATTTTCACAATGTTTTTCACGAGCTAAAACATCTGATTAAAAAAACTTCTTTTTCATTTTAAAACAAATGTACAAATAAATCTACCTGTTTTTGGAGAATTTTTGTGAATTTTTAATGTTTTTAGCCAAATTTTGTCTATTTCGATCACTGGGCAACATAAACAAAAGTTTTTATTTTCTTTTTTTCCCTCTTATGCTATGATTAAGTTATCAAAGTTATCGTTAGGAAGGGTGAGATTTTATGAATATTCCCGAGGTATCAACAGCATTAGCTAATATCAGTCTTATGAATCAGGTCGGAACTGCTGTTTTGAGCAAAGCTTTGGACAATTCCGAAGCAGCCGGTGCAAGCCTCATTAATATGATGGACCGCTCTATGGAATTATCCGTAAATCCGGCTGTTGGAAGTAATTTTGATATGCTGGTTTAATTTTACATGTACAATGCCTGCACCACATAAGGCAATAGGATCATTGCAACACAGAGGATAATTGCAAGTATCAGTGGAACTGTTACGAGCTTATCCTCTTTCTTTTTTCTTTCTTTCCAGAAACAGGGCAGAACACCCTGCCTTCCCTCATTGCCGCTCATCCACACAAGCAACGCCCATGCAAGGGGCAGAGTTATTGCTGTAATGACAAGATAACCTGCAAACCCCATTATCATCATTTCCGTAGTCATGATCTCCTCCGCCTCACTGTAGGCAGAAGGATTCACTTTTAACATGGCATACATCATAAATATCTGACTGCTGTTGATCAGCACATGATACATAACAGATGCCCAAAGACTTCCCGTAGCTTCCACAAGGAGCACTGCCATCATTCCCATGGCAAAAGCATACATTGCCTGATTGATATTCATATGTACCAGTGCAAAAAGAAGTGCTGATAAAAACATGGCTTTAAATCCGCTTCCCGATTTTTTATAACCTCTGTAATAAATTCCCCTGCAGACCACTTCCTCACAGAAGGGGGCAAAAATTCCCACTGAAAACAAAAGCGGCAGAAACGGCATCTCTGCTATCTCATAGCTTTCCATGACAGTTGCCGCCGTATTCTCCACAAAAAACTGGGAAAACAAATTGACCAGTGTAATTACCGGCACGCTGAACAGGGTAAATGGAATTATGGCAAAAAAAGTACCCGCCTTCATTCTTTTCAAATGCAGAAATTCCGTAAACTTTTCTCCTGAAAATACCGTAAATAAGATTCCCGGAAGCACAATGATAAGTTCGCAGAGCAGATTATTAATCACAATGTTCTCCAGCAATGCCGGAAATAAATATATGACTCCATAGACACAGCCGATATATAGAATTATGGAAATTAAAAATGCAAAGTTGACCTTTTTGCCGTTCATTCTTCTTTTCCTTCCTTACAGCTTACGGATACTGTCTTTCTCAATGGAGATCAGTTTCTGCTTATATAAATTACCAGCTGCTCTTTTAAATTCATTTTTGCTCATACCTGTCCTTCTTCTGATAAGCTCCGGATCTGACTTGTCGCCAATAGGAAGTATGCCGCCCTCTCTCTCTATCATTTCAAGCAGTTTTTTTGCATCCTCATTTATTTGGATATAAGCCTTTTCCCTGATGCTTAAAGACAGCTTGCCATCCTCTTTCACTTCCGTTACTCTTGCATGGATCCTGTCCCCCACCTTCAGATCCTGTGCCGGTTCTGTCTTTGGAATTAATGCAGAATAATAATTATCCACTGCCACAAAAGTCCCAAAGTTCCTGCTGATTTCATATACGATTCCCTCTACCTTATCATCTTTATGATAGGGACTGTCCGTATGCAGGCAAGGATATACCTTCATGGTGGCACAAAGTCTGCCGCTCTTATCTACATAAAGCGATACAAGGCACTGTTCGTTTGGTCTTACGGGCGCCGTCTGCTCCTTATAAGGCAGTAAAAGATCTTTTTCCAGTCCCCAGTCAAGAAATGCTCCTATTTTTCCCACCTGCTTTACCGTAAGAAGTGCAACACCGCCCACCTCCAGCATGGGTTCTCTGGTAGTCGCAATCATCCTGTCCTTTGAATCCCGATAAACAAATACTGTCAGGCTGTCACTGATCTGTGCATCCTCCGGCACCTGTTTTACAGGCAAAAGCACCTTGTCTTCTACATCCTTTGCAGCCCCGGCTGTTTCTGTAGTGTCCGCAAGATAGACCCCAAATTCCACTTTTTTTACAATCGTTAAAATCTGTTTCTTTCCTAATTCAATCATTCTTATCTCCATTTATCTCATGATACTGTTCTATATAAAACTCACATATTCAGAAGCTCTACCACGCAGCAGACATCGTCCTCTTTATTTTTTAATACGACTACATTTTCCCCGCTCTCTGCTTTTGCAATATAGGGCACAAGAATGTCATCCAGATAAACCTGCTTCTTATACTCGGCACGCAGCTGCTTAATATGACATTCCTCCCTCAGACTGTCCATGGCAATTCTTATATACTGACCGTTGTTCACATGATGATTTGTATCCAGGTGATGAGATTTAATTGTCACTTCTTCTCCTTTTCTGGCACCATCCGGAATCACGATCTTCCTTGGTGCATATTCCATATCAATCTTTGGCTCAAGCACATATTTTTCCATCATTTCCTCTGTGGGCTTCAGCGGTCTTGCTGTTTGCGTATCAATCAGGCTCCATATGGTATTGGCACAGGCTATCCTGTTATCCTGTGCATCCTTCATCAGGAAATTACGGTATCCGATAAATCCTTTAAAAGCATAAGGCAGTGTTCCTACCGTTACTACTTCTCCAAGAACCGGATATCTTTCTACTACGATCTGCCAGGAAGACATGACCCATACCATGTGCTGTTTTTTCAGGTATTCCACTCCCAGTCCGATATCTTCGGAATGAAAGGTGGAACAATCCTGAAAATAATCAAGTAATGATTCTATTTTTAAATGTCCCGTCTCATCAAGTTCACTATATCTGATTCTGGTCTGATAACTATACATGTACGTTCCTTCCTGTCCTTTAACATTTTCATCATAGAGTATATCACGAACCGGTAGTCCTTGCAAAGCAGCAGCTTTTTATTATACAATATTATTATCTTACCGAAAAGGAAATTTCAAATGAACAAAAGAAATATTAATCTGGATTTGATCAAATGTATTGCCTGCCTTGGCGTTGTGGGACTCCACAGTGTAGGTATGATCAATTATACCATTTACTACCTCTGTGACCTGGGAGTGCCTCTTTTCTTTATGGCAAATGGCTATCTTATGTTCTCCAGAGATAAAATTGATTATGCCTATGCTTTTCGGAAGATTTTCAGTCTCCTGAAAATTGTTGTACTCTGGAATTTATTGATTGCCTTACCGGTTCTTATTTTTCGTCACAAGTTTGTAAATCCGGTACGTCTGTGTCTGGAGAGTATATTTCAAAAAGGCTATCTGTGGCACTTCTGGTTTTTTGGTTCCCTGATGATCATTTACCTTATTCTGCCCTTACTGCATAAGATTTTTAAAAAGGCTCATTTACTTCATATTATCACTTGTCTGATCCTGATGCTTATTTGTATTACTTTCAGCCTTCTTTCCATATACAAAGGTTATTCCATCCAGATGTTCATTCCCCAAACACTGCGCCTTTGGACCTGGCTTTTCTTTTTCCTGTTCGGCGGACTGTGTGCCGACGCCCACATAAAAGTTTCCATAAGGCTGCATGCCGTTCTCGCGCTTATGTTTACTGTTATCAGTAATATTGCACAGAAGAAATTCGGTCTGTATCTCATACATAACAGGCTTGCCGATTTATTCTATGATAATATTACTTCTCTCCTCTTTTATACGGTATTATTTACCTTTTTGCTTCGTATTCCCATTAAAAGTACCACCACACGGATCATTTCCGTTCTCACCAATCTGACCATGGGCATCTTTATTATCCATCCGATTCTTCTTGCCGGAATAAACAGCTTCTATACCCCGTTAGACACTTTTTCTGCCATTCTGTTCTGGTTATGTCTTACTATTGCTTCCGGCGCGACCACTTATATTCTTTTAAAAATTCCTTATGTACGGGAACTTGTGAAGTTATAGAATATATTCCACAGACATATTCAAAAACACTGCAGACTCTGTGAGCTGTCTTATTGAGCACAAAGAAACAGGGGTGCTTTCACACCCCTGTTTCTTTTACTGGTTTAGGCTTTATCAGCATACTTTCACCGATTCGATTACTCATTCTTCCACCGGTTCCAGCAATGCTTTCTCATACTTTTCCAGAATAATATTCTGAATTTTTTCACGAGTACCGGAATTAATCGGATGGGCAATATCTCTGTATTCGCCATCAGTAGCCTTTTTGCTCGGCATTGCAATGAACAATCCTTTTTCGCCCTCTATTACCTTAATATCATGGATTACGAATTCATCATCAATGGTAATAGAAACGATGGCTCTCATCTTGCCTTCCTTCGTAATCTTCCTTACTCTAACATCTGTGATTTGCATTTTATCTACATCCCCCTAGTCTTGTATATTTAGCAACCCCTTTAGCTTTCACTTTTTAAATGACATATCTGTCATTTCTTTCAATAACAATCTTAATACTGCCATTTTCTCCTGCATGATAGGAATTTGCCCTGATTGTGCCATGACTTTCTACAATACAGTTTTCAATATGCGTATTATCACCAATATAAACATCATTTAAGATAATGGAATTCTTAATATAACAGTTATTTCCAATATAAGCCTTCTTAAATACAACAGAATCCTCTACCGTTCCGTTTATAATACATCCGCTGGAAATCAAACTGTTTTTGATATTAGAACCCACATTATACTTAGCCGGAGGCAGATCGTCTACCTTGGAATATACATCGGGATATTGTTTAAAGAAATAATCCCTGGTTTCCGCCTTCAGGAAATCCATATTGGTATTAAAGTAATCACTCACTGTTGCAATATTGCTCCAGTATTCCTGCAGCTTATATCCGTAAATCCTCTTCATGTTCTTATAACGGATAAGAATATCCTTCACAAAATCATACCGTTCTTCTTCCGCACATTTCTCAATCATCTCAATCAGCTGTCTTCTTCTTACCACGTAAATACCGCAGGAAACGGTATTGGACTTGGCAACAACAGGCTTTTCTTCAAATTCTTCGATACGGCTTTCCTCGTTCATTTTAATCGTACCAAAACGGTCGACATTGACATCAGGCCCCATATCCTTACATACAACTGTGATATCAGCCTTTTTTGCAATATGATATTCCAGCACCTTATTGTAATCCAGCTTATAGACACAGTCACCGGATGCAATGACTACATAAGGCTCATGGCTGTTTTTAAGGAAAGTAAGATTCTGGGCAATTGCATCTGCGGTTCCACGATACCAGGAATTACTTTCTGCAGTAACAGAGGGTGTCAATACATACAGACCTCCCTGTTTACGTCCAAAATCCCACCATTTGGAAGAACTTAAATGCTCATTCAGACTTCTTGCATTATACTGGGTCAGAACTGCCACCTTCTGGATGTGGGAGTTTGTCATATTACTCAGTGCAAAGTCAATACTTCTGTAGCTGCCGGCAATAGGCATGGCACATACTGCTCTCTTCGTAGAAAGTTCTTTCATTCTGTAGCTGCTTCCACCTGCTAAAATAATACCGATTGCTCTCACTTTTCATCACCTGCCTTAATTAAAGTTTTACCGCTTGCAAGGCAGTTATCCGGGAAATCTTCAGCCGTAGTAACACCAAACACGCATGTATTTTTACCGACGGTAATGCCATCAGGTATCATACTCTTCTCACCAATGGTAACAATTCCGCTGTTGTAGATATGAGGGTCGGTTTCATTCTGGACTTCATCACCGATACCCAGCCTTACGCTCTTACCGATCGTTACGTTTTCGGCAACAATTGCCTTATTCAACTCGCATCCGGGACCGATTACGGTTCCATTCATAATAATGGAATCCCGAACCACCGTGTCCTTACCTATGGTAACACCACAGCCGATTACGGAATTGTATACCTTACCGTAAATATCACTTCCTTCACCTATAATGCTTCTCTCTACTACGCTTTCGTCGGCAATATATTGAGGAGGAAGTATCTCACTCTTGGTGTAAATTTTCCAGTATTCTTCATACAGATTAAATTCAGGAACGATATCGATCAGCTCCATATTCGCTTCCCAATAGGAGTTCAGTGTTCCTACATCCTTCCAGTAACCATTAAATTCATAAGCATATAAAGGTGCCCCCTTACCATGACAGTAAGGAATAATATGTTTACCGAAATCAAGTCCGGGCTGCTCTGCATTGGCAAGCAGAGCTTCTTTTAAGGTCTTCCAATTGAATATGTAGATACCCATGGAAGCCAGATTGCTCCTTGGATTAGCCGGCTTCTCTTCAAAATCGGTGATTCTTCTTTCTTCATCGGTAATCATGATACCGAAACGTTTTGCTTCTTCCATGGGAACCGGCATAACGGCAATAGTACATTCCGCTCCCTTTTCTTTATGGAAATCCAGCATTACTTCATAATCCATCTTATAAATATGATCACCTGACAGAATCAGAATATATTCCGGATTAAAGCTTTCCATATAATCAATATTCTGATAAATCGCGTTTGCCGTTCCCGTATACCATTCGCTGTTGGTAACCTTTTCATAAGGGGGAAGTACGCTCACACCTCCGATATTTCTGTCCAGATCCCACGGAATACCGATACCGATGTGTGTATTCAGCCTTAAAGGCTGGTATTGGGTCAATACGCCTACCGTATCAACACCGGAATTGATACAGTTGCTTAATGGAAAGTCAATGATTCGGTATTTTCCCCCAAAAGATACCGCAGGCTTTGCTACTTTCGATGTAAGCACGCCTAATCTGCTTCCCTGACCGCCTGCTAACAACATGGCAATCATTTCTTTCTTAATCATGTCATCACCTCTTACCAGTAATTTTATAATAAAGCCTTCTTTTAATAACCGGTCTATCGACACAGGTACCAATTATTAAATTTATGAATAGTATACCATATAATCAATTAAATGTGAATATTTTTTACAAAAAAATTACTGAAATTTAGTATTTTTATGTAAAAAATTTACAATAATGCATATTATTATACAAATATTTTTTTGTTCCATTTACAACATTTTGTATCTTACTGCCCTTCTCATTCATACATTTTGTTCAAAATGCCATTGGTTTTTTTCAGCAGATTACTTATAATGATATTGATAAAAGTGTTCATACTATTAAGTTATCGGAGGTTATATTATGTATCAGATCAATTTTGACCACCCCATTCATATATATTTTATTGGCATTGGCGGCATCAGTATGAGCGGTCTTGCGGAAGTACTTCTGGAAAAAGGATTTACCGTTTCAGGCTCCGACATGAAGCCCTCTCCCCTGACCCAGCTCCTTGAGGAAAAAGGTGCCGTGATTTTTTACGGTCAGAAATATGAAAATATTACTGCCGATATTGACCTTATGGTTTACACAAGTGCCATTCACTCCGATAATCCCGAATATGTAGCTGCCAGAGACCTTAATATTCCCATCCTTACAAGGGCACAGCTTCTTGGACAGATGATGAAAAATTATGAAACTCCCATCGCCATCAGCGGCACCCATGGCAAAACAACAACTACCTCCATGGTCTCGGAGATCCTTCTGGCTGCGGATACGGATCCTACGCTTTCTATTGGCGGTATTTTAAAAACCATAAACGGAAATATCCGTGTGGGCCGTTCCGGCTATTTTGTCACGGAAGCCTGTGAATACACCAACAGCTTTTTAAGCTTTTATCCCAAGATCGGGGTGATTCTGAATATAGAAGAAGATCACCTGGATTTTTTCAAGGACATTGACGATATCCGGAACTCCTTCCACCTGTTTGCAAAGCTTCTGCCAGAAGACGGTGCTCTGATCATCAATGGCGCTATTGAAAATCCGGAAGCCATCACGGAGGATATTGCCTGTCCCGTTATTACCTTTGGACCTTCAGCCTGTTTTGATTACAGCGCAGCAGATATTTCCTACGACGAAAAGGGATGCGCCTCCTTTACATTAATCCACAGAGGGCAGAAAACTGCCCGTTATTCCCTTTCCGTTCCGGGTGAACATAATATCTATAATGCTCTGGCTGCCATTGCCCTGGCGGAACTTCTTGCCATTGATACACCTGTTATTCAGAAAGCGCTGTCCAGCTTTAAGGGTACTGACAGACGTTTCGAATATAAGGGAACTGTAAACGGAGTTACTATAATAGATGATTATGCTCACCATCCCACAGAAATTACTGCAACTTTAAAAGCCGCGGTAAATTATCCGCACAAAACGCTCTGGTGCGTTTTCCAGCCCCACACCTATACCCGAACTAAAGCTTTTATGAAGGATTTTGCCCTGGCCCTGTCTCATGCAGACCGGATCATTCTGGCTAAAATCTATCCTGCAAGGGAAACAGACGATCTGGGAATCAGCTCCGCTACCCTGCAAAAGGAAATAGAATTTCTTGGTAAAACCTGTTATTACTTTCCTGATTTTGCCGCCATTGAAAAATTTATTTTGGAAAATTGCACTCCCGGTGACCTGTTGATAACTATGGGAGCCGGAGATGTTGTAAAAATCGGCGAAAATCTACTTAAATAATTTTTATCCACAATATCCACATAATTTGGAGTCAAAAAAGACTTTTTCTTATGTGGATATTTATTTATGAAACAAGTTGCGGATTTTACCTGTTTTTTACATAAAAAGCAAATATGGATTTTTCTTATATCCACATTATCCACACAATCCACAAATCGCGCAAACCCTTGAAAACACTGGGTTTTTCGGCAAAATTGCTATTTGCATTTTTATAATCTTGTGTTATAATTCTTCTTGCTTTGAAAGAATGTAAATAACAGAGAGCAGGGATGACAGGTGAGTCGTTTTACTATTTATCAGGATAATTATTCTGATACTACTATTGTGTCCAATTTATTTATCGATGAATACATGAAGGATGCTAATGATGCACAGCTTAAAATATATCTGTATTTACTCAGGATGATGAGTGCCCATATGGCTACCAGTATTTCTGATATTGCGGATAAATTTAACCACACGGAGAAGGATGTTATGCGCGCCCTCAAATACTGGGAAAAGAACAAACTGCTTTCCCTGGAGTATGATGAGGCAAAGAATGTATCAGGCATCCGTCTTCTCAATGTGGACAGTAAACCCTGCGCAGACATTGTGCCTCTTACACCTGTCGTAGCTATGCCTATAAAGGAGGCTGTCGATAGAGAGAAGCCTTCCGATGCCGAAAAAAACGCATTATCATCTGCTTATGAAAAGCCATCCTACACCCTGGACGAGCTTCGTGAATTTAAGAGCAATGAAGAAACTGCCCAGATTCTTTTTGTTGCAGAGCAGTATATCGGAAAGCCTTTAAGTCCCAATGAGATCAAGACTATTTTATTTTTCTCGGACAAGCTGGGATTTTCCAGCGATCTCATTGATTATCTGATTCAGTACTGTGTAGATAAAGGTAAAAAGGACTTCCGCTATATCGAAAAAGTGGCAATCAGCTGGGCACAGGAAGGAATCACGACGCCAAAGCAGGCTGCCAAATATGCTCATAAATATGATAAGATCGTATATGATATTATGAAAGCGCTGGGCAAATCCTCGGCTCCCACCAAAACAGAAGCAGATTATGTCACCAAATGGATCAAGGAGTACGGTTTTACCTCCGATATCATTATGGAGGCCTGTGAACGCACCGTCCTTGCAACAGACAGACACCGTTTTGAATACGCGGACAGCATTTTAAAGAGCTGGTATAAAGGCAATGTTCATCATAAAGCGGATATTAAAGCGATGGATGAGGCATACTCTAAGAAGCGCATGACGAAATCTGTGCCTTCCACAAGCCAGTTCAATCAGTTTATGCATACCAATTATGACTTTGATGCTCTTGAAAAAGAGATTTTAAGCAATTAAAGGAGATTACCGTGGCACTTACAAATTCCCAGTATGATACCATTATCAGAAGCTTCGAGGCAAAACAGGACAGAAACCGCCGTCTTCTTGAAGAACGTACTGCTTACGTGTATTCCCATGTAGAGGGATACCGGGAGCTTGATGACTCTATCTCCTCGATTTCCGTTGCACAGGGAAAAAAGCTTTTAGAAGGGGATGACGGCGCTCTGGCAGAACTTAAAAAAACGATCAGGGAATTATCCTCCATGAAGGAACAACTCCTTCTTTCTGCCGGACTTCCTGCCGATTATTTACAACCTGTTTATGACTGCCCTGACTGTAAGGATACCGGTTATCAGAACGGCAGTAAGTGTCATTGCTTTAAACAGGCTGTTATTACTATGTTATATGAGCAGTCCGGCATTCAGGAAATGCTGGAAAGTGAAAATTTTTCCTCTCTTTCCTATGATTATTATGAAGGAGAGGATTTAGTCCGTTTTAAAAATACTGTGATTACCTGCAGAAATTTTATTAATAATTTCAATTCAGACTACCATAATTTATTCTTTTATGGTACAGTGGGTACGGGTAAATCCTTTCTATCCGGCTGTGTGGCAAAGGAGCTCATTGAGAGTGGACATTCTGTCATATATTTCAGTGCTGCCGGACTCTTTGATACTTTATCCAAATTTAAGTTTGATTATAAAAATACGGATGAGCTTCATAAAGAATATGAGGATTTATTTCAATGTGACTTGCTGATTATAGATGATCTGGGAACCGAATTTACCAATAACCT
>JBJEMT010000033.1:0-35770 GCA_051879815.1 Suilimivivens sp. | reverse complement strand
AATTCTGGGCATGGGCGGCTATAATCTGCATGCTCATGGCAATCTGCACAGGATACAGACATGAATAACAATGGAGGTACAAAAATATGATGAATATCTTAAAGAAAATTGATGCAAAAAAGACAGGAATTTTTGCGGCAGGGGTTTTATTTGGAACTGCCGGCATCAAAATATTATCCAGTAAGGATGCAAAGAAAGTATATACACAGTGTACCGCGGCTGTGCTTCGTGCCAAGGAATGCGTGATGAAGACGGTTACCAGCATTCAGGAAAATGCGGAAGATATTTACGCAGAGGCACAGGAGATTAATGAAAGCCGCGCCGCAGAAGAAAAAGAGTTTGCAGATGAAAGTGAAAAGGAAGCAGAATCTGAAGAATAGATAAGGGAAAAGAACACCTGTGGGAAACTGCAGGTGTTTTCCATATAGTATTTGCAAATTAAGAAAGGCTGTGGAAAAGATGAGATTTAAGATTTTGCATGAAATAAAAGGCCGTATCAGAATTCATATCATACAAGAAGTTATGACAGATAAGGAAGCAGATACTCTGCAGTATTATCTGGAAAACTGCGATATGGTCAGTGAAGCTAAGATTTATGAGAGAAATCAGGACGCGGTTATCTGCTATTCGGGAGACAGAAAGCAAATGCTTGGCATTCTTCAGAGATTTTCTTACAAAAATGTACAGGTGCCGGATTCGGTTCTTCAGCTTTCCGGAAGAAAAACAAACAGAGAATATATGGACAAACTGGCAGGCAGAGTGATATTGCGTATGGGCAGTAAAATTTTTCTCCCCTATACGCTCAGATGTGTGGTGACAGCGATAAAATCCATAAAATATATTTGGAAGGGAATCTGCTCTGCCATGGGAAGGAAGATAGAGGTTGCTCTTTTGGATGGAGTGGCAATCGGGGTGTCAGTCATTCGTAAAGATATTGACACGGCAGGATCTGTTATGTTCCTTTTGAATATTGGAGAAATATTGGAAGAGTGGACACATAAAAAGTCTGTGGATGACCTGGCAAGGAGCATGTCCCTTAATGTCAGCAAGGTTTGGCTTTTGGTTGAGGAGAAAGAAATTCTGACAGATGTAACTCAGGTTATTGCCGGTGATTCTATCGTAGTACACATGGGCAATTTGATCCCCTTTGACGGAGTGGTTGTAAAAGGAGAGGGGATGGTAAATCAGGCTTCCCTTACCGGGGAATCCATGCCGGTGGAAAAGAAGAAAGATGGATATGTATATGCCGGAACCGTACTGGAAGAAGGAGAACTGACGATACAGGTAAAGGAAGGCCTGGGAGCTACAAGATATGAAAAGATAGTAACTATGATAGAAGAGACAGAGAAACTCAAGTCCGGTGTGGAAAGCAGGGCTGAACATCTGGCGGACAGATTGGTGCCCTATACTTTGCTGGGAACAGGACTTGTTTATCTGCTGACTCGAAATACTACAAAGGCATTGTCTGTCCTGATGGTAGACTTTTCCTGTGCATTGAAGCTGGCTATGCCGATTACGGTACTTGCCGCAATCAGGGAAGCAAACAGGCATTGCATTACAGTAAAAGGCGGTAAATTTCTGGAGAAAATGGCAGAGGCTGATACAATTATTTTTGACAAAACAGGTACTCTCACAAAGGCCCATCCGGTGCTGGCAAAGGTAGTTCCTTTTAGTGATGAAGATCCGGATGAATTGCTTCGTTTAGCAGCATGTCTGGAAGAACACTTTCCGCATTCCATGGCAAAAGCAGTGGTAAATGCAGCAAAGGAAAAAGGGCTTGTGCATGAGGAAAATCATTCGAAAGTAGAGTATATCGTTGCACACGGGATTTCATCAAGGGTTGAAGGGAAGAAAGTGATTATCGGAAGTTATCATTTTGTTTTTGAAGATGAAAATTGTAATATCCCGGAAGGAATGGAGGAAACATTTCGTAGTCTCCCGGAAGAACTTTCGTATCTTTATCTTGCTATTGAGGGAAAACTTGCCGCTGTTATCTGCATTGCAGATCCGATCAGAGAGGAAGCACCAACAGTCATTGAAAATCTGAAAAAAAGCGGATTTACTAAGATTGTGATGATGACGGGAGACAGTGAACGCACAGCTGCGGCTGTGGCAAAGAAGATAGGTGTGGATGAATATTATTCGGAAGTTTTGCCGGAAGATAAAGCTGCGTTTGTGGACAGGGAACATGCGCTGGGAAGGAAGGTTGTTATGATCGGTGATGGAGTAAATGATTCTCCGGCACTTTCTGCTGCGGATGTTGGCATTGCTATCAGTGACGGCGCACAGATTGCAAGAGAGGTGGCGGATATCACAATAGAAGCAGATAACCTTTATGAACTGGTGACATTGAGAACGATCAGTAAAAATATGGTAAAAAGGATACAGAAAAACTACATACGGATTGTAGGAATCAATTCCGGACTGATACTTCTTGGCGTTACAGGGCTGATTCAGCCTACAACTTCAGCTCTTTTGCATAACACATCTACACTTGCCATCAGCATGAACGGCATGAATGGTTGGAAAACAGTTACAAAGAGCCTGATGGAAAGGGATATCCCACAGGAAAAACAGGCGTGATCAGAGTATAAGGTAAAAATTCCCGATTGACAGCTTTCGAAATCTCGGTTACAATTCGGTTAGCCTAAACTAATTAATTTTACAAATAGCTAACTTACAGAGAAAAAGAAAGGACTAAAATGATGAGTAAAACACCATTAAGAATATTCTGGATCATTCTGGGATTAATCTGTCTTTCCCTTGGAACAATAGGAGTTGTTCTGCCTGTTCTTCCCACAGTACCCTTTTATATGGCAACGGTATTCTGCTTTGCCAGAAGCTCGAAAAAATTACATGACTGGTTCATTGGAACGAAGCTTTACAGGAAGCATCTTGACAGCTTTGTAAAACAGCGTGCCATGACGATAGGTACCAAGCTTCGAATCACCTGTACTGTGAGCGCGATGATGGCGGTCAGCTTTCTGTGTATGAGAAATGTCCCGGTGGGGCGGATCTGCATTGCAGTGGTGTGGGTGTGGCATCTTTGGTATTTCTTTTTCAGAATCAGGACAATAAAGCCGGAAGAACCGGTTGCAGAGTGAGAAGAGAACATAGGAGAAATAGACCATGATAAAAAAAAGGCTGATCAGACTACTGGCTCATGCGAGGAAATATATTGTATTTCAGGTCATCTGGAAGTGGCTCTCCCTGCTTTGCCAGGTGGCAATGATTTACGCAACTTCCATGTTACTGGAATATGCGCTCTTCGGAACGCTTACAGGGAACCGGATACTGTCCTGCGGTGTCCTGGTTCTTATTGCCGTTTTCGCGCGATTTTTCTGTGACAGGCAGGCATCCTATGCATCCTACGAAGCAAGTGTGGATGTAAAACGGATCTTGCGTGAAAAGATTTATGGAAAGTTATTGAAACTGGGAGCTTCCTACAGGGAGAAAGTTGCCACTTCAGAGGTGGTGCAGATGGCGGCAGAGGGAGTGGAACAGCTGGAAACCTATTTTGGCAGGTACCTGTCTCAACTGTTTTACAGTCTGCTGGCTCCGGTGACTTTATTTGTTATTCTTTCTTTTGTAAACAGGAAAGCCAGTGTAGTGCTTCTTGTCTGCGTACCGCTGATTCCCATATCTATTGTGGCAGTACAGAAGATTGCCAAAAAGCTGCTTAATAAATACTGGGGAATTTATACGGAACTTGGAGATTCCTTTCTGGAAAATCTCCAGGGACTGACCACACTGAAAATCTATCAGGCAGATGCAGACAAGGCAGTAGAAATGGATGTAGAATCCCAGAAATTTCGTCAAATTACCATGAAGGTGCTGACCATGCAGCTCAACTCCACCAGTGTGATGGATATTATTGCCTATGGCGGTGCAGCAGTGGGTATGATAGTCACGCTTTCCGAATTCGGGAAAGGAAATGTCAGTCCTGGCGGGACGCTGATGATTATTCTTTTGGCATCGGAGTTTTTTATTCCTTTGCGGCTCCTTGGTTCTTTTTTCCATATTGCCATGAACGGCATGGCGGCAAGTGACAAGATTTTTGCACTGTTGGATTTGCCTGAGCCGGAAGAGAAGAATGTGGTACTGGAAGATGCAAAAACAGAAATCCGGCTGCAGGAGGTGCAGTTTGCTTACGGGGAAAACAGGGATATTTTAAGCGGCATCACTATGGAATTTGAAGCCGGAAGCTTTGTATCCCTTGTGGGGACTTCAGGCTGCGGGAAGAGCACCATAGCCGGTATTCTTATGGGACGAAATAAAGGTTACAGAGGCAGTATCACCATACAGGGGAAGGAATTGCGGGATATTTCGGAAAAAAGTCTGATGAATCATATTACTCTTGTAAGCCATAACAGTTATTTATTTAAAGGCACTGTAAGAGACAACCTGAAAATGGGAAAGACGGATGCATCTGAGAAAGAGATGTATGCGGTATTAGAAAAGGTAAATCTCCTGGGATTTTTGCGGGAGCAGCAGGGTCTGGATACTGAGATCATGGAAAAAGGAAGCAATTTTTCCGGGGGACAGTGTCAGAGACTTGCATTGGCGAGAGCGCTCCTTCATGATACGCCGGTTTATATTTTTGATGAGGCAACCTCCAACATCGATATGGAAAGCGAAGAGATGATTATGAAGGTCATTCGGGAACTTGCCGAAACGAAGACCATCCTCCTGATTTCACACAGGCTGGCAAATGTTGTAGGGTCTCACAGGATTTATATGCTGGAAAACGGTCACGTGGTACAGTCGGGAACACATAAAGAACTTCTGGCAGAAGGCGGTGCTTATGAAAAGCTGTACCGGTATCAGAGTGAACTGGAGGCATACGGAAAGGTGGTGGCAGATTAATGGAACAGAAAAGCAGAAGAAAAGGTATTGTGATCATGGGGCAGTTGATCGGTCTTGTAAAGCCGCTTTTTCCGATTATGTGTCTTGCCATTTTACTGGGTGTTTTGGGATATTTGTGTGCCATTTTTCTGACCATTCTTGCCGGATACGGTATTCTGAACGGACTCTTTGGAATATCTGGAATACCGGTTGCCATGCTGGTTATTCTGGCAATCCTACGTGGAGTTCTCCATTATGGAGAACAGTATTGCAACCATTTTATTGCATTTAAGCTTCTGGCTATCATACGTCATAAAGTATTTGCTGTTTTAAGAAGGCTCTGTCCGGCAAAGCTGGAAGGCAAGGACAAGGGAAACCTGATTTCTATCATTACTTCGGATATAGAACTTTTGGAGGTGTTTTATGCCCATACAATTTCTCCCATTGCCATAGCTATCCTGACCTCCCTTGTGATGGTCTGTTTTATCGGGAAGCAATATCCGCCGGCAGGTGTGATCGCACTCCTTGGATATCTGGTGGTGGGTGCAGCAATTCCTCTTTGGAATGGGCGAAAAGGGGCGGCGGAAGGCATGGAATTCCGCAATTCTTTCGGTGAATTGAACAGCTTTATTCTGGATTCCCTTCGGGGACTGGATGAGACCATCCAATATGATAAAGGAGAAGAAAGGATGGCACAGATGAAGGAGCGTTCCCAGAATCTGGGGCAGATGCAGAAAAAGCTGAACCGGTATGAAGCATCCCAGAGTTCTTTGACCAATATGGTCATTTTGCTGTTTTCTTTTGGTATGCTGTTTTTCATGCTCTGGAATTTCAGAAACGGAAATGCAGGTTATGATAACATGCTGATTGCCACGATTGCCATGATGGGTTCCTTTGGCCCTGTGGTGGCACTGTCCAACTTATCCAATAACCTGAATCAGACGCTTGCAAGCGGTGAGCGTGTGCTTTCTCTTTTGGAGGAAGAACCGCAGATAGAAGAAGTTACGGGAAAAGAAAAGGTCAGCTTTCAGGGGGCTGCTGCGGAACATGTGAATTTTGCCTATGAAGAGGAACAGATTTTAAAAAATTATTCCATAGAGCTTCCCAAGGGAAAGGTGGTTGGCATTCACGGCACCAGCGGTTCCGGAAAATCAACTCTGTTAAAGCTTTTGATGCATTTCTGGAATGTAGACAGCGGCAGGATACTGATATCCGGAAAAGATGTAAGGGAAATCAATACTACGGATTTAAGAAATATGGAGTCTTATGTCACACAGGAAACTTATCTGTTCCATGATTCCATTGCCAATAACATTGCCATCGGAAAACCGGGTGCTTCCGGGGAGGAGATTATGGAGGCTGCAAAAAAAGCGTCTATCCATGACTTTATTATGACTCTTCCGAAGGAATATGACACAAAGGTGGGAGAACTTGGCGATACTTTATCCGGTGGGGAAAAACAGCGGATTGGAATTGCCAGGGCATTTTTACATGATGCGCCCTTCCTTTTACTGGATGAGCCCACCAGCAATCTGGATTCTCTGAATGAAGGAATTATCTTAAAGTCACTGAAAGAATCCCGTGAGGATAAAACGGTAGTACTGGTATCCCACAGAAAATCCACCATGAATCTGGCAGACGTAGTGTACGAAATGGATAATGGAAGAATTTCATAGCAAAAATGAATAAAATCTGCGACTTGTCCATATAATTTACTATCTTTAGATTTTAACGGAGGTAAATTATGGCAAGAGGACCCAAAAAGACCATTGAGCAGAAAATTGAAGAAAAGAAAAACGTGATAGATTCTTTAGAAATAAGAATCGAAAAGGAAAAGGAGGAACTGCAGGAACTTCTTGAAGAGCAGAAATTGATGAAACTGGAAGAAATCGGCACTATAATCGAAAATGCAAGCTTGTCAATAGAAGAAGTGGAAAGGATACTCTCAGAGTATACTTCCAATGTTGCATACGCAGTCTGAATACCAAAAAATAAGTATGCATACTTAAAAAGTGCTATATAAATTGTTATTGTGGGAGCAGTGACAAGCTTCATAAGGATATCCTGATTGACAGCAGTTTTCTTGGGGTAGAGGGAACTGCGGATTATCTTGTGGAAGCCGTCAAAAGAAAATTTGAGTTATAAGGTATTGTCATAAAAAAGAAAAAACAGAAAACAGATTAAGAATAAGAACATACTTTGCCTGTGCAGGGTGTGTTCTTATTTACTGTGCGGTAATAACTGTGGTAATATAAGAAAAACTGAGAAATTCCTTGAAAAAATATAATGGAAAAACGAGGGAAGTAAGATGCAGGAAAAAAACAGGAAAATTGTAAACGGGAAAGACATCACAATGGGAACATGCTATTATCCTGAACAGTGGGATAAGAAACTCTGGTCAGAGGATCTTGACAGGATGCTGGAGGCAGGAATATGTGTTATTCGAATCGCAGAATTTGCCTGGAACAAGTTTGAACCCAGAGAAGGCGAATATGATTTTGCATTTTTTGATGAGTTTCTGGAATTGGCACAGGAAAAGGGGATGAAGGTCATTTTCTGTACACCCACGGCAACACCGCCGGCATGGCTTTCCTCAAAGTATCCGGAGATTTTGAATGCCGATCAGGATGGAAATCTTTACCGGCACGGCAACAGGAGACATTATAATTACAATTCTCCCGTTTACCGTGAATTTATTGCAAAGCTGACGGAGCAGCTTGGGGCACATTACGGATCACATCCTGCAATTATCGGCTGGCAGCTGGATAATGAATTGAATTGTGAGACGGCTCAATTCTGTTCTGAGAGTGATACGAAGGCTTTCAGAAAATTTTTGCAGGATAAATACGGAAGTCTGGATGCTTTAAACGCTGCCTGGGGTACGGTATTCTGGAATCAGACTTATACAGACTGGGAAGAGGTGGATGTGCCAAGACGCACACTTCATGACGCTACCAATCCTCACAGAGTGCTGGACTACATCCGGTTTATATCTGACAGCACCTGCAGCTTTGCAAAGCTTCAGGCAGATATTTTAAGAAAATATATCAAGGAGGATGATTTTATCACTACCAATGGCATTTTCGGTAGGATTGATTATCAGCGCATGCTAAAGGAGAGTCTGGATTTTATTACATATGACAGCTATCCCGATTTTGCTTATGGGTTGGATGATTATGATGAACAGGAGCCTTTCAAAGACAGGTGGTGGAGTAAGAATCTGACAGAGGTACGTGCTATTTCACCGGTGTTTGGAATCATGGAACAGCAAAGCGGTGCAGACGGTTGGAATAACAGACTGGAAGCCCCCACTCCGAAACCGGGACAGCTGACCTTATGGACCATGCAAAGCATTGCTCACGGTGCGGATTTTATCAGCTATTTCCGCTGGCGGACCAGTATCATGGGAACGGAGATTTACTGGCATGGAATTCTGGATTACTCCGGCAGAGAAAACAGAAGACTTAAGGAAGTAAAGGCAGTTTATGAAAAGCTTGCGAAACTGCAGGCGGCAGCGGGGGCGGAATATGCAGCCAGCGTAGGAATTCTGCGGGATTATGACAATAACTGGGATACGGATTATGATAACTGGCACAGAAGAGTGGAGAAGGTCAGTCAGGATTCCTTATTCCTTGCGCTTCAGCAGCTTCATGCGCCATTCAATTATGTATATTTGAGAGAAGATATGAATCCGGAGGAATTGAAGAAATATGAGGTGTTGTTTTATCCTCATGCAACGATTCTTACCGCAGAACGTATGGCACTTCTGGAAGAATACGTGGCAGCGGGCGGTAAACTTGTTATGGGCTGTCGTACAGGCTATAAAGATATGACCGGTAAATGTGTGATGGACTATCTGCCCGGACTTGCAGCGAAGGTTACGGGAACGGATATTCCGGAGTATTCCTTTGTTTCTCCGGAGGATGGGCATGTGTATGTGGACTGGGACGGAGAAAAAATGGAAGCAGCGGTATTTAATGATATTCTCGCACCTGCCGGTGAGTCGGCAGAGATTCTTGGAACCTATGGGAACAGTTATTATGCGGGAGAACCGGCCCTTATCCGCAATCGTTTCGGCAAGGGAGAAGCCTATTACTTTGGCGGTGCCTTTGCCCTGGATACAGCGAAGCTGTTTGCAAAGAAGCTGAGAATCGCAGAGCCGTTTAAAGACGTGATAGAGCTTCCGGAAAGCTGTGAGCTGGCAGTCAGGGAGAAGGACGGCAGACGATTCCTCTTTGTTCTCAACTATCTGCCCTGTGAGGTACAGATTGTGCTGAAAAGTCAGGTCCTTGATCTGTTTGCGGGAGAAGAAACAAAAGGCCATGTAACGCTGGCACCTTATGAAACGAAAGTTTATGAATTGTAGGGCAGTGAGATCATAAGAATATCATCAAAAGCAATTTTGGTATTTACAATTTGCAGTAACCGGCAGGTTTCGTCGATACGGGCGACCATGCCGGTTATTTTGATATATTCATCCTGATGAAAGTAAACTGCGGTGATGACTTCTCCCTTTATGATCTGATGCATCTGCCGGTCAAGTTCTTCCTCCATTTCCGGTGAGAGCTCGACTTTCTGAACAATGATTTTTTCTTTGGCGGCAAGTGCTTCCGGCAGGCCTTTTAAAGCGGCAAAAGGCATAAACTGTTTAGCTCTGTCGGAAATCGGCATTTTATTCTTGGGTTTAGCAGCCACTTCTGTGTCCTCCTATCTGATGATTCCGCTCTCTTGTAGTTGCTCCTTCCTGGAGATTCATCCCCTTGAGAATGGCATCCTTGCCGAATTTATTTTTGATGCTGAGAACGGCTTTCTGGATTTTACGGTTTTTCTCAAGTTCACCGGCATCTGTAAAGAAATTGTATTGATGATATTCCTCCGGCATCACATTGTTACAGGTGATATTGATCCGTTTGATGCTAAGGGAAGGATTGACAATCCGCTCATAAAGCGCTGTGACAGCAGGTATGATCAGAATGTCGGCATTTGTTTCATCGCTTAAGCCGGCAGTCCCGTGGGCAGAAGCGGCGCCGAGACGGTTGTCATAGCCGATGTGTAAGGTGACGGATTTTGTGATCAGGCTTTTTTCCACCAGATCAAGGCAGAGAAGATCTGTCATTTCCTTTACCACCAGTTTTCCCTCTTCAAATCCGTAAGGACGGGATAACACCTGACCGCTGGAAAGACAGTTTGTCTGTGCTTTGTAGGATTTGATATCGGCGATGGTCACAGGCTCACGTCCCCATGCATGATCAATGAGAAGCTCGGCGTCAATACCAAACAGATGATACAGCAGGTTTTCATCGGCACGGGCGATATCCTCCATGGTAAAGATGCCTGCGGTACTAAGCCGCTGCACGGTTCCGGGACCGATCCGCCAGAAATCTGTAAGCGGTTTATGATTCCAGAGTGTCTTCCGATAAGATTCTTCCGTCAGTTCCCCGATAAAGTCGGGAGAGTGCTTGGCCGTGATATCGAGGGCAACCTTTGTGAGGTAGAGATTGGTTCCGATGCCGCAGGAAGCCCGGATTCCCAGCCTGTCATATATTTCATTTATGATGCGCTGGCCAAGCTCTCTGGCCGTCAGACCATAAAGAGACAGATAGTCGGTTATGTCCATAAAGGCTTCATCAATGGAATATACATGGATGTCATCTTTGGAAATATATTTCAGATAAATACTGTATATTTCTGCGGCATAATCAATATAGAGCTGCATCCTGGGCGTGGCAGCGATATACTTTACATTTTTTGGAATTTCGAATACACGGCATCTGTTTTTGATGCCGAGGGCCTTCATGGCAGGGGTGATGGCAAGACAGATAGTTTTTTCTGTCCTTTCCAGATCCGCTACCACAAGGTTGGTGGTCATGGGATCAAGCTCCCGCTCGGCACATTCCACGGAAGCATAGAAGGATTTTAAATCAATACATAAATAGATTTTTTCTTTCATTCGATAATACCACCTTTTCGGTCATCAGATTCTGCGCTTTACTTACATTATAACATACAGAACGTATGTTTGCACGTGGTAAAATTGTGAAATATTACCTCTTTAACATACAGAACAAATGTTCTATAATGATATATATTGATAAAAGAAGGGTAGACGGATGGGAAATATAGTGGAAAAGGACAGACTGGCAGATGTTATCTGCCAGCACAGACGGGATGGAACGATCATTTCCATAAAAATCAGGATCATGGATGACGATGGAGAATATCAGGCATATCAGATCAGGGCCTATAAAGATTTGACACATTACGGAGACTGTACAATGCCAAACGGTATCAAGTCTGTAAATCATATGTGGAAGTTTGAGTGTAAAATCATGGTATTTGACAGAGAGAAGAGAATCAGACTCTTTTACAATGCCTATGAAAACAGGTGGAAGGTATCAGATATTTTATAAGAGACAGCAAGGGCTTGAATGGTGCCCGAAACATGTTATAATTTAGACATATAGTCAGAAATCCGGGAGATGATACCATGAAGGTAACCGTAATCATATTTATTATTGTTATAATGTCCGTTCTGCTTACTGTGCTGGTAAGTCTTATTTTTATTCGAAATATACTGACATCACCCTTTAGCAAAAAGGAACTGGATAAGGGCGGGGCGGAATTTGAAAAGGAAATGTCAGATGCGGAGATTGTAAGCTTTGACGGACTAAAACTGAGAGCGAAATACCGTCTTTCGAAGGGAGAGAGCCATGACTGGATTATCTCGATTCACGGCTATAAGGACAGTCATAAATTCATGCTTCCCTATGGAGCAGCCTTTTATGAAAAAGGGTATCATGTGCTTTTGCCCGATAACAGAGGGCATGGGAAAAGTGAAGGCAGATATATCGGTATGGGATGGCTTGACAAGGAGGATATTCTGGAATGGATTAAGTGGATTGTAAACAGAGATCCCAAGGCAAGAATTATTCTTCATGGTATTTCCATGGGCGGAGCCACCGTGATGATGACGGCGGGAGAAAATCCGGAGCATGTGATCGGTTATATTGAGGATTGCGGATATACCAGCGTCTTTGATATTTTTGCATGTGTTATGAAACGGGATTATCATTTGCCCCCGTTTCCCATTCTTTATTGCTGTATGGTAATCGGTAAGCTACGGGCAGGATATGATTTTAAGGAAGCATCCTGCATTGACCAGCTGAAAAAATGTAAAAAACCTGTGCTTTTCATTCATGGAGAAAAAGATGATTTTGTACCGGTCAGCATGGGATATCAGGTCTATGAAGCGTTTCCGGCAGATAAGGAGCTGTACATAGCAAAAGAGGCAGGACATGCAAAATCCATGGATGTGGATTCTGATACCTATTTTGGAAAGATATTTGAATTTATTGATACAAGGATCAAAAGCCGGGACAATATTTGATAAAAGAAAAACAGGACAATGATATGATAAAGAAACCACGATATAAAAAAGGAAATATCCGTATCACGTTTGATATGGCATGGCCCTCCATCATTGAATCATTTTTTGTGGCATTTGCGGGACTGATAGACTCTTTGATGGTAAGTTCTCTCGGCTCTTATGCGGTTGCGGCGGTAGGACTTACCACACAACCCAAATTTATGGGACTGGCTCTATTTTTTGCCACTAACGTGGCAATCTCGGCACTGGTGGCAAGAAGAAGGGGAGAGCGCAATCAGGAAGAGGCGAACAGGATTTTAAGTACCGTCATAGTGTTTATTATCGTGGCTGCCGTAATCATAAGTGTGTTGACAGTTGCGTTTGCAGGGCCGATTATTTCCCTGTGCGGTTCCAATGCGGAGACACATGACAGTGCGGTAGCCTATTTCAGAATCATTATGGGAGGTATGATCTTCAACTGTATTCAGATGGGAATCAATTCGGCACAAAGGGGTGCCGGAAATACGAAGATTACCATGCGTACCAACGTGACCTCCAACACAGTCAACATTATTTTTAACTATCTTCTGATCGGCGGTCATTTGGGATTTCCGGCTCTTGGCATTCAGGGAGCCGCTCTCGCAACTGTTCTTGGGACAGTGGTTGCCTGTATTATGAGTGTCCTGTCTATCAGAAAGCCGGATGGTTTTATCAGTTTGCCATATATTATCAGCCATAGAATAAAACCTGCCTTTACATGTTTTACTCATTTGCTCCGGGTTGGCTACAGTGTTTTCTTTGAACAGGTTCTGATGAGAATCGGCTTTATGCTGACGGCGGTTATGGCTGCTGATCAGGGAACGGCTGCCATGGCTGCCCATCAGGTGGGAATGAATATTATGGGATTGTCCTTTTCCTTCGGGGATGGACTTCAGGCAGCGGCGGTAGCGTTGATCGGTCGAAGCCTCGGAGCGGGAGATGAGAAGCTTGCCAAAGAGTTCGGAGGTATTTGCAGATTGCTTGGCACTGTGATTGCCGTGTGCCTTGTAGTAATCTATTTCTTTGGAGCAAGACCCTTCATGAGCCTGTACTTTGAGGAAGAAAATATTATTTCTATCGGTGTGGGGATTATGCGTGTTATTATTTTTGTTGTGGTCTTTCAGATCATTCAGGTGGTCTATATGGGGTGCCTCAGGGGAGCCGGAGATACGCTTTATACTGCGATAGCATCCACTGTCAGCGTTACCCTGATCCGTACCCTGGTATCCTATCTTGGAGGTTATGTGTTCGGACTTGGCATTATCGGAATCTGGCTGGGAGTGCTGGGAGATCAGATTTCCCGTTTTATTTTTGCATCCGTTCGCTTTAGAGCAGGAAAATGGACAAAAATTAAGATATAGGGGGCAAAATGCTGAATCGTTTATTAAGTATCATTTACATTTTATTTTATAAAAGAACAGTAACTGCCGGGGAACTTGCACAGAAATCATCAGACAGCGCATATTGGGGATGGCAGGAACGGTGTATTATTGTCCGTTCTTTCAGGAGTAAATATAAGACGGTAATTAAAGTCAGGCAGGCATATTTGTAAAAAAAGATATAAAAATTTTTAAAAATATAGTATGATAATAATTAGAACAAACAGATACTCTCTGAACAAGGAGGATAATACATAATGCTTGCAACATTAGTACCGTTATTTGATGCAACGATGGCAGTCAGTGCATATTCTTTATTTGCCCAAAAGAAAAATTATCTTTTAAATCCGAGTCTGCTGGGAACCGGAAGCTTTGACGGGGCAGGAAACATAGCAGGACTTGATATCATTAAAAGTATGGGAATTGAAACCTTATCTGCGGACAAAGAAGTTTTTGTGGAAGTAAACAATATTTCCATTTTTTCCGATATTGATGAACAGTGCAGTGCACCTCATGAAAGACTGGTCTTATTGGCGGATCATACCATTACCCCGGATACCATGTATGTAAACAGGTTAAGAGAATTAAAGGAAAACGGATATAAACTGGCAATCAGAAAACTTCCCGTTGCCAAATTTGAAGAATATCGTGAAGTGCTCCTTCTGATGGATTATATTCTGCTTGACCATAAGAAAATAGATATCAGTAAGGCCAAAATTTATTTTGGGAAGGTTTATCCGAATATTAAGCTCTGTGCCGTTAATGTGAACTCCCAGGAGGATTTTGACATCTTAAAGCAGGATGGAGGCTATGACCTGTATGAGGGTGAATTTTTCCGCGTTCCTGTTACCAGGGGACAGTCCGATGTGGCACCTCTTAAAATAAATTATATTGAACTGCTCAACCTGGTCAATGACAATGATTTTGACCTGACGAAGGCAGCCGATGTGATCGGAAGAGATACGGCACTTGTGATCTCGCTGCTTAAGATGGTAAACAGGATGACGGTCAATTCGGAAATTACTTCCATCAGGCATGCGGCAGCCATGCTTGGTCAGAAAGAATTAAAGAAATGGATCAATACGGCAGTTACGAATGAATTGTGCGCAGATAAACCTAATGAAATAACGAGACTTTCTCTGCTTCGTGCCAAATTTGCGGAGAATCTTGCTCCTGTGTTTGAGATGGCAATTCATTCTTCCGAACTGTTTTTGATGGGACTGTTTTCTGTACTTGATATTATTCTTGACAAGCCCATGGAAGAAGCACTTGACATGGTAAAGGTATCAAAAAATATCAGAGACGCTCTGATTGACCATAAGGGAACACTGGCGCCGGTACTTGATTTTGTCATTCAATATGAAAAAGCTTCCTGGCAGGAGGTTTCCAGACAGATGGTACTTAAGAATATTGATATTAATCAGGTTTATGATGCATATACGAAATCACTGCAGTGGTATCGAGATTTATTTGCCGCTGATTAGTTTTCAAATGACTGAAGATAAGGTTCGGCAAATGTAGAATGAGAATAGTTCTACGTTTGCCGAATATTTTAGTATGATATTTTGTACATATGAGAAGATGACAAGGTGATATTTGTATGAAACCGGAATATAGATGAAGGAATCCTATTATGCTCAGATAAAAGCCATGTGTGACAGCCTATATCCTTCCAACACCGATATTGATTATTTTCCAACTAATTTCGTGGTGCAGGATGGAGAAATGTATTATATAGATTTTGAGTGTAATGATTATATGGAAGAGTGGAATTTTGAAAACTGGGGAATGAAATATTGGTCTAAGACTCCGGAGTTTTTGCAGTATGTGAAGGAACATAAATAAAAAGATTCAGACAGGAGAGGGAAGAAATGAATGCAGCAGATTTAAAAAAGGACAACTATTTATCCTATATCATGGAAGAAACAAAAAAGCTCCTTTCTATCGACAGCCCCACCGGATACACAAAAGAAGCGGCAGAATATGTATGCCGGTCATATCGTGAAATGGGGTATGAGGCAAATTTGACCGTAAAGGGAGGAGTGCTTGTAGATCTTGGAGGCAGTGATCCGAAAAATGCAATCTTGCTGGAAGCACACGTGGATACATTAGGTGCCATGGTGGCAGAAATAAAAGAGAACGGAAGACTGAAACTGACACCTCTTGGAGGATTGAATCCCAATAATGCAGAGGCGGAAAACTGTAAAGTTATTACCAGAAATGGGAAAAAGTATGAGGGAACCTTTCAGATGGAAAATGCTTCTATTCACGTAAATGGAGAGTATGATGATACCAGGAGAGGGTATGAGGCTATGGAGCTTGTGCTGGATGAAAAGGTTTCCAATCGGGAGGAAGCGCAGAACCTTGGTATCATGCCAGGTGATATTGTGGCATTTGAACCGAGAACCCGTATTACTGACAGCGGCTATATCAAAAGTCGTTTTCTGGATGACAAGCTCAGTGTAGGAATTCTTCTTGGAATGGCAAAATACATGAAGGAAGAGAACATAAAACCATTCCGTAAAATTTATCACCATATCACGGTGTATGAGGAAGTGGGACATGGAGCCTGCGGGACGGTTCCCGGGGGTGTTACCGAGATTTTGTCAGTAGATATGGGGTGCGTAGGCAAGGGGTTAGGCTGCAGTGAGCATCAGGTGTCTGTCTGCGCCAAGGACAGCCGGGGACCTTACAGCTATGAGGTGGTCGGTGATTTGATTGCGGCGGCCAGGAGAGCACAGGTGGATTTTGCGGTGGATGTTTATCCGCACTATGGTTCCGATGCAGATGCTGCATTGACAGCGGGCTATGATGTGCGTCACGGACTGATCGGTGCGGGAGTTTATGCGTCCCACGGATATGAACGAAGCCATATTGATGGTGTACATAATACCTTTGCGTTATTGAAGGCATATCTGCTGTAAATATATTGGCAATAATAAAGCGTTTGCTTCGGCAGTAATATCATTACAGAAAGAATCAGGAACAGGAATTATGCGAGGAAAAAAAGCGATAAGAGAGATACTTGAAAACAGAAAACTGATCTGTGACGGAGCCTTCGGCACTTACTATGCCATGAAGTATGATACCAGAGAACTGCCGGAGCTTGCCAACAGATTGCATCCGGAAAGAGTGAAGCAGATTCATAAAGAATATATCATGGCAGGGGCGGAAATAATCAGAACCAATACCTATGCCTGCAACACATCGGTACTTTTGAAGGAATTTGAAGAGGTACAGGAGTATATTCGTCACGGATACAGGATTGCCTGTGAGGCAGCAAAAAAATGCGAGGCGAAACAGCCTCAAATTTATGTGGCAGCGGATATCGGTCCTATTCCCTATGAAAACACATCTGATAAAGATCATATCCAGAAAGAATATATTGAGATCTGCCGCACTTTTCTTGAGGAGGGGGCAGATTTCCTGGTGTTCGAGACTTTCTCAGGTTTGGAGGATATTCTGCCTGCCATTTCCTTTGTGGGAGATCAGGCTTTTATTCTGGTACAGTTCAGCGTGAATCAGTTTGGGTACAGCAATGCGGGACTAAGTGCCCGCAAACTGATGGAAGAGGCGGAGCAATACAGTGAAATTGATGCGGCAGGCTTTAATTGTGGTGTAGGCCCCGGCCATATGCAGAAAATTATTTGTAATCTTAAATTGTCCCATAAGAAATTCCTGACAGCTCTTCCTAATGCGGGATATCCCCAGGCGGTCAGTAATCGTATGATATTTTCTGATCGGAACATTGATTATTTTGCCTCCAAAGTAAACGATATTGCACTGGATGGTGCCGATATTGTGGGCGGTTGCTGCGGAACCACGCCGGAATATATCTGTAAGATCAGTTCGCTGTTTGATCATACAAAGACAAAATTTATCGTGAAAGAAAAAGTAAAACCCGCATTGGCATTGAAACAGGAAGATCACGCCTTTTATAGAGGCAAAGAAGGAAAGAAGCTGATTGCTGTGGAATTGGCACCCCCTGTTGGCAGTGATGATGAAAAGCTGATGGATGCAGCCCATTTACTGAAACAAAGCGGTGTGGATGTGTTAACCTTTCCGGATTCCCCTTCGGGACGAACCCGTGCTGATTCCATCCTGATGGCAGAGAAGGTTTCCAGGGAGACTGGTATCTGTGTTATGCCTCATATTTGTTGCCGGGATAAGAATGCTATCGCTATGCGTTCCCAGCTGCTTGGAGCATATATCAACAGAATTTACAATTTTCTGGTAATCACGGGAGACCCGATTCCTTCCATGGTGCGTACTTCCGTAAAAAGTGTATTTAACTTTGATTCTGTTGGTCTGATGCAGATTATTAACGATATGAACGAGGATCAGTTCCTGAAGGCGCCTGTCTGCTATGGCGGTGCAATCAATCAGGAAAGAAAGAATCTAGAAGTGGAGATAAGCAGGGTAAAGAAAAAAATGGAAGCAGGAGCCTCCTTTTTCCTGACTCAGCCTGTATCCACTTCGGAGGGAGTGGAACGTTTAAGAAAAATCAAACAGGAAACCGGCGCACGGATTCTTTGCGGTATTATGCCCTTTGTCAGTCTGAAAAATGCCATGTTCATGAAAAATGAAATGACAGGAATCGATGTGTCAGATGAGGTACTTGCAAGGTATCGTGAAGATATGACCAGAGAGGAAGGAGAACAGGCCGGTATCGGTCTTGCAAAGGAAATCATTTCCATGACGGAGGATTTTGTAGATGGATATTATTTCTCTTTCCCGTTTAACAGGGTACATATGCTGAGGGAAATCCTGGACGGAAGCAGTGGAGTGAGATAAGGATTTAGAAATCACTATTTAGAAATGTTGGTTGAAGAGTATTTGAAACTATGCTAGACTTAACCAAAGAACATGATTTTAAAGAATTCTTTGACCTCAATATCAGGGAATAATGATGTAATCAGGATGGTAAATTATGGAAGAACGTGTCATAGATAAATGGTTGAATATAGAAGTAGAAATCGGAACTGTCAAATGGAAGATTGTGGATATCGCATTTGTCGCATGCCTTTTTATTCTAGCATTTATGATTCGCTGGAAGCTGATGCCCATTGAGTCGGCAGATTATTATGGTTTCCTTGAGGAATGGATGAATACCATCCGGGCAAACGGGGGCTTCTCATCACTGTCCATGAAAATTTCCAACTATACATCCCCCTATATGTATATCATGACAATATTGTCGTATATCAGCACCAATGATCTGTATGCCTTAAAGCTGGTATCCGTATTTTTCGACTATATGGCAGCAATTGCGGTATTCCGTATTCTTTACCACATGACAGAGAGTAAAAGAAAATCCATTCTGGGAATGGCGATTTTACTTCTGTCTCCGACTGTTGTGATTGACAGTGCCTACTGGTGTCAGTGTGATATTATTTATACTTCCTTTTTACTGTATTCTTTTTATTATTTTTTGAAAGATAACAGTAAAAAATCAGCGGTGTTTTTTGGAATGTCTTTTATGTTCAAATTGCAATCGGTATTCCTTTTGCCGTTTTTCCTTATTATGTGGCTGAAAAAGAGAACAATAAGGCTTCGTCATTATCTGTATGTGCCGGTCATTTATGTGATCAGTATCATACCTGCATGGATTGCAGGGCGCAGCTTCAAGGATCTGATGACAATATATCTGGATCAGTCAGGATATTATCCCTGGGGAACCCTGAATTATCCCAATATATATGCGCTTCTTGGAGAGACCATGCCGGATATGCATCATGCGGATGAGGTAAGCGGAGCGGGAACTATCATGACCATTATGATACTTGGATGTATTGCCTATTATCTGTATAACAGGAAAGTACAGCTTACAAATGAACTGCTGGTCACGCTGGCGCTTTTTACCGTTGCCATTATTGTGTATTCCCTGCCCCATATGCATGACAGATATGGATTTCTGATTGATCTGCTTGCTGTTATTTATGGTGTGAACAATGTAAAGAAGCTTCCTGTCACATGCGGATTTATGGTGGTTTCCGTATTAACCTTTATGCCATATCTGATCGCCGTAAATATTGTTCCCGTGCAGTATATAGCCATTGCTCTCCTTGCTTTGATCATTTACGTCGGATATGATCTTTACCGGCAGATTCAGCAGAATGCGCTGCCGGAACAGACAGAGGAGCCACAACAGGAGGCTGTTGAAACAGAAGCGATGGAGGAACTTTAAGAACTGTAATTACAGTACCAGGATCCAATCCTTCAGCCAGCGGAGCTTAAATCCCCATTCTCTGTCAACAGGATATCCGGAGACAACAGGGAAAAACAGGAAGAAAACAATAACAGCAGTTGCCAGATAAAGGGTGACTGCTTTTTTGCCCCATTTAAACTTCTTTACAATAAAGTCCATGGTGTAACCCATCATCAGCATGACGAAAAGAATGGCAGGAAAATAATGATAAATAAAGGTAATTCGGCTGATACTCATCCACGGTACATACTGGGCAGCATAGGCCACAAAAAGAAAGCCTGCTTTTTTATCACGTTTCTTGATGCCTCTTACAAGCACAAAAATCTCACAGGGAATTCCGACCCACCAGATAGCAGGATTTCCCATACAACTGATGGCACTGACCTTGTCAGCACCAACCGCGTCATTGGCATCAAGAAGCGGCATCCAGATAACCGGCCATTCATAGAAAGGAGAACTGTAGTAGTGTTCGGCTACCAGCTGGGAGTGATAGTTGAACATGGATATACTTCCCTGAATTGTCTTGTCTATCAGATTTTTATACTCTGTATACCCTACAACGGGAATAAACGATAATGTATAGACAATCAGTGGCACAGCAATAAAGAAGACACAGCAAAATAAAAATAATTTTCCAAGCTGTTTTTTGTTACGGGAAAGATTTGTCAGTGTATGGAAAATAAATAATATACCAAGGCCGACCCCGGCATAGACACCGGTCCATTTGGTGGCAATGCCGAATGCCATGGAAATGCCGCACAGAGCAAGGGGAATCAATACCTGCTTTGAAAGAGGCTGTGAAGATATCTTTTTTTCGGAGGACATTTGCATAATAGCAGTATCCCTGAAAATATATTCATACATAAAATAGTACATTAAAAGGATAAAGAATGCCGCAAAAATATCAATGGTAGCGATCCTTGACAGATTATAATGCATACAGTCAAAAACAAGGAGAGCAGCAGTGGCAGAGGCGATAAAAGTATTATCAAAGAGTCTTTTTGCAAAAACATACATTACGCCAATGATCAGAATGCCAAAGATCACGCTCATAAAACGCCATCCGAATGGCGTCATGCCAAAGAGACGGATACCCAGGGAAATCAGGATTTTTCCAAAGTGAGGATGGGTGGTCTCATAAGTAGTAAGGTGGTGAATAAACTCATAAGCAGTTCTGCCGTGGTATACCTCATCAAACATAGTCCCCGACATATAAGTTGCGGTTTCAGGGAACATATCCTGTTCATCAAATAATTCAGGATAGCTGGAAGCGTTGACTGGTGTGATAACAGAACCGTCAGGCCCCTGTACCACAAGCTCATTGAATACTGCGGTATCATCAGTAGCTACAATTCCGAGATAGCGCAGATTATAATAGACATCTACCTTATTCCAGTCAAAAACAGATTCCACGGTTGCTTCGCCATTTATAATTTCCCAGGCTCCTGTTACTTCATTAAATGCGGAAAGCGACAGGTGTCTTGTATTCAGGTTGCCAAGAAAGATGGAAAAAGAAGAAATATCAATATATTCCCCAAAGTCCAGTACAATATCTCTGTTTTCGGAAGTGGTAGTGTATGAGGTTTGCGGCGCCTCTAAATTACCGAGTCTGAAAAAAGCCATGACGGCAAAAAGAAACATCAGCAGAAACATACAAATATAGTCTTTTTTGTCTAAAAAATCAAAATTTAATTTTTGTATCTGTTTTTTCATTTTCTGTCCTCACACAATTTTTATACTCTTACAGTATAACAATTTGAACATTTGAAAACAATATATCTGTGATAATAAAAATGAAATTTTAGATAAGGAGGCACCTTATGAAAACTTATATGCAGATAACAAATGTCCGCGGCAGGGAAATTCTGGATTCCAGAGGAAATCCTACCGTGGAAGCTGAAGTCATGCTGACAGACACTATGACAGGACGCAGATTTGCAGGAAAAGCAGCCGTTCCATCAGGCGCCAGTACAGGACGCTTTGAAGCGGTGGAACTGAGAGATGCGGAAACAAGATATTTCGGACTTGGCGTCAGAAAAGCAGTATCAAACGTCAATACCAAGATTAAAGAGGCCATTACGGGAAGAAACGGATTGAACCAGATTGAAATAGACAGAATCCTGATGGAAACCGACGGTACGGAAAATAAAGGTAATCTGGGAGCAAATGCAACACTTGCAGTATCCATGGCTGTCGCAAGGGCAGCAGCAAAAGCACTCAGCATTCCTCTATATCAGTATCTTGGAGGAGCCTATACAAGACTGATGCCGGTACCGATGATGAATATTTTAAACGGCGGACGCCATGCAAGTAATACTGTGGATTTCCAGGAGTTTATGATCATGCCGGTAAATGCGGAAAGCTTTTCCGATGCTTTAAGAATCTGTGCAGAAATCTATCATTTTCTGAAAAAAATTCTGGAGGAAAAGAAACTGTCAACAGGAGTGGGAGACGAAGGCGGCTTTGCCCCTGATCTGCCTGATGCAGAAGCTGTGCTTTCTCTGATTATGGAAGCTGTAGAAAAAAGTAAATATTTACCAGGTAAAGATATAAAAATAGCTCTTGACGTGGCAAGTAGTGAATTATACAATGAAAAAACAGGGATGTATCATTTCCCGGGCGAAAGCTCATTGAAGGGCAGGGATATCGTCAGGGACACTTCTGAAATGATTTCCTATTATGAAGAGTTGATCGAAAAATTTCCTATTGTTTCCATTGAAGACGGATTGGCAGAGGACGATTGGGATGGCTGGAAAATACTGACGGAAAGGCTTGGCAGTAAGATTCAGCTGGTAGGAGATGATTTGTTTGTCACAAATACAAAACGTCTGGATGCAGGGATCAAGCTGCGGGTGGCAAATGCTATTCTGGTAAAGGTGAACCAGATCGGAACGGTTTCTGAAGCAATGGAGGCTATCGAAATGGCTCAGAAGAATGGATACAAAGCAGTAATTTCACACAGATCGGGCGAAACTGAGGATACGTTTATTGCAGATCTTGCTGTGGCTGTAAATGCCGGACAGATCAAAACAGGTGCTCCCTGCCGAAGTGACAGGGTAGCCAAGTATAATCAGCTTCTTCGAATTGAGGAGGAGCTTGGAACAGTGGCATGTTATAAGGATCCTTTTAATTTGCTTTAAAGAATATTACTCAAAGATACAAAAGTATGTGAGGGAAGGAACAAATGAAAAAAATTATCAAAACAACAGGTAAGAGATTTATGGCAACATTGCTGACCGTAGCAACAATATGGTTATTACAGACCTCAACGGTGTTTGCGGTAAACGCAAATGGTGCCATTGCACAGGGAGTGGATGTTTCCAAACACAATGGAGCCATTAACTGGGGTCAGGTAGCCGCCTCCGGTATGAAATTTGCTTTTATTAAGGTTGGAAGTACCAACAGCGGTATTGATCCCTATTTTGCTTCCAATATCACAAATGCGCAGGCAGCCGGATTAAAAACAGGAGTTTATATTTATTCCTATGCAACGACCCCGGAGGCAGCAGCAAATGAAGCGGAACTTGTATTGCAGTGGATTGATGGTTATACCGTAAATTATCCTGTTGTTTTTGATATTGAGGACAGTTGTCAGAAAAATCTGAGTAATCAGCAGCTGATCGATATTATCAATGCGTTTTGCATGAGAATTGATGCGGCAGGTTATTATCCCATGGTGTATTCCAATAAGAATATGTTTATCAACAAACTTAGTATCTGCGGATGGGACAAGTGGGTTGCCCAGTACAATACCAGCTGTGAATATAATAACAATGTGTGCTTCTGGCAATATTCAAGCTATGGCAGTGTGGGTGGTTTTGGAAGCCGTGTGGATGTAAACTATCAATATAAGGATTACAGCAGCCTGATCATTCCGGAGGGCTTTATTGACCACAATGGAAGCACACGTTTTTACCGTAACTGGCGGATGCAGAGAGGATGGATTGATTATAATAATACCAGATATTATCTGGATGAAGCGGGAAATCTGGTAAGGGGCTGGTTTACTGATGCGAGCGGTACCTATTATCTGATGCCTTCCGATGGAAGTATTGCAAGAGGTCAGTGCGTCATAGACGGAGCCAATTACTATTTTACGGCAGAAGGCGTGAAGATGAATGGCTGGGTGGTACTGGGAGATCAGAAATTTTATTATGATCCTGCCAATAATGGTATTATGAAGCATGAGTGGCTGAGCGATGAAAAGGGAAACTTCTATTTCTTTGACAGGGCAGATGGACATATGCTGACAGGTGCCCAGGTGATTGATAATGCAGAATATCTGTTCAGTGCGGAAGGAATCCGCCAGAGCGGTATGATTGCAAGAGAGGATGGTTCTTCCTATTATTATGATCCGGCTACTGGTCAGATGGTACATGGCTTTATTAATGTAGGAGATAAGACTTACTATGCAGATGAGGCTGGTCATATCGTAACGGGAGTTTATTCTATTCAGAATCAGCCGTATTACTTTGATAACACGGGAGCACTTGTGAGAAATCAGCCTGTTGTGTTGGAAGGTGTAAATTATGTAACGACTCCGGAAGGTGTTCTTACAGAAGTGGTGGAAGAGGTGCCGGAAGAAGAAATGACGTCAGAAACGGCAGCCGCAGTGCAACAATAGATAATTTAAAAGAAAATACTTGAAAATCATGATTTCATATGGTAAACTAATGCTTGTTTGCATTAGGAGGTGTAAAGATGGCAGTACTTAGAATCGTTATTCAGATTTTATTTATTTTAATATGTATCGCATTAACCGTATTAGTATTAATGCAGGAAGGCAAGTCAGCAGGTTTGGGAGTGATCAGCGGAGCTGCTGAAACATACTGGGGCAAGAATAAAGGCCGTTCCATGGAAGGGAAATTAGTTAAGATTACCAAGTATCTGGCAATTGGCTTTATGCTTATCAGTATTATTTTAAATCTTAATGTATTTTAGGACTTAAAGCATTCCGCATTAGCGGGGTGCTTTTTTTCTGCTTTGGTGTGAGGAAATATGGATCAGAATCTTTATGAAAAACGTAAAAACTTAATATGTGAGCTTGTAGAGGATGAATTTTACGTTCCCATGAAGGAAAAAGAACTGGCAATCTTTATGCAGGTAAAGCCGGAAGAAAGAACGCAGTTTAAGCAGATTCTGGAGGAATTGCTTGCAGAGGGAAAACTTCTGCTTACCAAGCGTGGCAAATATTTGAAAGGAGAAGGCAGGCCCGGGGAGCTTATCGGTACTTTTATCAGTAATGCCAGAGGTTTTGGATTTGTAGAAATCGAAGGAAGAGAGCAGGATCTGTTTATTCCTGAAGATAGTGTAAACGGCGCTTTTCATAAGGATCAGGTTCAGGTAGAACTGTTGAAAAATCAGCATGGAAAACGTCAGGAAGCAAAGGTAGTAAGAATCCTTGCCCATAGTATTACGCGGGTAGTAGGTACCTTTGAAAAATCAAAGACCTTTGGATTCGTAATTCCCGATAATGATAAGATTGCTACAGATATCTTTATTCCGGGAGAACGTTCTAAAGGAGCCGTGAATGGGCATAAGGTGGTAGTAGAACTCACTGACTACGGGGATGAAAAGCATAAGCCCGAAGGCAAGGTAGTTGAAATCATCGGACATGTCAATGATCCCGGCGTGGATATTATGTCTGTGGTAAGAGGCTTTGAACTTCCCGTAGAGTTTGAAGAGAAAGTATTAAATCAGGCTCAGCGTGTGAGCCGGGAGGTGTCAGAAGCTGACAGGGCAGGAAGAAGAGATTTACGTGATATAATGATGGTCACTATAGACGGTGAGGATGCCAAAGATCTGGATGATGCTGTCAATGTATTTAAGAAAGACGGTAATTACTGCCTGGGTGTACACATTGCCGATGTAACCAATTATGTGCAGGAAAATTCAGCACTTGACAGAGAGGCATTGAAAAGAGGAACCAGTGTTTATCTGGTGGACAGGGTGATTCCCATGCTCCCCCATGCATTATCAAACGGAATCTGTTCTTTAAATCAGGGAGTAGACAGACTGGCACTGAGCTGTCTGATGACCGTAAATCATAAGGGTGAAGTCATTGATTATGAAATTGTAGAATCAGTGATCAACGTAAATCGCAGAATGAGTTATACTGCGGTGAAAAAGATTCTGGAGGATGAGGATCAGGATACCATAAAGGAGTATGAAGAGCTGGTTCCCATGTTCAGATTGATGCAGGAACTTTCGGAAATATTGAGAGAAAAGCGAAAAAAACGGGGTTCTATCGACTTTGACTTCCCTGAAAGCAAAATCATTCTTGATGAAAAAGGAATTCCTCTTGAGATTAAGCCCTATGAGAGAAATACGGCAACCAGGGTTATTGAGGATTTCATGCTTCTAGCCAATGAGACAGTAGCCCAGCATTTTTACTGGATGGAACTTCCTTTTGTATACAGAACCCATGATACACCGGATCCTGAAAAGATTTTAAAACTTGGCACCTTTATTAACAATTTCGGATATAATATAAAAATAAAGAGTGGGGATAATGAAATTCACCCTAAGGAGATTCAAAAGCTTCTTTGCAGAATAGAAGGCAGCGATGAGGAGGCATTGATTTCCAGATTGACACTCCGCAGCATGAAGCAGGCGAAATACACAGTAAATTGTACAGGACATTTTGGACTTGCCTGTCCTTATTATTGTCATTTTACATCCCCTATCAGAAGGTATCCCGATTTGCAGATCCATCGGATTATCAAGGAGCAGCTTCGGGGTAGAATGAAAGAAGAAAGAATTGAACATTACAGGGCAATCCTGCCCGATGTCGCAAAGCATTCTTCCGAGATGGAGCGGAGAGCTGATGAGGCAGAACGCGAAACCGATAAACTGAAGAAAGCACAGTACATGAAGCAGCGAATTGGTGAAATCTATGAAGGTGTTATTTCAGGTATTACGGCATGGGGCATCTATGTGGAGCTCCCTAATACCGTGGAAGGAATGATCCATGTGTCCAGACTTGCAGGTGATTACTATTATTATAAAGAGGAGACCTACGAGATGTTGGGCAGGGATACAGGCAGATGCTTTAAGCTTGGGCAAAAGGTCAAAATCCTGGTGGATGATGTGGATCTTATGACAAAAAGCATTGATTTTGTGTTAGCAGACGAAGAGGAAGAGTAAGTATGGCAAAGGAAGAAATGAAGCTGGTAGCCAATAATAAAAAAGCATATCATGATTATTTTATTGAGGAGAAATACGAAGCGGGAATCGTACTGCACGGTACAGAGGTAAAGTCTTTGCGTATGGGGAAATGCAGCATTAAAGAGGCATTTATCCGTATTGAAAACGGAGAAGTTTATGCCTATGGCATGCATATCAGCCCCTACGAAAAGGGAAATATTTTCAACAAAGATCCTTTGCGTCCCAAAAAACTGCTGCTCCATAAACAGCAGATCAGAAAGCTGATCGGAAACAGTGCAGAAAAAGGTTATACTTTGGTGCCGTTACAGGTTTATTTTAAAGATGGCAGAGCCAAAATAGAGATAGGTCTTGCAAGAGGTAAGAAGCTGTACGACAAGCGTCAGGACATTGCCAAAAAGGACCAGCGCCGTGAAGCGGAGAAGGAACTTAAAGTAAAGCTTCGTGTTTAAAATGTGGCAGGAATGATATCTTTTTTATGAAATTTCTATGAAATAAAAGCATTTGCAATTGCTATTTTACAAATAAATGCTATACTGATTATAGAAATAAATAAGGGTTAGTAAAGGTTTCGACAGGGGCCTTGCAGCTGGAGAAGCTATCCGCAGGCGATGCGTCAAATCGCAAAACTAAAAATAAACGCTGAAGATAATTTAGCATACGCTGCCTAATGGCAGCTGTCCGACTTAGTGCACCTACACGTTAAGACCCGGGCATCGACTATGTAGGAAACGACACAGGCTAAGCTTTGCACCTGTGGGCGTATCATGAAGCTACTGAATGAATCAGGGTGTCAGTTTCCCGGTTCAGGAGGGAATGAGGGGTACCCCGCAATAACTGACTATGATAGTAGAAGGACAGGGAATGGGTCTTTGGACGCGGGTTCGACTCCCGCCTAATCCATCGGTAATCCATGAGTTCGAAACTTACAGTTCGGGTTCATGGATTTTTTATGGAAAGGTCTTATGCATGGCAGACAAAGATAATTTACAGATAAACGGATATCGTTTTGGCTCTAAACAGGATGTGGAAACAGCAGCAGAGGAACTGCGCAAAATAGAATATTTTAAAGAAAAAACAAAGGGAAAAACTCCAAGAACACTTCTTGCATTGTATGACAAACTTCTGGATGAAAAAGTCTTTAAAACTCCCGTCGGCTTTGAATACTTAAGAGAACTTCAGGAACAGATCAAAGAAGCGAATATCCCAAAGGAGCAGATTCGCCCCATACCGATTTACACTAATTTTTCCTATAAAACGGGAGAAGAACTGGATAACGCTTTTACAAGGCAGAGGATTCGCCCTGCCAAAAAGAAAATAAACATTAATGCATTGCAGATATCCATATGCATCAATATATTACTTGCCGTACTGGTGATTGCCATGTTTGCTATTACACTGCAAAGTGATAATCCAAATATTCTGAATTATAAGCAGGCAGTAATCAATGAATATGCTGCATGGGAACAGGAACTTTCAGAGAGGGAAAATGTGGTAAGGGAAAAAGAGCAGGAATTGAATATAGAGTCGGCTATTTCTGATGGAAGAGGTGAATGATCAAATGGACAGACTGAAAATACTTGTAGTTGATGATGAAGCCAGAATGCGAAAACTGGTAAAGGATTTTCTTTCAAAAAGCGGATATGAAGTTTTGGAGGCAGAAGATGGAAGTCAGGCTCTTGATTTATTTTTTGAGCAGCAGGATATTGCACTGATTATTCTTGATGTAATGATGCCAAAGCTGGACGGCTGGCAGACCTGCCGTGAAATCAGACAGTATTCCAAAGTACCTATCATCATGCTTACGGCAAAATCTGATGAAAGAGATGAACTTCAGGGCTTTCAGCTTGGCGTGGACGAGTATATATCGAAACCATTCAGCCCTAAAATCCTGGTTGCAAGGGTAGAAGCCATATTACGCAGAACCAATCAAATGAATGAAGATGAAAGACTGGAAGCAGGAGGAATCGTATTGGATAAGGCAGCCCACAGTGTTACTATTGACGGGCAGCCTATTGATTTAAGCTATAAAGAATTTGAACTGTTATCTTACTTTCTGGAGAACAAAGGAATTGCCCTTTCCCGTGAGAAGATACTGAACAATGTCTGGAATTATGACTATTTCGGAGATGCCAGAACCATTGACACCCACGTAAAGAAGCTCCGCAGCAAGATGGGTGAAAAGGGAAACCTTATTAAAACGATATGGGGCATGGGGTACAAATTTGAGTGTTAGCAATGAGCAGAGCAAGCTTTACCTTACTAGCGAAGTCTGCTTGTATATTCACCAGAAATAGACCTTGTGAAATGATGATTTTAAGTGTAAAATATTTTAATAGGCACTTTCTAACTATATGGTGTATGGGGAATACTTAAGAAAGAGGGATTAGCATGGGGAAAGGTAATCAGGAAAGTAAAGATTTACTGAAAGAGTTTATAAGTCAAATAATTGTAAATGACAATACGTTGGCGGCCATTGAGAATGCTTTTGATGAAATCGGAAAGAAATACCGGATTGGTAAGCTGTATTCAGTGTTTGATGTGGCAGACAATATTTATACGGCTGGTGGAGAACATCAGGAAAATGTAATGTATTGTCAGCCCTGCGGGGCAGAAGATGAGCCGGATTATGTAGCTGAGTTCAGAACCGGTGAAAATGGCACAGTCAAATTCTATGTATATCGTTGCCTGGGGACACCTGCTTATACGGAAGAAGAGAAGCAGGATATAGAGGTCATTATGCAGCTCATCTATCTCCACTGCGGAAGGTGGAGAATGATCAGCCGGAATAAGAAGGTCGGACTCAGTGATTCTCTGACAGGACTTCCCAATGCGGGTGGTTTTCTCACTTATGTGGATGAACTTTTGAAGAAAGATGAGCTTGTCAATTATAATGCTTATTATTTCAATCTGGTAAGATTCGGTCTGATCAACAGACGCTTTGGAGTAAAAGAAACAGATAATATTATCAAAAGGTATTCTGAGGTCTTAAAGAAATTCCTGGTAAAGGAGGAGTGCGTCGGTAGATTAGGCGGTGATAATTTCGTCGCTCTGATCAGAAAAGAGAGGACGGAGGCTTTCCTGAACTTTTTAGCAGGTGCGCAAACGGAAGGCTTCCTTGGCACAAACAGACAGGAAATTACAATCAGTGCAGTTGCCGGTATTTTGGAAATTGATGCAAGTGTTAAAAACTGTGGAGAGATTCTCAATGATTGCGCCATGGCACTGCAGATTGCCAGAAATGTAGCCAAAAAGCCTTATGTGTTTGTTTCGGATGAAATTAAGCAAAAATCTTATAAAGAAAAACAGCTGGCATCAAGCTTTGCAGAGGCCATGGAAAAGAATGAGTTTTTAGTATATTTTCAGCCGAAAGTAAGAATCGACAATTACCGGATGATCGGAGCAGAAGCACTGGTTCGTTGGAGTCATAACGGAAAACTTATAAGCCCGGGAGAATTTATCCCCGTTTTTGAGCGGAACGGGATGATTTGTCCTCTTGATTTCTATATGCTCGAACAAGTATGTATTTCTATTAGAAGCTGGCTTGCAAGAGGAATTGAGCCGGTCAGAGTATCTGTTAATTTTTCAAGGAAACATTTAACGAATCCTAATCTGGCTGATGATATCATGCGTATATTAAACAAGTATAAGACGGAAAGCAAATATATTGAAATTGAATTGACAGAAACAGTAGATGAGAGTGAGGCCGGACTTTTGGCTGCTTTTATGAAAAATATGAAGCAATACCATGTTACAATGTCCATCGATGACTTTGGAACAGGCTATTCTTCGTTGAATATGCTGCGTACATTTCCTGTAGATGTATTAAAAATAGACAGATCGTTTATTGTAGATCTGGAACAGAACAGTAAAACCGTATTGTCCAATATTATCAGGATGGCGGGTGAACTGCATATGGATGTGGTGGCAGAAGGGGTAGAAACTTTTGAACAGATGAATTATCTGAAAAGCATTGAATGCAAAGTGGTTCAGGGATTTTTATTCGACAGACCGATGCCTCTTGAATCCTTTGAGAAAAAACTGCTTACAAAACAATATGTAGTGGGATGAGAAAAACATGAAATATTCCATAAAAAGACAGTTTGCAGTTATATTTGTACTTTTGATGATAGGAACCATTCTGCTTTGCTGGTTCATTAACAATACTTTTCTGGAAAGATATTATATGAATGATAAGCAGGCGGCATTTCTGGAAATTTATCAGATTTTAAACAAGGCATCCAATGAAGAAAAAATCGGCACTGAGGAATTCGATATCGAATTCCAGAGAATTTGTGGAAAGTACAATGTCAATTTCATATTGTTGGATGGGGAGTCCAAGACATTAAAAACTTCGACCCCGGATTACACTGTTTTAAGCAGAAGACTGCTCAATTATCTGTTTGAACAAAATGATGCTGCAGGTGATGAAGTGCTTCAAAAAGCAGAGAAGTATGAAATACAGATAGCTGCAGATGAAAGAACTAATACGGAATTTCTGGAAATGTGGGGTGTCCTTGACAATGGTAATCTGTTTCTCTTTAGAAGTCCTCTTGAAAGCATTCAGGAAAGTGTGAATCTTGCAAACCGCTTTCTCGCATATGTAGGAATAGGTTCTGCCATTATAAGCTCAGCTGTCATTTTGATTGTGTCAGGGAAAATTACAAGACCGATCAAAGAACTTACGGATATTTCTGAACGTATGATACACCTTGACTTTGAGGCAAAATATACAGGAAACAGTAAAACGGAAATAGCGCTTCTTGGTCAGAACATCAATGATTTGTCATACACACTGGAAAAGACCATATCGGAATTGAAAAGTGCCAATAATGAGCTGCAGAGAGATATTGAAAAGAAAAATAAAATTGATGAGATGCGAAAGGAATTTCTTTCCAATGTATCCCATGAACTGAAAACCCCTATTGCATTGATACAGGGGTATGCGGAAGGATTAAAAGAGGGGATTTCAGATGATGAAGAGAGCAGGAACTTTTATTGTGAAGTAATCATGGATGAAGCGGCTAAGATGAACAATATGGTTAAAAAGCTGCTGACCTTAAACCAACTGGAATTTGGTAATGACAATATTACCATGGAGAGATTTGATATTGTTGCCCTAATCAGAAATTATTTGCAGTCAGCAGATATCCTTTGCAAGCAAAAGAATATAAAAGTGATCATGGAGGAATATCCGCCTGTTTACGTTTGGGCAGATGAATTCATGGTGGAAGAGGTTTTTAATAATTATTTCAGTAATGCAGTAAATCATGTCACAGACGAAAAGGTGATAGATGTAAAATTAAAAAAAATGGAAAAGACAGTACGTATTTCTGTTTTTAATACAGGAGAATCCATACCGGAGGAGAGTATTTCTCATATCTGGGAGAAATTTTATAAAGTGGATAAGGCAAGAACCAGAGCGTATGGAGGAAGTGGTGTAGGGCTTTCCATCGTAAAGGCAATCATGGATTCTTTAAACCGTCAGTATGGTGTGATCAATTATGATAATGGTGTAGAATTCTGGTTTGAATTGGAAGCTGCAGGAGAGAACGATGAATAATTTGAATGAAGACATGAATCAGACAGATGCGTTTGAGAGAGCAAGAAAGCTCCGTGAGGAAGCGGAAGCCCTGGAAGCCAAAGCAAAAGTAAAACAAAGACTTTTGAAGCTGTTGGAGATTTCACAGGATCCCTATTATGACCAGTATTTAAATCAGATGATCAAGGATCTTGAATCGGGCAAGGCGACTCCTGCTCAGGTATCAAGAGAAGCTGACAGAACCTATAAGCTGTATCAGCAGAGAATGGGGCAAAAAAGAGTACAGGAAAATGTAGGACAGGAAGTACCGACACAAAGGGAACCTGTTGTGACCAGCCCGGTGGACAATGTGAATCAGCCGAGAACAAAGGATGCTGTTGAATTTAAAATAGGAGCCGGCATTTTCAGCATGGTAGGAGCTGTTTTTGTTCTGGCAGCTTTTGTCATATTTGGGTTCAATTTCCTTCAGGGGATCTGGCAGGGAGTATGTTTGTATGCCGCTTCTGTCATAGTGATCCTTTTATCGGAACTTCTGGTAAAAAGACTGAATGAAAAATTTTCGCTGGTAATTACAGGAATTGGAATCAGCTGCCTGTATATATCCACGGTAATCAATTATCTTGTGCTCAAAAATATTAATGGATTTGCGGCAGCCGGTATCACTCTGGTGATTGCCCTGTTTTCCCTTTTCCTTAGCAGGAAAAAGGATTCTGCATTTGTTCGAATGATAACCTTCTTTGGATGTTATATCTGCTTCCTGCCCATTAAAGGATTCGAATCAGAACTTAGCTTTCTGATCATTACAGGTATCCTTTTGATCATTAATATTGCCAGTATTTTTCTGCCGAATCAGAAGAACACCGGAGTTATCAGCGCAGTACATCTGGTTGCACATACTGTGTTTACGGGTATTGCTACAGGACTTGTGCTGGCGGAGGGAATGGATGCCAGATATGTTGGCGGCTTTGTGATTACTTCATTGGTAGTGATCAATCTGATTTATTATAAGTATAAGGGAAAAAATGAATTTTATTTGAAGATTCTTTTTTCCATGGCCCTTGGTTTTATGGCAGTATTCCTTGTGAGTGTGGGCTGCTTTGAACATGGTATTAATAATGAAAATGTGTTTTTGCTTTATAAGCTGCTGACAGAAGCGATGGCGGTAGTAACTTCTGTTGTTTTTTTTATCCTGTGGGGCAAAGACGAACGCAGATGGATACAATACTACTTTATAGCTGCTCTTGTGGTGCTTTTTAATGGGTTCAGCGATTATCGTTTGGAGACCACAATTGGTTTTATTGCGATTTTTGTGTTGACCAGGCTGCTTTATCGGGTAAAGGAAGTGGAAGTCCTTGATTGTATTCTTTCCATATTAATGGTTCTTCAGGCTTTTTACATGTGTAAAACATGGTATGTGATTCCATTTGCAGTGATACTTCTGCTTTCTGCCTTTGTTATTAAAAGAACAGTGGTATTTCATGAAATAGTATTGACAGTCGGCTTCACATTTGGGTTATGTTTTCAATTCGATGGCAACTGGACATTGCCCGGATGTACAGGAATTACTTTTTTGCTGTTTCTGCTTTTCAATCACTTACCTTGGCTTAAAAAGGAAAGGCAGCTGCCTTATAATATTACCAATCTTTCGTTAGCAGGTCTTTTCTGTTTGTGTACAGTGTTTTGCGATGAATATTATTATAATGCAGTTACCATGGTGATAGGAGCGATTATGATTGTGGTAGCCTTCCGCTCAAGATATGGTCTTGCAATAGCGAAGAAGTATCTGATACTTGCCGGCTTTTTGGTTTATATGATATTTGCGTCGCACTTTGATACTCCTGTAATCGTAAGTATTCTTTTGATGATAGTGGCAATTGGATGCGTGGGTGCCGGCTTTCTATTTAAGGATAAGACATATCGTATCTGCGGACTGGTTATGGCAATTCTTGTCTGCATAAAGCTGATCGTATATGACTTCATAGAGTTGGAATCACTTCCTAAGGCTATTCTGTTTTTAACAGTAGGAGTAATAGCACTTGGTATTTCCTTCCTATATATTTATCTTGAAAAGAAAGAAGACAAGGAGGATAAAGAAGTACAGGAAGAAGAAAAAGGCATAAAAACAGATATGGAAAAAAGTATCGATAAGATAGAAGATAAAGTGAATGAAAACGAAGAAGCAATGGAAAAGAACAGAATGGAAACTTTAAAGGAAGTTGAGGAAAATTTTCAGAATGAAGAAAGTGATATATTATAGTGGCATATTAATGACCAGCGTTATTTTGCTTTCGGGCTGCAGCAATGAAATCCCTGATATGAATGAGGAAGAAAGAAGCATGGTGGTAAACTATGCGGCAGATATTGTGCAGAAATATGACAGCAATCATCCGGTTAAATTGCAGACTTTGACACCATTACCGGAAGAAAATTTTTCTGATCAAACTGAAAATGAGTTGGAAATGGAGGAATCTGTACCGAAGAATCAGGCGGCTGATATCGGACAGGAAACAGCTTCTGTTGATAAAGTGGTTCTGGAAACGGATGTAATAGATAATACTGTGGTAAATTCGGAAATGACACTGGATAGTTTTTTGCAGCTTGATCCATTCAGTTTTTCTTATGTCGGATACGAGCTGGATGATTCTTATCCTGTTTCGGGAACAGAATCCTATTTTGCAATGAATGCATCTGAGGGCAATAAGCTCCTTGTTTTTAAATTTTTGGCAAATAACCGGTCAGAAACAGAAGAAATTCTTGAAATGTTTCAAACGGGAGTAAGATTTAAAATACAGATAAATGGAGAAACGAAAAACGCATTAACGACCATGCTGTTAAATGATTTTGCAAACTACCAGGGGGTAGTAGAAGCGGGGGAAGGCGTTGAACTTGTCATTATATGTGAAATACCGGCAGAGCAGACTTTGGATACCGGTTCATTAGCTCTTATTGTGAAAAATGCAGATGAAACTGCCACAATTTCACTGCGCTAAAGTGATAATTAATTAAAAGCACTTTGTGTGACTCTAAAAAAGCCTGATTATACGGGCTTTTTTATTATATTTTAAAGTGTGCAAAAAATTTCTACAATTTTTTTGAAAAATACTGTTGACAACATAAAATAAGGGTGGTATAGTATGATTCGTTGCAGGTGATACGGCAACAGCAAAATGAAAAGTACCTTGACAAATAAACAGCAATGCAACCCTGAAAATTCTAAAAGAGTAAAG
>JBJEMT010000032.1:0-8416 GCA_051879815.1 Suilimivivens sp. | reverse complement strand
AGCTTTTTGTATTTCAATAAGCTTATTCTTATGCTCTGTTTCAATACGGCCCAGTTCCTCCTCTGCCGCCTGTCTCTTTAATCTGCCTTCCTTCTGAATCTGAATGGTTTCCTCAATGGTGCTCAAAAGATTTTCATTGACTTTCGTAAGAGTTTCTATATCTACAATACCACGGTTTGATTCCTTTGCCGTTTCAATGGTATTGGTCTTCAAAAGCTCCGCATTTTTTACCAGCATGGCATTGGTGGTATCGGTGATCTCCTGCTGCATCTTCAGTACTCTCTGCTGATTGGACAGACCCATGGCAATGACAAACTGGCTTTTCCAAATGGGGATGGTATTTAAGATGGCTGTCTGTATCTTGTCCACAAGCACACGGTCATTGTTCTGTATCAGCTTGATCTGAGGTGCTGACTGGATGGATATGGTTCTGCTCAGCTCCAGGTCATAGATCTTCTTTTCAAATCTGTCAACGGTATCCTGAAAGTCCTTGACAAGCTGAGCGTCCATAGGATTTCCGCTGGCAGTTGCTTCCGCCTGCAGAGCAGGAATGGTATCCTTCTTGATCTCCTCAACGCGCTCTTTTCCTGCCTGAATATAGATTTCCAGCTCCCTGAAGCAGTTTAAGTTTTCCTGGTACATGATATCAAACACACCGATATCCTTCAGCATTTCCATACGTGACTTTTCAAGAGCAGCTTCGATGCGGTCAATCTGTACCTCCGCCTTGGTGTAACGCTCCTTCAATTTTTTAACGCTGTTTACGGCATTTTTTAAGACAGGAAGCTTTTCAAGGAGTCCTTCTCCTGCCAGCTTGTCCGCATCCAGGCTTTTGATCTCGATGGCAAGATCCGAAAGAAGCTCTCCCACTTCGCCGCCATCCTTGGATTTTACCGTTGTAAGAATGGAATCCGTGAACTCTGTCAGTTTTCTCTGTGCCCCGATACCATACTGAACCGTATTCTGGGTATCCAGAAAGTCAATGGAATTCTTGATCTCATCAATCCTTTGCCTTTCCTCCTGCGTAAAAGCAATCTCTGTTACCTGCTTACTCTCTGCAACAGACGTTTCAAGTTCAGTCTCCTGTTTTTTTGCATTCGCAAGTGCTGCTAAATTAATCTCTGCCATTTTCTTTTTCCTTTCCTTCTTTATTATTGTAATGATGCCGGGAGCAAAAGGTCTTGTTGCATTTGGTTTTGTCATAATGCATAAAAAATCAGTTGATTGCGATTTGGGGCACTGCGAAGATGAGACTCATAAAAACGTGGAAGCCTTTGCTGAACACGTTTTTGATCTCTGAGGCTCATTGGAGCGTACAGTGCACATGAGCATCAATTGATTTTATTGTGCATTATGACAGAGCAATCATTTCAATAGACCTTTTGCTCCGGCATCATTGTAAAGCCTCTATTATTTTTTTCATGACTGCATATTCCGGCATATTGATAACGGAAGTCAGCTGCTCCGGCACGCCCTGCACCTGCGCCTCTTCCTGATTTACGGTGATACCATAGCTGCTGGTGCGGAAACCATGTTTTTCCCAGGCAAGCCTCTGAACCTCTTCGTCAGAGAGAGCCTCGATTCCTTTCTTTCCCTCCTCATCAAGTGCAATATAGATATGTGTGGACCATACCGTAGGTGATGGATAAATTATGATAATATCGTCCTTAATCTTTTCATATTCCTCCGGCTTTTCATATGCATATTCAAGCAGTTGGCTCTCATATCCCGCAATAATGGGTTTCGCACCTACTCCCATCCGAAGGAACTGGTTAAACAGATCCGAAGAAGAAGTTTCCATATATCCAAGTCTTCCGAATATCTCCTTAAGTTCCGGGAGAATCTCATCTATATCACTGTTTTTTACCGTCTTTCCTCCGTTCAGAACGTTGGCAAGAAGCGCTGCAAACATATTCCCCGAATTGGAACGGGCAGGGTCTGTGGTATCCACCGAAACGCTGCCATAAAGCTTTGAAAGTCCGATGTCGCTCCAGGATGTTCCGTTTAAGATCAACCCCGTAAGCTTCTGCATATCCGCATAGTAAATACCTTCACTCTGGGTCACAATCCCTTCATCCACCAAAGCATCTGCCACCATCTTATGGGTGTACAGTACAATGGGCGTATTAAAGATAATCTCACTTGCAGCCGCTTTTCCATAAGTCTCTTCATAATATTCCAAAGCTGTCTGACTGGACGGAAAGAGATAATCCCTGCCTGTCTGATCCGCCGTTACCATATCAAGGGAACCTGATTTTGAGTAATTGAGTTCTACATGATATTTCTTTTTTAAGATATCCTTTACCTCTTCATCCTCAAACAGACCGATCTTTTCACCGCCCAGATAACCGTTCAGAGAAGTGACTGCCGTCTGATTCTGATAAAAATAGTAACCACCGCCTGCCACGATCACCAAAAGCAGAATAATGATACCGATTATTTTTGTTTTCATATGTCATAATTCTCCATTTTTGCTGTCTGCTGAAGGAGCCTTATCTCTGCGTCCATATCCATCATTTCATTGTGGAGCAGCTTTTGAAACTGTCCTTCAAAAACTGTATTCAATGTTTTTACTGCCTCAGCCGTTTCCGCCTTTAGATTTTGCACCTCGTCTGTCGTAAGATCGGTATCCTGCAGCTTCACATATTTTTGAAGCAGGGAAGAAGCCGTATCCTGATAGTAATTGATAAACTGTCTGGCAAGTTTGATTTTTTCCGGATGCTCTTCCAAAAAAACAATGATTTTCTCTGCGGTCTGATTCAGCTTTTCTACCTCTGTCTTTACCTCGGGATCTCTTATTTTCCCTTTACTGGTTTCTATCGCCCTGTAATCCTCTCTGGCATCTTCAAGGCACTTTTTTAATTCTTCTCCATCCGGTAATCCTTCCACATAAATTCTGCCAATCTTCTCCCTTGGCTTTAACAGAAAGGTAAGAGCTGCAAATACTCCCAAAGACAATGCCGTATCTATAAAAAAGTTCCACTTTACCAGAAACAGGAGTACCAGAAAAATAATACCTGCCCCCACTCCGGACACCACACTTACTATTGTCTCTGTAATTTTATCTTTTTTCAAAATCAGTTATATCCTTTCACACTTCTAAATGCTGATACAAGGTCTTCATTTCCATCAAATACCCGTGCATTAGTAAGATTTGCCAGTTCCTCAAGCTGAGAAGGATCAGCCTCTCCAAACATAATAGAGAATACCGGCACATCCAAATCCAGTTCTTTATAGAGCTCTTCAAAATCCTGTTGATGAGAAATCTTTGACGCCCCGTCAGTCATTAAGATCAGCGCCGGTGTATATTCCGACACATCGTAGTTTTCTGCGATCATGGTAAGTCCCTCCTGCAGAGCCAGATACATATCTGTTCCGCCTCCCGTCTCTTCCTCCCGGAATCTCTCATAAAGCTTTTCAAGCTCCGCATCCTCTGCACTGCCGGCAATATAAATATCCTTGACTTCGGAATCAAAAGTGATAATGATATTTACCTCATTCTCACTTGCCTGCAGTAAATTATCTCTGGCATTTTCCTGTATAAGGATCTGGCTCATGGCCTCCACAAGCTGCCTGTTTCCTTCCCCTGCCATACTGCCGGAATAATCAAGACAATATACATTTAAGGAGGGCTTCCGGAAACTTGTCTGGTAAAGGTTCAGCGCTTTTAGCAGCACTTTTTCGGACGGCATGGTAATGGGAGAAAGAATCCTGTCCGTATCAACGCCCCAGTCAGAATTAAATACTTCCCTGTTTTCCTCCGAGACTCCCGCAATGTCCGTTCTTCTTCCTGTCTTTTCAATTTCTTTCTGTACCTTATCAGACAAAAGATATTCCTGCACTTTTAAAAAGGCATCCTGCTTTTTCTGATCTCCGTGATCCACATAACCAAGAGGAGAATCTGCCAGGCTCAAACCGTCATAAGGATATACAACATATAAAGGTTCTCTGCCCTGTGCCGTCAGTTCCTCATTGGCATCGATAACCAGACATTCATAATTCACCATGGCGTCGAAATCACCGGCAAGAAACATGTCCTTCAGCCAGTCGGAGCTTCCCGAACTTCTGTCGATTCCTGAGAGGAAATCGGAAATATCCTCCTTCAGCTTTTGGTCATCAAGATCCTCTTCTGTCAGGCCCTCACTTTTCCCGAGAAGTGCATACAGGAAACCAATATAAGCACTTGCACCCGAATTGGACTGGGTGGCACTTGTCATACAGAAAGTCAGCTTTCCCTGTTCTATGTAAGAGAGAATATCCTTAACCGAAATCTCCCTGTCCGTTAATCCCAGTTCTTTTGCAAGAGATTTTCTGATACCGAATACCACCGGCGTGGTGGAAACGGATTCGTCATATTTCACAAGATGCTGTTTATCCCCAAGGGATATCCAAAGACCGGAGGCCGGCCAGACAGCATCATAATCTCCGGCACCCGATTCCAGAATGTGCATGATATCCACAGAACCTTTATAGGTCATTTCGATACTGACCCCGGTTTCCTTTGCACAGCTTTCCAAAATGTCAGAAAGCTCCTTATTTTCGGAACCGGAAAGGATTCGGATGGTCTCTCCTCCAAAGCCGCCTCCCTGATAGGAGCTGTCTGATGAAGCATTTTCACTGCTTTTTTCTTTGCCGCACCCGCTTAAGCCAAAGAGAGAAGCCAGTAAAAAAATGGTAAATAAACTTAAAAGATATCTTTTCCCTGATTTTTTCATGATAGACTCCTGAATTTTAATATTTTTATCCTATCATTTCTGCCGGATCCAAAATATCATGCTTATATGTAATTTATGTAAAATATATCTAAAATCAGATTGAAAAGCTTACAATCTTTTAATTGCATCCATGGCAAGCGAAGAACGCTCGCACTCTTCCGCGGAAAGTGTGATCTGATAACAGTAAGGACTTCCTTTCATATATTTTGCCGCATAACTTAAACCATTTGTTTTTTCATCCAAAAACGGTTTATCAATCTGATTTGGGTCACCAAGCAGAATGATCTTAGTCCCTTTTCCTGCTCTTGTAATGATTCCTTTCACCTGATTTGGCGTCATATTCTGTGCCTCATCTATGATCAAGTATGTTTTTGCTATGGAACGCCCCCTGATAAAGTTGAGTGCTTCTGTCTGAATGATCCCTCTTTCAAAAATCTCGTCAATCTTATCGGAAAGCTGCATCTCATTTTTATAACGCTCTGTTTCATCCGAATCGAGGATCTGTTCCAGGTTATCAATAACAGGACGCATAAGAGGCGCTATTTTTTCCTGCTCGCTTCCCGGAAGGAAGCCAATGTCATCATCAAACTGTGCATTGGGTCTGCACACAATGATTCTCCTGTATTCACCCGTGGGATTTCCGTATACCTTTTCCATTCCCACAGCCAGAGAATAAAAAGTCTTCGCCGTACCCGCCATTCCCTTTATGATGACTAATGGTGCCTTTTCTGCATCTGCCATCAATGCCTCCTGCATAAAATACTGTCCTGCGTTTCTTGGTGTTACGCCATAGGGTCTGCACTTTTTATAATTTAAAGGGAGAATCCTGCCGTTTTCCACTCTTCCAAGAAGCGTTTTTTTCAGTGACTGATCGGATCTCAGTAAAACAAACTCGTTTTCCACAAGTTCTGCCCTTAGCATCCTTCCCTCTTCATCCGTCCGGAAAACCGCTCCAATCTCGATTCCTTTCTTTTTAAAATCCTTGATCAGTCCATCTGGGATAAAAACCTCACACCGACCTGTATAGCCCGCATCATCTTCCGAAATCTGCTCCGTGGTAAAATCCTCTGCCTTAATTCCGAGTATCTGTGCCTTCAGCCGCAGGACCAGATCCTTGGACACAAGAATAATCTGCTCTTCTGTGCCTCTTTCCTCCTTCAAACCTTTGCAAACCTTAAGGATGCGATTATCCGCCTTGTCTTCCGGCAAATCTTCGGGCAGGAATACATTAACATAATTTTTTTCTACACGTAAGGTGCCGCCACCGGGTAAAAGCACACCTGACAACAAATCCCCCATATTTCTGTAGCTTTCAAGAAGCCTTACCGCCTGTCTTGCGTTTGCACCTCTTTCCCCGTCAGCTTTTTTGAGACCATCCAGTTCCTCCAGCACAACAAGCGGAAGAATAAGATCATTATCCTCAAAACATTCAATGGCAAATGGCGACTGAATCAAAACATTGGTATCGATAATATAGGTTTTCTTCATGCAGTGTTGCGTTCCTTTCTTTTATAATCTTACTTTTTGATAATCAGAAATCGCATATGCCGGAATTCCTTCCGTTTCTTTGCTTTCCTGCTCATTCACTGCGATCGCCCTAAGAAGGCAGCTGCTTACCGCCTGCACCGCCTCGTAAATATAATGAATATCCGTCTCAAAGTTCCCTGCCTTTGTCAGGTATCTTTCATGATTCTCCCTCAAATACTGAATCGTTGCTGCAAGTGGCATAGCAGGCTCACTCTCCTTCTCTGAGAATACCGCTTCCTCCTTCAGATAATCTTCCAGCTGTCCTTCATACAGAATATGGCTTGGCAGACCGCCTTCAAATATCGGATTATGGGCAAGGGTATAAAAATCCTCCACATAATGAAGTACCCAGCCAAGCATCAGATAAGAGAACCGGTTATCACTTCCATGCTGTTCTAACTCATACATCCTTTTTTCAATCCTGTCAAAAGAGCTTTCCCAGGTATGTCCTTTTAAATAAGTGTGGTACAAAAGATCCGGCAGAATGCTTCCGAAAAGAACCCAGCTTCTTTTCTCTTCCGGTAGATTTTTCACAATTTTTTCTGTTATAAATAAATGGCATCTCTTATTCATCTCTATCTCTTCCTCCTCATAATCCGGATGATTTTATGCCTGTTTTGCCCATAAAGAAGCAAGTACTTCCTCATAGGAATTCATCAAGTCATCCATCACACCTGACCAGCTTCTTTGCTTTGCTGTTTTCAATGCACCCTCCGAAAGCTTTCTTCGAAGCAGAACATTTTCCTTCAAATCCCTGATTGCATGGTAAAGGGCATCACTGTCTCTGTCTTTCACCACATATGCATTTTTCCCGTGTACCGTAAAATCCGTCACGCCGCCGGAATCGGTACAGATGCAAGGCCTGCCGCTTGCCATTGCCTCAAGAAGTACATTGCCGAAGGTTTCCGTTCCTGACGGGAACACAAAAAGATCACTGTCTGCATAGAGCTGTGCCAGCATTTCTCCCCGGACAAAGCCTGTCAGCTTTACATTCTCCATACCGCAGTTCTCCAGGTATTCCCTGTAGGGCCCATCTCCGGCAAAAAGAAATACTGTATTTTTTTCACCGCCTGTATGATTCCATTTCCGGATTGCATCAAGATAGATATCCAGTCCTTTTTCAAAGGACAATCTTCCCACATACAGACAGATAAATTTGTCCTCTCCAAACTGTTTTCTCCATCTGCCTTCTCTTTTCTTTGGTGTGTACAATTCGGTGTCCACGCCTCTGCTCCAAATGTCCAGATGAGTATAGCCTTGCTCCTTCAACTGATGGTATGTCTGCCGGGAAGGACAAAGTGTCAGAAGCGCCTGACTGTGAAAATTCTTAAAATATGCCTTTACAGGTTTTTCTAACAGCTTTGCATGGAAGTATTGAAGATACTGGTCGATATTGGTATGAAAGGAAGTTACGAGAGGAATTCCCGTTTCCCTGGCAATCCGAAGTCCTTCATTGCCGATGGTGAATTCCGTTACGATATGTATCAGATCCGGCTTAAATTCCAGAACCTTTTTCTTGATCATTGTATGAAAAGGAAGAGACAGCGCAAGTCTGCTGTTTGGTGAAAAGGGAACCTGAATTCCCTTGAACCGCAGAATGTAATCCTCCGCTGTCTCCTCCGAATATTCCGGTGCAAAAAAGATATGTTCAATTTGATTTTTATCAAGATACCCGTGCAGCCTTGACAAGGTATTGGCTACGCCGTTAATTTCAGGGTAATAAGTGTCTGTAAAATAGGCTATCCTCAGTTTCATGTTCTTTTCCCTCATAATTTTATTTTTCTGTACCTGTTTTCATAGTACTATTCTGAAAAAAAACAAACTATCAGAGAAAAATATAAATTGCGTAAAAATCCGGTAAAACCATAATTATTTCACCTGCTCAAGATCAAGCACCACCCAGTCGTCCTCCTTCAGGTCATACTCTCTGCCGCAAAACGGACAATACCTGATCCTGACGGCGTCAAAGCTTCCGCCGCAGCCCCGGCACTGCACCTTTCGGATGGAAAAGCCGTAATCCTCAGGCTTTGTGATATCCTTGCAGAGCTTCATTCGAAAGATATCATTCTTTTTATAAATTTTACTGCCGCCGTCATGAATATCCGACATGAACAGGTTAATATCCAGATAACAGTATTTTCCTTCCACCTGACAGCTGTTTAATGTTGTGGTTC
>JBJEMT010000031.1:0-8418 GCA_051879815.1 Suilimivivens sp. | reverse complement strand
TCTTCCCTGTCCTTATAAGCAATATAGAACTGCCGCATTCCTGCAACATTGCTTCTTGAAAATCCTCTGCCATATTCTTCTGTCAGGTATGCTGACAAGGAATCTAAAACTCCGGCTCCATATTTTGCTCTTTCAGCTCCCTGTTGTTCCTGCTCAACACTGTATCTTCCCCACAAAAAACTTGTGAGAACTGTGATTGCATTTGCCATTTACCCCATATTGCTTCTGGCACCATCAATAAGTTTCTTTGATTTTCAAATAAATAGTGATTACTATATATTATCTAGCAACAGCCTTATCAACACTCAAACGTCCAAATCTCAAAAAAATTGCGGCATTTGGACGTTTATATGTTAAACTCATTTTAATGTACTCCGGAAACTCTTGTTAATCCTCAAAAAGTCTCCGTTTTCTCTCAATCATCTCGTCAATCTGTTCAATGTAAAGTTTTACATCCTTCACATTGTCGCACCGCTCGATCCTGCCGTCCGGAAACACTCTCTTGGTAATCGAACCTGCTCCCAGAGCTACGATAGTCTGTTTCTCTTCCATAATCAGGATATTGTATATTCCGAATTTTCCTTTCTTTGTATATCCCACATTTTCAAAATTGCCTGACATATTCTTCTGCCGGTACAGGTAGTAGGGTACCATGTCAAGCTCCTTTGCCCCCGCTGCGGCAATTTCCATGGTCTCATCCGTATTATTAAGAGCTATGATGCCGTTTTCCTCTATCCATTGATGAAGTCTTGACGCCCGCTTAATGGCAAGGGAATGTACCGTAAGGGAATCCGGAGCAAGCTTTTTAACTTCTGCTATCGTCCTTGCCACATCCTCTTTTTCTTCTCCCGGAAGTCCCAGGATCAGATCCATGTTGATATTGTCAAAGCCTGTTTCTCTTGCAAGCCAAAAGGCTTCCCTGACCTGTTCAACCGTATGCTGCCTTCCGATCAGCTTTAGGGTTTCCTCCTTCATGGTCTGGGGATTTACGGAAATTCTTGTGACACCCCATTTTTTTAAGACCGCAAGCTTTTCCCCGGTAATGCTGTCCGCTCTCCCCGCTTCTACGGTAAATTCTTTTACATGGGAAAAATCAAATATGCTTTTCAGTTTGCCAAGCAGCCTGTCAAGTTCCTCTGCTTCCAGAGTCGTAGGGGTACCCCCGCCGATATAAACCGTGTCCAGAATCCTGTCCCTGTAAATATCTGCCGTAAACTCCATTTCCTTTTCCAGTGCAGTCAGATAGTCTTCTATCCTTTTTTCCATGATACGATAGGATAAGAGGTAAAAGAACAATACAGGCAGGTAGTAGGGCAAAAAGGAATACCGATATACAGACTGTAGCCATCCTTGTAATGGAGTGTGGAAAGAAGTTCCTTTTCCCTCTTTGCAATTTCTATGGAGAGAAGTCCCTTTTTTTCACTGACAAGGTAGGTTTCCCTCATATATCCAAGAATTTCTTCTTCATCTTTTCCCTCTTCCAGGAGTGTCATGGGAATCTTGGTGGGACGAATGCCCGTCAGAGTTCCCCATGGCAGAAGCTTACCTGTATGCTCTGACAACGTGACATACATCAGCTGCTTTAACCGGTTCTTCACTTCGCTTCTCTCCATATCGGGCGATATTTCCACCTTCTTACCGCCAAAGGAAGATTCCGATCCGCTTCCTTTTATCCCTACAAGTGTCAGAAGGATTTTATCTTCCTGAAAACTGATGGAGAGATCAGGATAGCCTTCCGATGAACTGTAGCAAATTTTCTGTCCTTCCACACACACTTTCACATCGCATTCCGGATAAAATGCCTTTACCAGCGAATGAATGTCATATTCAAATCCTGCTTTGTTTACTGCAACTGCAACTAATTTTTGTTCCATGTTTTCCTATTTTTCCTTTTATAAAAAAGTCTTTTCTCAGGCTGCATAGTCCCATATAAAAAGGTATCCGCATCTTTTTGATGCGGATACCAGTCTGAACCCTGATTTTATCTGTTATTGCTTTCCGCATTTTTTATTATGTTTCTTTACTCCACTGTAACAACTTTTGCAAGGTTTCTTGGCTTATCTACATCCAGTCCCTTATCCAGGGATACATAATAGGCAATCAGCTGAAGTACAACAGATGCCGGCATTACCATAAATTCATCTCTCATAACAGGGAGTCTGAAAATTCTGCTCCAGATTTTTTCCTGTTCCAGTACTTCATCACCCTTGATCAGCAGAATAACCTTCGCACCTCTTGACTGCACTTCCTTAATATTGGAAAGCTCCTTGCTCTTTAATTTATCCTGTGTTACCACTGCAATCACCGGTGTTTCCGAAGTGATCAGCGCAATCGTTCCATGCTTCAGTTCTCCGGAAGCGTAGGCCTCTGAATGAATGTAGGAAACCTCTTTTAATTTCAGGGATCCCTCAAGCAGAATGGAGTAATCCAGTCCTCTTCCTATCATGAAGACATCCTTTGCATTCAAAATAGTATCTGCAATGTGATGAATTTCTTCTTTCTGTGAAAGCACCTCTTTCATAACTTCCGGCACACGAAGAAGTTCATCCATATACTTCTTTGTCTGTTCCTCATCCCACAGGCCTCTTGCAATGGCCATTCTGGCTGTCAGAAGATAAAGCACTGCAAGCTGGGTTGTATATGCCTTGGTACTTGCTACCGCAATTTCCGGTCCCGCACAGGTATAAATCACATGTTCACTTGCTCTTGCAATGGAAGCTCCCTTTACATTGACAATGGAAATGCTGGGTGAACCGCATTTTCTTGCAAATTTGAGCGCCTCCAGTGTATCAATGGTCTCTCCTGACTGGGAAATGGCAATCACCAGTGTCCTGTCGTTCACCACAGGATCGTTGTACATAAATTCAGAGGCCATTACCACATCCACATGAATACCGATCATGGACTGAATCAGGCTCTTTCCCACAAGTCCTGCATGCATTGCCGTTCCGCAGGCGATCACACAGATTCTTTCGCAGGAAGCAAGCATTTCATCCTGAATTCCTTCCGCCGTAAAATCAGGCTTACCTTCCTTGATTCTGGGAAGCACGGTGTCATTAATGACATCAGGCTGCTCCATGATCTCCTTTTCCATATAAAAGGGGTATCCACCCTTGTCACTGCGGCTGATGTCCCAGTCAACAGTAAGCCAGTCAATTCTCGCCCTGTCGCCTGACAGATCATACATTTCAATGCCTTCCCTGGAAAGACAGACCACATTTAATTCCGGTACCACAAAGTACTGTGTGGTAAAAGGAACGATTGCAGCCACATCAGAGGAAAGAATGGCCCCGTCCTCCGTATTTGCTGCCACGATGGGACTTACGTTTCGAACCGCATATATTTTACCCGGTATATCCTCAAAAATAATGGCAAGTGCAAAGGTTCCCTTCAATTTTAATACTGTTTTACGGATGGCGGAGTAAGGATCTCCCTCATAAAAATGGGAAAGTACTGCTGCCACCACTTCACTGTCAGTCTGGGATCTCAACTTCCTATCCAGCTCATACTTTTCAATCAGCTGTCTGTAGTTTTCGATAATACCGTTATGAATAATGGTAACCTTGCCGTAGCCATGGGGATGTGCATTTTCATCACTGACTCCGCCGTGGGTCGCCCATCTGGTGTGACCGATTCCACAGTGTCCGGAAACATTTTTTTCCTCACACAAAAGACGCAGATCCTTTACTCTTCCGGCGCGCTTGATAATTCTTGCAGGTCCACCGTTTTCATCGGAAAGTGCAATTCCGGCACTGTCATATCCTCTGTACTCCAAAAGTTCAAGTGCATCCAGCATAATCTCACTGGCTTCTTTTGTTCCTGTATATCCTATAATTCCACACATATATTATTTTCCTCATCTTTCTATATCGATCAAACTCATATTAATCCTATTCATTAGTTCTTCCGTTATACCGTATTTGTTTTGCAGTTGCCTGCATATTTGCCGGTATATCCCGCACCGGAAGCGTACGGAAGGGCATCCGCCGAATTTTCGATAACCCTTCTCCTCGTCGTCCTTTCAGATGCTATCAGCTTAGCATGAAATCTGCTCCTGCCAATCATGCATCAAAGGCTCTGGCGCTAAATGAGGAAAACAATAACAGTTATAAAATCTATTCAGTTATCAAGGTTCAACATGAACATTATACACAAAAGTAATTTGGTTGTAAAGTAGCGCACCAAAAAGGGAACAATCCTTATTTTCCGGAATTGTTCCCTCTCATACCTCTATTCGTACTTTACATATTCCCCATATTCTTCCCAGATATTACAGATCCAGGTCTTACCCTGATTGAAAATAATTTCTTCTCCATTTTCATCATAGAACTTAGCGGGTGTGGAATCACCGTCATAGCGCATCCATTTTCCTTTTATGACCTTTCCTCCGGTAAATACAATGGCGTCTCCTTCTCCGTGCACACCAAAAGCAAGATAATCATGATCGTCTCTTACCTCACCATGGCAATACTGAAAGACAACATTGGAAACTGCAAGCTGGCTGCCGTCAATTTCATCAATCTGCTCTTTATCATCCTGATATCGATAATACAGGCCATCCTCTTCATGATATTCAAAATAGGGATTGTAAGCACCATATCCACCCTGATTGCCTTCTGTTCCGCCGGGATAGATCATGGTGGCATTTTCTGCTTCTTCATAATTTTCTTCCGCCCTGACATTCTCCGCCGCGAAAGTGAAGGGAGGCACATAATTGTCATCATATTCCCAGTCATACTCAAGGCGGTCTGCCGCTTGCTTTAAACCGTCAATAAATAAATATCCGGTAAATTCCGTGGCGTAGCCGGGACGGCTCACTCTGTCGTAGGCTTCGTGGGCAGGATTGTAAATGCCCTCAACTGCTGCGCTGATATTCTGGACCGTATCCCTGTTGATCAACTCTTCCACGTAAGGTCTTGCAAGACCCCAGTTACAGTAAATTGCCTCGTATCCCATAGCCACATAGACAAAATAATCACGGCTGCTGCGGATAGGTCCGATTCTGTCAAGATCATCAAAATCTTCGAATACTGCCATCAATCTGGTGATGCGCCCCTCTACCGGCGCCTCATAAATAATACTTGCTTTGGAAATTCCGTACTGTGGCATAGCCGGTGCATTGTTGGGAATCATAACGGCGATAGGCCGTCTTGTCACGACTCCTTCATCCTTCCACTCGCCGGTCAGATAACTCTGCATCTTCCCGTCCACCACTTCTCTGTCTTTAATGACCGCAAATTCTTCCGGCTCCGGTGAAGGTGTTTCCTCCTGTTTTGCTTCTTCCACAGTTTCTGCCTGAGAGGATTCCTCCTCAATGGCAGTCTCATCCTTTTCTTCTGTCCCTTCCTTCTTCCCGCAGCCAATAAGCATCATAACTGCCATCAACGATATCATAAGAGCTGTTAATAGCTTCTTTTTCATTATTTTTTCCCTCTCGAGTGACTGTATTTTTTCTTCTATTATTTTAAATGAAACTGTTATTTTCTCTTTCATATCCTATGGTAGTAGATGGTCCATGTCCCGGATATACCTTTACATCATCGGGAAGTACCATCAGCTTTTCCCTGACGGAGCGCACCAGTGTACTCATACTTCCCGTGGGGAAATCCGTTCTTCCCACAGAATCCTGAAATAAAGTATCTCCGCTGATCAGAATCTTATCCTCCGCAAAGTAATAGCAGCAGCTTCCCCCTGTATGCCCGGGTGTGGCGATCACTTTTCCGGAAATGCCGAGAATGTTGAATTCCTCTCCGTCTTTAAAATAGACATCCGGAACTACGATGCACGCCCTGCCTGCCTGAGCGGATACATTCAGGGAAGCATCGCCGCACAGCTCCTTTTCTCCTTCAAAGGCATACAGCTTTGCACCGGAAAGCTCCCGCAGTTTATCCGCTCCCCAGATATGATCGAAATGCCCATGCGTCAGGAAAACAGCTCCCACAGAAAATCCTTTTTCCTTTAATGCCTGATACAGGTAATCACCGTGATCCGCAGGATCAAAGAAGATCACCTCTGTTTTTCCCTCTTCATATATAAAATAACAATTTGTCTGACAGACCCCGAGAGTTATTTTGCCAATCTTTAAATTTGCCATGATTTCTTCCTTTCTGTCCTGATTTTTCATCAGCCTGTGGTTCTCTCAATATCAATCACGCTGTCAATAGTCTTGATCTTATCGATGATCCGGTTCAGCTCTTCTCTTCCGCTGATTTCAAAAGAAGTGGACATGGTAGCCAGTCCCTGCTTGCTGGTTCTTGTATTCATGGAAAGGATATCAATATTCTTTTCCGTAAGCGTCCTGGAAATATCTGCCAGCAGTCCATTCCTGTTATTGGCGTAAATCTTGATCTCTGCAAGATACTTACCCCCTGTCTCTTCCTGCGCCGATGCCTCCCAGTCAGCATCAATCAATCGTTCCCTCTCTATTTCAGGAAGATTCAGGATATTGATACAGTCGGTCCGATGAATGGAAACGCCTCTTCCTCTTGTTACAAAGCCTACGATTTCATCTCCGGGTACCGGAGAACAGCACTTGGAAAAACGTACTGCTATATCATGGATTCCCTTGACAACAATCCCGTTCTTTGACTTCATCTTTGCGGGGCTGCTTGCCACATTCTGGGCATTTTCCGCCACCTGCGCAAGCACCTGTTCATTGGTCAAGGGTGCCTTGTGGTCTTTTTCATAGAATTCCAGCATCTTGTTGATGATCTGGCCTTCCTTTAGTCCGCCGTGACCTATGGCCGCCTGTACCGCATCCCAGTCCCGGAAACCGTATTTGTGCATAATTGCCTCCATGTATTCCGGTTTCAGAAGATTCTGGATATTGATGCCTCTTGCCCTGCAGTAATTATTTAAAAGTTCTTTTCCCTTTACAATATTCTCTTCTTTAAACTCATTCTTGAACCACTGATTGATCTTGTTCTTCGCCTGGGTGCTCTTGACCACATTCAGCCAGTCACGGCTTGGTCCTTTCGAGTTCTGGGAGGTCAGAATTTCAATCTGGTCTCCGTTCTTGATCTCATAATCAATGGTCACCAGCTTGCCGTTTACTCTTGCTCCTATCATCTTATTGCCAACCGCACTGTGAATGCTGTAGGCAAAGTCAATGGGAGTTGAGCCTGCCGGAAGGTTTTTCACCTCTCCTGTAGGGGTAAAGCAGTACACGCTGTCGGAGAAAAGATCAAGATCACTCTTAAGCAGATTCATGAATTCCTTATTATCGGACATATCTCTCTGCCATTCCAGGATCTGGCGAAGCCAGGTCAGTTTTTCTTCTTCCGAGTTATCTGCCTTCTTACCGTCGGAAGCCTCCTTATATTTCCAGTGGGCTGCAATACCATATTCCGCAGCCTTATGCATTTCAAAGGTCCGGATCTGGATTTCAAAGGGCTGTCCGTTGGTACCGATCAGTGTGGTGTGCAGAGACTGGTACATATTTTCCTTGGGCATGGCAATATAATCTTTAAATCGCCCGGGGATAGGCTTATACATTTCATGGATCACGCCAAGAGCCGCATAACAGTCCTTCACGGTATCCACAATAATACGCACTGCAAACAGGTCATAAATCTGGTCAATGGTCTTATTCTGATTCTTCATTTTCTTATAGATGCTGAAAAAATGCTTTACACGACCATCAATCTGTGCCTTGATACCGGCATTTTTAATGTGCTCACTCACCTCGTCTACAATACTCTGTATATATTTTTCACGTACATTTTTCCGTACTGCGATTTTATCCACCAGATCATAGTAAGCTTCCGGTTCCAGGTATTTCAGGGAGAGGTCATCCAACTCCACCTTAATCTTGGAAATACCAAGTCTCTGGGCAATAGGCGCATAAATTTCCATGGTTTCTTTCGCTATGCGCTGCTGGCTCTCCGGTTTCTGATATTTGAGGGTACGCATGTTATGAAGCCTGTCTGCCAGTTTGATCAGGATTACCCGTATGTCCTTTGCCATGGCAAGAAACATTTTACGAAGGTTCTCTGCCTGCATCTCCAGTCTGTCCGGCTGGTCGCCGTTACCCATGAACTGAAGCTTCTGCAGCTTGGTCACTCCATCTACAAGAAGTGCCACGTCATCACCAAACTGCTGCCTGATCTCTTCCTCTGTCATGATGGTATCCTCCACCACATCATGAAGAAGACCGGCGGCGATGGTTTCCTTGTCCATTTCAAGGTCTGCCAGAATGATGGCAACATATAAAGGATGAATGATGTATGGTTCTCCCGATTTGCGAAGCTGGTCTTTATGTGCTTCGAATGCAACATGATAAGCCTTCTCGATCAGGGAAATATCATCAGAAGGGTGATATTTCTTTACCCGCAGGATCAGGTCCTCATAAAGCTGCTCGGGGCTTTGGAATTCCTGTATGGATTCAATCTTGCCATCATCAATTACCAATTCATTTTT
>JBJEMT010000030.1:0-35915 GCA_051879815.1 Suilimivivens sp. | reverse complement strand
ACACGTCTGTAGTCACCGATGATACGTCCACGTCCGTAAGCATCAGGAAGACCTGTGATGATATGTGCGGAACGGCATGCTCTCATTTCCTGATTGTAAGCGTCAAAGCATCCTGCATTGTGTGTCTTTCTATGTGTTGAGAAGAACTCGCTGATTTCAGGATCTACTTCGTAGCCGTTATCAGCACAAGCCTTTTCTGCCATTCTGATACCGCCGTAAGGCTGAAGAGAACGCTTGAAGGGCTTATCTGTCTGGAAACCAACAATTGTTTCCTTGCTCTTGTCAAGATAGCCGGGGCCGTGTGATGTAATAGTAGATACCACCTTGGTATCCATGTCAAGAACGCCGCCTGCTTCACGCTCCTTTTTCTGTAAGTCAAGCACCATCTGCCATAAGTCTTTGGTGTTTTGTGTAGGTCCTGCTAAGAAGGAATCATCTCCATCATAGGGAGTGTAATTTCTCTGGATGAAATCACGTACGTTGATTTCCTTGTCCCACTTGCCGCCTACAAAATCATTCCATTCTGGTCTCATTTTGTGTAAGCCTCCTGTTTATTTATTAATATTTATTTTGGCAATAGAAGGTTCATACCTTCTATTGTATGAGCATAAAAATTATGCTTTTTTGGTACTTATTATTATAGGTTACAAGGGGAGTATCAGTCAAGCAAGGAAATGTACTTTTTTACAAACAAGCAGGGAATTTTACAGAAATTTTAGAGAAAATTACTAAATATTGCATGTTGATCGCACTTATCAGAATGGGCTTGCCAGAATCGGGACAAAGTATTATACTGTAAATGCTTTAAAGTAATTGATGGAAGGAGGTATATGAAATGGCACAGATTACCAAAGAAATGACGATCGGTGAAATCTTGAGAACGAATCCTGACGTTGCACCTATTCTGATGGAAGCAGGAATGCATTGCCTTGGATGCCCTTCCGCACAGGCTGAAAGTCTTGAAGAGGCAGCTATGGTTCATGGCATGGATATAAATGATTTAATGACTAAGATCGCAGCTCTGTAGAGAGTTATCATATTGATTAAGAAAGCCTCCGGAACAGAATCCCATTGAGGGAGTGTTTCCGGAGGCTTTTATATTGGTTTTCGTTTTATGCACGAATTTATTTGATATCAGTTTTGTCAGAAGAAGTAAGCTGCCTGATACCAAACAGAGTTCCCAGCATCAGCAGTATTCCGATGGGAAGGGAAATGACAGCACTCTGTGAAAAGCCCGCAATGATATAGGTGATGAAGGAAATCGCTGCGGCAACAATGGCATAGGGCAGCTGTGTATTTACATGATTGATATGTTTGCACTGGGCACCGGCACTTGCCATGATGGTGGTATCCGAAATGGGAGAGCAATGGTCACCGCATACGGCGCCTGCCATGCAGGCAGAAATAGAGATGATCATCAGCTCATGGTTGGAGCCGGAAAATACGGCAACAACAATGGGAATCAGGATACCGAAAGTTCCCCAGGAGGTTCCTGTGGAAAAAGCAAGGAAGCATCCTACCAGGAAAATGATGGCAGGAAGGAAGTTCATCAGGGAACCGGCAGACTGTTCCATGGCGGCAGCCACGAATTCCTTGGCACCAAGGCTGTCGGTCATTGCTTTTAATGTCCATGCAAAGGTCAGGATCAGAATAGCGGGCACCATGGCTTTAAAGCCGTTAGGCAGACATTCCATACATTCTGTAAAGGTTAAAACTTTACGCAGCAGATAAATGATGATTGTGATCAGCATGGCACAGATACTGCCAAGAGCAAGACCTACGGAGGCATCGGAGTTGGAAAACGCGTTTATAAAGTCTGCACCTTCAAAAAATCCACCGGTGTAGATCATGCCGATGACACAGCAGATGATCAAAGTAACAATGGGAATTATAAGATCAATGACCTTACCCTTTGAGGTAAGGGGAGCCTCCGTTTCTTCTGCAGTGCTTCCGTCAGAGAAAAGGTCACCCTTTAAAGCGTTTTCTTCATATTTTTTCATGGGACCAAAGTCCACGTTCATAAGAACCAGTCCGATCATCATCACAATGGTAAGCAATGCATAAAAGTTATAGGGAATGGCACTGATGAAAATGGAAAAGCCGTCTTCTCCCTCAACAAAACCCGATACGGCAGCTGCCCAGGAGGAGATAGGGGCAATAATGCACACGGGAGCTGCTGTAGCATCAATCAGATAGGCCAGCTTGGCACGTGATACCTTGTGCTCATCCGTGACGGGGCGCATAACGCTTCCCACCGTAAGACAGTTAAAGTAATCATCGATAAAGATCAGAACGCCGAGAGCGATAGTAGCAAGTTGAGCTCCTGCCCTGGTTTTGATCCTTTTTTTGGCAAAATGACCAAAGGCAGCACTTCCGCCTGCCCGGTTCATGAGATTTACCATGGCACCCAGGATAACCAGGAAGATCAGGATGCCGACATTGTAAGGATCAGAGAGGACAGCCACAAAGCCGTCATTGAAAATATGTGTCAGTGTTCCTTCAAAAGAAAAACCGGAGTAAAAAAGTCCGCCTACAAGGATTCCCACAAATAAAGAACTGTAGACCTCCTTGGTGATCAGCGCCAGCACAATGGCTACGATGGGCGGAACAAGCGCCCAGAAAGTTGCAAACATGTCCATAATCTTATTTCCCTTCTGTATATTATATTTGATTTGTTTTTTCTATCATGGCATTAATGGTTTTAATAATATCACCGACCTGCTCAGCCGAGCCCTGGATGGTTTCGCTGCGGGCAGAATTTTCCTGAATATCCCTGATTGCATCATTGACCACAACAGTCAGAGAATTAATGTTCTCCGTAAATCCGTTGATGGTATCGTTTACTTCATTGATTGCCTGGTTAATGGAAGCGTTATTTTCCTGGGCATTGGATACAGAACTTTTGGATTCGTCGGAGAGCGCACGGATATTTGCAGCAACTACCGCAAACCCGCGTCCTGCCTCTCCCGCTCTTGCAGCTTCGATGCTTGCATTTAAGGAGAGAAGATTGATATTCTGGGCAATCTTTTCCACATTCTGCGACATTTCCCTGTAATTATCCACATTTACATGAATATTTTTCATGGCTTCCAAAATGGCGGTGTTCAGCTTGGCAAGGCTGGACATATAGGTAACGACCCTGCGCATTTCTTCACTGTTCCGTTTTCCGGCTTCACCGATGCTGACAGCCTGGGACTGGACTTCGCTGATACGCTGTCCGAGCTCGCCTACAACCTTTTGAAGCTCAAGAGTAATTTCGCGAACCTGTTCATTGGCTTTTATGATCTGCTTACGCTCTGTCTCAAGCTGGCTTATCATATACTGATGACAGTTTTCGGGATAATTCAGTCCGCTGGCAATAGCCTTTGCCATGTCTTTGCAGTTTGAAAAACCGCAGGCATGACAGTCGAAGTGACGTTCCGCCTCCGTTGTCTTGCCAAGTAAATTAAATGCCTGTTCCAGCTGTGCGCTGCTGACAACAGCTTTCTCTTTGGCTTCAGGAGTGTAGGTGCGGAAAAAGTCTTCCAGCTTCAGCTCCCTGTCGAACTTTTCATACTGTTTATCTTTGCCGCGTCTGGTGTTTTTCAGACGTTCCTGATGAGTGTACTGTTCTACATTGTGCATGATGGAGTTCATCTGGATGAAATTATAGTCCTGCCCGACAGCAGGTCCTTCGTTGCAGCCGAATTCGCAGTTGAGTACATCCAGTACCTGAGGCTTGTAGATATCCTTCTCCTCCAAATATTTGTCCAGTTCTTTGTAGACATGGGAAGGGCCCTCCATATTCAGAATGTCAAGTTCCGGTTTATGATATCTGAGATTGGTAGCCAGTCCGCCGGGTCTGGGATAAATAGCGCCCTCAAGACCGGGTTCCATATCAAATTCGAATTCGCTGAAGATCTTGACATCGGGAAGATGGATTCCGATTTCCTGGAAATGCTGTTTCAAATGCTCCATGGTGACATTGTACTGTACAAGTCCGGTCTGACTGAATTCATCTCCTTTACCGATGCAGGGGGAGAGCGCCGCAATTTTGCCGGTGAAATTCCGGTATTTGCGAAGATAGACAACTTCACAGAGCATGGGACTTTGAATGGGAGAAAGATACTTTAACAGCTGTGGTTTATGTTTTAAAACATAATTTACGATAACAGCACAGGGCTGTGTCATCAGTTTGGCATCCGGATGCTGCTCGAGATAGCGCAGATGTGCCCAGGTACAGATATCGGCACCGTAGGATACATCATATATGCCCGCTACCCCTTCATTGCGGAGCCATTGCAGTGCATGACGCCAGTTGCCATCGAAGGAAATCTTGATAGCCGGTGCGGCAATGACGGCAATTTTTTCTCCTTTTTTCAGGTCTGAAAGAAAGCGTTCCGTATCATCTTCAAACCTCCTGGCATTGTGATGGCAGGCCTTAATGCAGGCACCGCACTTGGATACATTTGCTTTCATCAATTTCGATGGTGAGAGTACCGTTTTGGTTTTTAATGCTCCTGTTCGCATCACCTACAGGACAAACGTGCATTGTCCGGTTAAGAGATAAATAGCAGCGTTTTGACTCTTAAATCATAGCCAATGACTGCAATGCGTTGCTTTTGATGACAGGTTCGAAATGTTCCTCCAGATAAGCTTCTGAAGCGGGAACCGATCTTGCCGCGCTGCCGTATTCCGAAAGAATGTTGCAGATTTTGTTGAATTCAGAAGGCGTATGCCCGCTCTTGGAAAGCACTAAAATATAGGTGCCGTCCTGTTGTTTATAGAGGGAATTCTTCCCTTTATAATAGCCGTTCAGAACATGGGAAAGCTTTGTGAGTTCATGGAGAGAGCGGAACATATAAAGCTTGGTCAGTTCCATGGAGGCTGTATTTTCAGTCATCTTTTTTTGCAGAGCATTTTTCAGGGAACGTCTTGCGGCTTCCTGAGAAACTCCTGGCTGGAATGCGGTTTCCTCGTTTTCCTGATCGGTAGCGGATGCATGCCTGTTCTGGATTTTCTTGAACAGATCAAGTACGTCATCGGCGCCTTCCGCCATGCTGTCAATTACATCCTCTGCGGTTTCGCTGTCTTCATGAACAGAAGGAGCAAATTTGGAAAAACGGGTATCCAGCTCCTCAGGGTCCTCCACCTTGGTAATGATGAGGACAATACACTCGGAATTTAAAGGAATCGCTTCTATCATTAAAGGAATATCTTCTGCTTCAAAACCAAATTCATAAGATGCCTGCTGCATCATGTCGCGGAACAGATCTTTTGCCTTTTCGGTACCATAAGCAAGCTCGCTGAGCTTTAACTCTCTGTCTGCCAGATCCTCTCTTGTGAGAGTACAACGAATCTGATGATCATTTACTTTTTCTATTTTCATAATTATCACATCCTCACTATTAAGATACTGCTATCCTGCCAATTGGTGACAATAAACTTAATGTATCTTTACTTTATACTTTGCGCTGATTTTAGTCAATAGGACAAACAGCTGTTTAAGAAAATTTAATAAATTTAATGCAACAGCATGTAATAATATAAGTATTTATGAAAAGTATCTAAATAATTTATAAAACCACTTGTAAAATTTGGTAATAACAACTAAAATGTGCCTGTGAGATGCTTCCGGATAAATCGGTATCAGAAGGAGGCATGGTAAAATTTATATTTTTTCAAAGCAAAATTAAAAATCAATTGAAGCCGGAAAGGATGGCTTTAATCTTCCCTTCTTATTTATATGATTCTTTATGATATGACATTCGTATTTTTATCCCGAATTTTTTAAGAAGGTAGTCTTACAGGCTTGTAGTTTGTGTCTGTCGCGAATATTTCTCTTACAGCGGTTCACTGTTATAATTCATTGAAAAGTTCGCAAAGCGGTATTTATTTGTTTTTGATACATATCCGGCATCTCTTACTATTCAATTATCGTCATGAAAAAGAAAAACTATAATCAGTTCTAAGGTTTATTTATCTTTCTGACATCACATATCACGGCTCCTTTTGGACAGTCAGAGATTGAAACCTGAAAACGGATGGGAGAAGATATGACTGAAATAAGCGAAAAACATTCTGATTCCCTCATTCAGAGATTAAAAAAATGGGAGGAAGCAGGAATCAGGCTCTATCTGGATGGTACACCGGCCTCTTCGGAATCCATTGGACAGAATTGTGTCAATGAAGATACCTTGTATATGCCTGATTATGTGACCGACAAAGAGGGAAAAATAAAAGAAATCAGATATGACAGAATTTCTCTGGAGTAAGCCCCTATCTGAAATACTCCGGCAGCAGACACCTGTGTCTTTGCGCAGGCATCCCCCATGAACGACGTGAAGCTTTTACGGTTTCGTAAGTGAACAGATAAAAACAGAGTGCGGCTGCCGGATGTACTAAAAAAAGAAATTTTAACGCAAAAAATGTCAAAAAATAGTAATGACGGTAAAGTAATAGTCTGATATAATATAGGACGATTGGAGGTTACACATATGAAGAAAAAAATAATTCCTGTACTGGCTGCAATCGTCCTTATTATCATAATAGGCGGCGTCAGCTTTGGAGGCGTATTGATAGAAAAGTATTCCTATTCGAAGGAAAGGGCGGATCTGAATGCCTATTATAAGATCAGTGATCAGGAGGATGTTGCCATTATCCTTCAAAATGAAATGATAGAAGAACGTGCAAGGCTCATAGACGGAACTTATTATCTTGACCTTGCAACGGTTCACAAGTATTTTAATGACAGATTTTATGAAGACAAAAAAGAAAACCTTCTGCTTTATACCCTTCCCACGGATATTGTAAGGACTGATATCGGAAGTATGGTGAAGGAAACGGAAAACGGCAGCGAGGATTTAGGATATATCATTGCAAGATATGAGGGTGAAACCCTCTATGTGGCAATGAACTATGTAAAGCAGTATACCAATTTCTCTTATGAAACATTTACGGAGCCAAACCGTGTTCAGATTGATACCATCTGGGACGAAATACAGGTTTCCACCATTAAAAAAAATACACAGGTGAGGATCAAAGGCGGTGTGAAAAGTGAGATCCTCACGGATGTGGCAAAAGGTGACAAGGTGACGGTGCTGGAACAGATGGAAACCTGGTCCAAGGTCAAAACAGCAGATTCCGTCATCGGCTATGTGGAGAATAAGCGGCTTTCAGATCTCCGGGTCGAACTGCCTATTCCCGTTACGGATTATGTGGAGCCGGAGTATACCAGCCTTACCAGGGATTATAAGATTAATCTGGGCTGGCATGTAATTGCGGGAGTGGCGGGGAATGATACCCTGGGAAGCGTAACGGCAAATACCAAAGGCTTAAATGTAATTTCGCCTACCTGGTTTAAACTCTGTGACAATGAAGGCGGTTTTACCAGCTTTGCCGAATCGAATTATGTGAATAAGGCTCATGATATGGGACTTGAGGTATGGGCGCTTGTGGAAAATATAGAGTATAAGGACAGCATTGATATGTATGCCATTCTTTCCTCAACAAGCACCAGGGCAAAGCTGATCGATGGCCTTTTAAGCGAAGTGCAGCAGTATGGTATTGACGGAATCAATGTGGACTTTGAGCAGATCAGCATGGACTGCGGGGAGCATTATATTGAATTCATCAGGGAGCTTTCTATTGCCTGTCGGGAGAACGGAATCGTACTTTCTGTAGATAATTATGTGCCCACCGGCTACACGGATCATTATGACAGACAGGAGCAGGGCGTGGTAGCCGATTATGTCATTATCATGGGATATGATGAGCATTATGTGGGAAGTGAGGAAGCCGGCAGCGTGGCATCTATTGATTTCGTGGAAAGCGGAATTGAAAAGACTGTGGAACAGGTTCCCGCAGACAAGGTGATCAACGCCATTCCTTTTTATACAAGAATTTGGGAAACAACAGGCAGTACCATCAGCAGCCAGGCAGTTGGCATGGATATGGCTGAGGAATATGTGGCAGCACATAATATTGAAGTGGAGTGGGATGATGTTACCTGCCAGAATTACGGAGAGTATAAATCAGGAGATGCTTTGTATCAGATATGGCTTGAGGATGAAGAATCCATCCGGGTTAAGCTGAATATCATGGAAAAATATGGAATCGGTGGTGTGGCAGCCTGGAGACTTGGTTTTGAAAAGCCGGAAATATGGGATGAGATTGAGGAGTATCTCAGCCGATGAACCTGTGGATATAAAAGATAAGAATAGCTGTGGGCATACCTGCAGCTATTTTTTCATATGTATATTATGAAAAAAGCAACAGGATGATCGTATGACAGAAGGTCAAAACAGAATCCTGCACCTTGTGATGGCGGGAATCCTGCTGGTTTCCATGTTCATCATAGCAAGGGAAGGGGCAGCCTACGTTTCTTCCACAAAAGTGGTAGCGGAAAGTAAGACCACAGAGAAAGGCACCAAAGATACAGAAAAACAGCTCTGCGTAGTGATAGATGCGGGACATGGCGGATCGGACCCCGGAAAGGTGGGCATCAATAATGCGCTGGAAAAAGATATTAATCTTCAGATTGCCGGTATATTGAAAAAGTTTCTGGAAGCTGAGGATATCAGTGTGGTCATGACAAGAGAGGACGAAAATGGTCTGTATGATGAAAACGCATCCAATAAAAAGGTTCAGGACATGAAGAAACGTCTTGCCATTATTGAGGAGGCTGATCCTGTGCTGGTAGTGAGTATTCATCAGAACAGTTATCACGAGGAATATGTAAAGGGAGCCCAGGTATTTTATTATCAGACCAGCGAAAAGAGCAGGGAACTGGCAGAGATTCTGCAGGATCAGCTTCAGCTTCTGGATGTGGAAAATAACAGACAGGCGAAAGGAAATGACAGTTATTATCTTTTAAAAAAGACCGAAAAACCTATTGTAATCGTGGAATGCGGATTCCTCTCCAACAGAGAGGAGGCGGAGAAACTGATCACGCCATACTATCAGGAAAAGCTGGCATGGAATATTCATATGGGAATCCTGAAATATATCAATGCACATTACTAGCCAAATACGGAAAAGTGTGCTAAAATATCCGCAGATATTAGGAAGACGGTCAGCAAAAGAAAGTTTTAGCCATGAAAACGAAAATTGTCAGAATAGATGAAGAAAATATAGATGGAAGAGCAATTAAAGAAGCAGGTGAAATCCTGAAAGCAGGAGGTCTCGTGGCATTTCCCACAGAGACTGTGTATGGGCTTGGAGGAGATGCTTTAAATGAAAACTCTTCCGCCAAAATATATGCGGCGAAAGGACGCCCTTCCGATAACCCGCTGATCGTGCATATTACGAATATGGATGCCCTTTCCAAAATTGTAAGGGAAATACCGGCGGAAGCATATCTTTTGGCTCAAAAGTACTGGCCGGGTCCGCTTACTATGATCTTTCGTAAATCCGATGCGGTTCCCCTTGCCACTACGGGAGGACTGGAAACGGTGGCCGTAAGAATGCCGTCCCATAAGACGGCAAGAGCCCTGATCGACGCTGCGGGAGGCTATGTGGCGGCACCAAGTGCCAATCGTTCCGGGAGACCAAGCCCCACCATTGCCAAATATGTCATAGAAGATCTGGATGGACAGGTAGATATGATCATCGACGGCGGCGAGGTCAATATCGGTTTGGAATCCACCATTATTGATCTCACAGGCGGCTGCCCTACTATTTTACGTCCGGGCTATATTACGGAAGATATGCTGAAGGAAACTGTAGGACAGGTGGACATTGACAGAACCATTCTTGACAGTCATTCCCAAAAACCGCCCAAAGCTCCCGGTATGAAATACCGGCATTATGCACCGAAAGGGAGTCTTGCCATTGTGGAGGGAGAGCCGGAAGCGGTGGTAAATTATATCAATGACAGGCTGTCAGAGTTAAAGAAACAGGGAATAAAAACAGGTGTCATTGCAACTGATGAAACGGCCGGAAGGTATCTTTCCGGTGATATCAAGAGTGCAGGCAGGAGGGAAGACGAGGAAGCTGTTGCAAAACATTTGTTCCGTATCCTGCGTGAATTTGATGATGATAAGGTGCAGGTGATGTATGCGGAATCATTTTCCAATACCGGAATCGGACAGGCTATTATGAACAGACTTTTAAAAGCAGCCGGACACCATGTGATCAAGGTGTAGCTGCTCTGAGGGAAGAAAGAGTTGATAAGGAGGAATCGTGTTATGATAGCGCTTGGAAGCGATCATGGCGGATATGACCTGAAAGTTCAGGTCATGGAACATTTGAAGGAAAGAGGCATAGAGGTCAGGGATTTTGGGTGCTTTGACAAAAGTTCCTGCGATTATCCGGAATTCGGACAGGCAGCGGCAAAGGCTGTGGCAGAGGGCACCTGTGAAAAGGGTATCGTGATCTGCACCACGGGAATCGGCATTTCCATTGCTGCCAATAAGATAAAAGGTATCCGCTGTGCCCTTTGTACAGATCCTTATCTTGCCAAGATGACAAGACTTCACAATGATGCCAATATGCTGGCACTTGGCGGCGGCTTTACAGGGAAGAACCTGGCTCTGGAAATTGTGGATACTTTTCTTGACACAGAGTTCTCTCAGGGAGAAAACCATATCAGACGAATCGCAAAAATAGAAAAATAAAAGTACGGAGGTAGAAAAATGGCAAGAACAGTAATTATGGATCATCCCCTGATCCAGCACAAAATCGGTTATATCAGAAGGACAGACACGGGTACCAAGGATTTCAGAAAGACAGTCAGTGAGATCGCCATGTTGATCTGTTATGAAGCTACCAGAGATCTGCAGCTGACGGATGTAACCATTCAGACGCCTATCTGTGAAACGACAGTGAAGGAACTGAAAGGCAAAAAGATGGCGGTAGTTCCCATCCTGCGTGCAGGACTTGGTATGGTGGACGGCATGCTGACTCTGATTCCGGCGGCGAAAGTAGGACACATTGGACTATATCGTGATCCCAAAACTTTAAAGCCTGTTGAATATTACTGTAAACTGCCTGCAGACTGTGCGGAAAGAGAAATTTTCGTGGTAGATCCCATGCTGGCTACGGGAGGATCTTCTGTTGCGGCAATCCAGATGCTGAAGGAAAAAGGCTGTAAGAATATTCATTTCATGTGTATCATTGCAGCTCCTGAGGGAGTAAAGGCCATGCAGGAGGCACATCCTGATGTGGATATCTATATCGGGGCTCTGGACGAAAAATTAAATGACCATGGATATATCGTGCCTGGACTTGGAGATGCGGGAGACAGGATTTTCGGTACCAAATAATGGAAGAAAATAAAAGGCGGTGAAGCAGATGAAGGGAGCAGGAAAGCAGCTGACTGCCGTATTATTGGCGTCGGTCTTGCTTGTATGCGCCATTCCGACGACTGCTTATGCAGATATCAAAGATACGGAAGAAAAGCTGAATCAGGCAAAAGAAGAAAAAGAAAAAACGGAAGAGGCCATTGATTCCACACAACAGGAACTGGATGGTCTTCAGGAAACAACGGAAGGACTGAAAGGCCAGTTAAGCAGCCTGAATAATAATCTGAAAGAGGTCAGCGACAACCTGGCAGACCTGGAGCAGAAAATAGATGATAAAGAGGCAGAACTGGAACAGACCGCCAGAGAGCTTGAGGAAGCAAAACAGGTGGAAGAGGAACAGTATGAAGCGATGAAGAAACGCATCCAGTTTATGTATGAGAAACGGGACTATGTTCTTCTTGAGATGTTCTTTGGCTCTGCAAATTTTTCAGATCTGTTAAACCGCAATGATTATATTGAACAGCTGTCTGCTTATGACAGGAAGCAGCTTATCCTGTATCAGGAGACAAGAGCTGAAATAGAAGAGAAGGAAGCAAGGCTCAATCAGGAAAAAGAGGAGCTGGATGACTTAAAAGTAAAGACGGAAGCGGAGAAGAGCCGTGTATCAGGTCTGGTGAATCAGACATCGGGACAGATTTCCAATTACCAGCATCAGATTTCCGAAACAGAACAGGAAATGCTGGCTTACGAAAAACAGCTGGAGGAACAGGAGAATAATATTGAACAGCTCCAGAAACAGTTGGAAGAGGAACGGAGATTATCACAACTGGCAGCACAGTCTACCTGGAGGGATATCTCGGAAATTACCTTCGCGGAGGGAGACAGATATCTTCTTGCCAACCTGATTTACTGTGAGGCGGGAAATCAGCCTTATTCCGGGCAGGTAGCGGTAGGGGCGGTAGTAATAAACCGCGTAAAGAGTGCCGTATTCCCTGATACGGTAGTGGGCGTTATTTATCAAAACAAGCAGTTCTCTCCGGTAGCCAGCGGACGATTGGCACTTGCACTGGCAGAAAATCATGCAACAGCTGCCTGCTATCAGGCGGCAGACGAAGCCATGGCGGGAGCCACTACGGTAGGTGACTGTCTGTTCTTCCGTACCCCCATAGAGGGTCTTACGGGAATCCAGATCGGAGGACATATTTTTTATTAAAGTCAAACGTTGTTATGTTTTATGAGTCGGTTTACTTTTATAAAAATGCTCTGCTTCGGACAGGAAGCAGAGCATTTTTTACTGCGGCTCATAATTTTCCACATAGGATGTCAATGTATTAAAATTCCCGGAGTAGATGATGTTCAGCAGTTTATCAAGCTTTTGCAGGCAGGACTTTAAGGTATCCAGGGACAGGGTATTTGCTTCGAGGGCAGTTACCAGTTCATCAAGATCCACCACCTTTACAAAACCATCAGGATAAATGATCACATCTGCAAGGAGATCCGTTACGACCAGTTTGTTTTCGTCAGGAAAATAGTCATAGTCTACAATATCGCAATACCAGTAGAGCAGTCTTCCGTCTTCATAATAGAACTTACTGACTTTAAAACCTTCTTTCAGAAAATAACAGGAGTAGCCATGATGCAGATCTTTCTTCGGATGGATGGCATTCCATGCAGTCACGATGCGCTCCTCGTTACATTCCAGAATTCTGTCGTCTTTCAATAAGATGCATTCATCAGGGATCAGCCGTCTGCGGTATAAGATGGGATTTTTCATAATACCTCCTTTATGGGAATGAAAGGTCTTTGAGGGGTTGCATGTTCGTTAATGAACTTTTCCATAAAAATCATATTGTATCAGGCGTTGAATTTGTAGCCGGATTTATGAAAACGGGCCACTATTCTTTTATAAAAATTTTCATAAATTTAAGATAAATTTTATAGACAAACTGTTTCTCAAAATACTACTCTTATATGTAGCGAAAGTCAACTTTTTTCCTAGACATAAATGCAAAAAATGGGTATAATCTATAAGTGAATGTAACAGGTGTTTTTTGCCTGAAATAAACATTCCTGAGAGGAAGAGGCGTGTTGAAATATAATCGGAGTGTATATCAGTCCCTGACGATGATAGGGCAGTTCGGTATTAACATGTTGGTTCCTGTCTTTATTTGCTCTTTTCTGGGTATATTCTTAGATGAGAAGCTTGGAACATCCTATCTTGTTATTATCCTGTTTTTTGTGGGTGCGGCTGCCGGATTTTGGAATATTTATCGTTTTTCAAAGAAGATTTTCGAAAAGCAGAGCGGCGAGTCGGCATATCTTCATAAGGGAAGAGCTTCCTTGGAGGAACAAAACGGCAATACCAAAATACAGGACAAAGCAGAGGAGATTGATGATGAAAGCACTCATCCTGAAGATGAACAGAACATTATTTGAACTGGAAACGGGAATTCTGATTTTTGGAATCATCTGTCAGCTGGTCATTCTGCCTTTTGAAGAAAGGGCAGATTACAGTACGGGATTGTGGATAGGAATTCTGACAGCGCTGTTTGCCGCATGGCATATGTGGAGAGGGCTTGACAGAGGACTTGATCTCGGAGAAAAGGGTGCGGTAAGTTACCTTGGCAGACAGAATATTATCAGATATGTATTGATCGTTATCATTTTGATTCTGACAGCAGTTACCGGGCTTGGCAATCCCCTTACGGCATTCATCGGAGTTATGGGGCTAAAGGTATCCGCTTATATGCAGCCATTTACCGGAAAAATAAGTAAATTACTTTACGGGGAGGAAATACTTCCCGAGATTATCATAGAAGAGCCTGCTGATGAGCAGGAGACAAGGAGGTGAAAATATGGGGCAGGGAATCTTGTTATCGGAAGGTACGTCTGTTGATTTTATGATTCATGGTGTTTTTTCCTATGAATTGTTTGGACAGACATTGTGGATAACAACGACGCATGTGTGTGTGCTGATCGTTATGCTGATCATCATGGCATTCTGTCTGTTTGCCAACAGAACCCTTAAGCATGCATCGGAGGTTCCGGAAACCTTCCAGAATGTAGTTGAGCTTATCGTGGAGATGTTAGACGGTATGATTGGTGGCGTTATGGGTAAATATGCTGTTAATTTCCGTAATTATATCGGCACGATCTTTATTTTTATACTGATCAGCAATATATCGGGATTACTGGGTCTGCGTCCGCCGACTGCCGATTACGGTGTAACCTTTGCACTCGGCATCATTACCTTTGTACTGATCCATTTTAATAAGTTCAAGCATCAGAAGGTATCAGGTGTGATCAAGGGGCTGTGTGAGCCATGGCTGATCTGGGCACCGATCAATATTATCAGTGATCTGGCAGTACCGGTTTCATTGTCCTTGCGTCTGTTTGCCAATATCTTATCGGGAACAGCCATTATGGCACTGATTTATGCACTCCTTAATAAGTTTGCCGTTATCTGGCCCGCAGCACTTCATATTTACTTTGATTTGTTCTCCGGAGCAATTCAGACTTATGTATTCTGTATGCTGACCATGACGTATATTACGGATGCATGTACCACAGAAGAAAATTAAAAATATAAATTTTGCTTAAAAGCACAAGGAGGAAACAAAAATGGAATTTAATACTAACTTTATCTTAGGTTGCTCAGCAATCGGTGCAGGTCTGGCAGTTATTGCCGGTATCGGACCCGGTGTCGGACAGGGTATTGCAGCAGGACATGCAGCAGCTGCTGTGGGAAGAAATCCCGGTGCAAAATCCGATATCACTTCCACCATGTTACTTGGTCAGGCAGTTGCGGAAACAACAGGTCTGTACGGTCTGCTCGTTGCCATCCTTCTGTTATTCGTAAAGCCTCTTGTACCCTAATCAACAAAAAGGCATATGAATTATAAAAGAAAGGAGGCTGACGGATGGAACCGAGGATATTTGACCTGGATCTGCAGCTTCTTGCAGACGCGGGTCTGATGATGATTTCTATCTTCGTATTGTTTTTATTTGCATCCTACTTCCTCTTTAATCCTGCCAGGGAATTTCTTAAGAAAAGACAGGATAAGATCAGGGGAGAGCTAGACAGTGCTGCCAAGGATAAGGAAGACGCTGCAGCTCTTCGCAAAGAGTATGAAGATAAGCTGAAAAACATCGAAAAAGAAGCGGATGAAATTTTAAGCGATGCCAGAAAACGGGCGCTTGCAAATGAAAATAAGATTGTGGCAGATGCCAAGGAAGAAGCTGCCAGAATCATTGAAAGAGCCAAAGTGGAAGCCGAGCTGGAGAAGCAGAAGGCGGCAGATGATGTGAAACGCGAAATGGTAGTCATTGCATCCATGATGGCAGGTAAAGTTGTTAAGGCATCCATTGATACGAATGTACAGGAAAGCCTTGTAAATGAAACATTGAAAGAAATAGGTGAGAGCACATGGCTAAGCTAGTTTCCAAAACATACGGTGGAGCTTTGTTTGAACTGGCGGTTGAGGAAGGCAAGGAAGATGCTTTCCTTGAAGAGATCATAGCTCTGAAGGAAATATTGAAGGGAAATCCTGACTTCAATAAGCTGATGAATCATCCCAAGATTCTGAAAGAGGAAAAGCTTGAGGTTCTTGCTAATGTATTTGAAGGAAGAATCTCATCCGAGCTGACAGGTTTTCTGCACCTTATCATCAGTAAAGACAGGTATGGGGAGATCAATGAGATCCTTGATTATTTTATTGATGAGGTGAAGAAGCTTAAGGGCATCGGTATTGCTTATGTAACGACGGCGGTTCCGCTAAGCAAAGCAAAGCAGAAGGAAGTAGAAGAGAAGCTTCTTGCCACCACATCTTATCAAAAGATGGAAATGCATTTTCAGGTGGAGGAAGAACTGATTGGCGGCATGGTGATCCGTATAGGTGACAGAGTGGTTGACAGCAGTATCAAAACCAAGCTGTTTGAAATGCGAAGACATCTGCTGAAAACAAAAATTGAGCAGTAAGCAAGATGAGTCGGCATACCGCTCACTTGTCATGAATAATAAGAAAGGTGCGTAAGATACATGAATTTAAGACCGGAAGAAATCAGCTCTGTGATCAAAGAGCAGATCAAAAGATATGCTTCAGAGCTTGAAGTATCAGATGTCGGTACCGTTATACAGGTAGCCGACGGTATCGCACGTGTACATGGTCTGGAAAACGCAATGCAGGGAGAACTTCTTGAGTTCCCCGGAGAAGTGTATGGTATGGTGCTGAACCTGGAAGAGGATAATGTAGGCGCCGTACTTCTGGGAAGTCAGAAGAACATCAACGAGGGTGATACAGTTAAGACCACCGGGCGTGTTGTTGAAGTTCCTGTAGGTGATGTGATGCTGGGACGTGTTGTCAATGCGCTGGGTCAGCCCATCGACGGAAAGGGTCCCATTCAGACAGACAAGTACCGTAAAATTGAAAGAGTAGCATCCGGTGTTATCACAAGAAAATCAGTTGATACACCGCTTCAGACCGGTATCAAGGCGATTGACTCCATGGTACCGATAGGCAGAGGGCAAAGAGAGCTTATTATCGGTGACAGACAGACCGGTAAGACAGCCATTGCCATTGATACCATCATTAATCAGAAGGGACAGGGTGTAAAGTGCATTTACGTAGCCATCGGACAGAAGGCATCCACTGTTGCTTCTATTGTTAAGACACTGGAAGAGTTTGGTGCGCTTGCCTATACAACCGTTGTTGCGGCAACGGCAAGTGAACTGGCACCCTTACAATACATTGCACCCTATTCAGGCTGTGCAATCGGTGAGGAGTGGATGGAGAACGGAGAAGATGTGCTGGTAATCTATGATGATTTGAGTAAGCATGCGGCAGCATACCGTACCCTTTCCCTGCTTCTTAAGAGACCGCCCGGACGTGAAGCATATCCCGGTGATGTGTTCTATCTTCACTCAAGACTTCTTGAAAGAGCGGCACGTATGAGCGATGAGTATGGCGGAGGCTCCTTAACGGCACTGCCTATTATTGAGACACAGGCAGGCGATGTATCTGCCTATATTCCTACCAATGTTATTTCCATTACGGACGGTCAGATTTATCTGGAAACAGAAATGTTTAACTCCGGTTTCCGTCCTGCCGTAAATGCAGGTCTGTCCGTATCCAGAGTTGGTGGTTCCGCCCAGATCAAGGCCATGAAGAAAATTGCGGCACCTATCCGTGTGGAGCTGGCACAATACAGAGAACTGGCAGCTTTCGCACAGTTCGGTTCCGAACTGGATGCAGATACCAAGGAGAAGCTGGCACAGGGCGAAAGAATCAAGGAGGTATTAAAGCAGCCTCAGTATAAGCCTATGCCGGTACAGTATCAGGTCATCATTATTTACGCTGTGACCAAAAAATATCTTCTGGATGTTCCTGTGGAAGATATTACCAGATTTGAAACGGAGTTCTTTGAATTCCTGGATACCAAATATCCTCAGGTTCCTTCTGCCATCGAACAGGAGAAGGTAATTTCTGATGAAACGGAAACAACGCTTAAGAAAGCAATCGAGGAATTTAAAGCAGCATTTTTGAAATAACAGTAGAAAGAAAAGGTGATTAGTTATGGCCTCAATGAGAGACATAAAACGGCGCAAGAGCAGTATTCAGAGCACCCAGCAGATTACCAAAGCCATGAAGCTTGTTTCCACTGTTAAGCTGCAGAGAGCAAAGCAGAATGCAGAAAAATCAGGTGATTACTTTCATTGCATGTACAATACAGTTCAATCTATTCTGTCCCGTACGAAGAATCTGAACCATAAATTTCTTCAGCCGGGCGAGAGCGGAAAGAAGGCTGTTATTGTAATTACTTCCAACAGAGGTCTGGCAGGCGGTTATAACTCCAATGTGATCAAGCTGATCACACAGGGAGAGCTTAAGGATGAGGATTTATGCATTTATGCCATTGGGAAAAAAGGAAAAGAGGCTTTGCAGAAGAATTACGAGATCAGGGCGGATTATTCCGATGTAATTGAAGAACCTGTTTACGCGGATGCCATGGCCATCAGTAAAGAAGTGCTGGAGGCGTTTGTAAAGGGTGAAATCAGTGAAATCTATCTTGCTTATACCGCATTTAAGAATACGGTAGTGCATATACCTACTTTATTAAGACTTCTGCCTGTAGCGGTTGTTCAGGAAACTGGTGCAGATACAACTGTCACATCTCCTGAAAATGCAGGTGAGGACAAAGCACTGATGAACTTTGAACCTGAAGACGAAGAGGCTCTTGACCTGCTGATTCCAAAGTATGTCACCAGTCTGATCTATGGCGGTATGGTAGAGTCTTTAGCCAGTGAAAACGGTGCCAGAATGCAGGCAATGGATTCGGCTACCAGCAATGCGGAAGAGATGATCAGTGACCTGACACTTCTGTATAACAGGGCGCGCCAGGGTTCCATTACACAGGAATTAACAGAAATTATCGCAGGTGCAAACGCGATTTCTTAAAGGAAATTGCATGATATCGTAGAAAAATACGCCTGTTAGATTTTGACAGGCAGAAAGAGGAGAAAATGGCAGATTTAAAAAATTCTGGAAAAATCACACAGATTATCGGTGCCGTACTTGACATAAAGTTTACTGACAGATTACCTGAAATCAACGAAGCCGTTAAGATTCCCTTAAAGGATGGTAAGGCGCTGACAGTAGAAGTAGCACAGCATCTGGGTGATGATACAGTAAGATGTATTGCCATGGGTACTACCGACGGACTGACAAGAGGCATGGATGCCATTGCAACCGGTGCACCTATCAGTGTACCTGTCGGTGAAAACACTTTGGGACGTATCTTTAACGTATTAGGTGAGCCTATTGACAATAAGCCCGCTCCGGAAGGAGTAAATTATGAACCTATCCACAGACCTGCCCCCGCATTTGTTGAGCAGTCTACACAGCAGGAACTTCTGGAAACAGGTATTAAGGTCGTTGACCTTCTTTGTCCTTATCAGAAGGGTGGTAAGATCGGATTGTTCGGTGGCGCCGGTGTAGGCAAGACCGTATTGATTCAGGAATTGATCAGAAATATAGCAACAGAGCACGGCGGCTACTCTGTATTTACCGGTGTAGGTGAAAGAACCAGAGAGGGTAATGACCTTTATCATGAAATGACAGAGTCAGGGGTTATTGATAAGACTACCATGGTATTTGGTCAGATGAATGAGCCCCCCGGAGCAAGAATGAGAGTCGGTCTTACAGGACTTACCATGGCAGAGTATTTCCGTGATAAGGGCGGTAAGGATGTGCTTCTGTTCATCGATAATATTTTCCGTTTTACCCAGGCCGGAAGTGAGGTTTCAGCACTTCTTGGACGTATGCCTTCCGCCGTAGGTTATCAGCCTACCCTTCAGACAGAAATGGGTGCTCTTCAGGAGCGTATTACCTCAACCAAGAGCGGTTCTATCACATCTGTTCAGGCGGTTTATGTACCTGCGGATGATTTGACGGATCCGGCACCGGCAACTACTTTTGCCCATTTGGATGCCACTACCGTATTGTCACGTTCTATTGTGGAGCTTGGTATTTATCCTGCAGTAGATCCCCTGGAATCCACCTCCAGAATTTTGGATCCCAGAATTGTAGGACAGGAGCATTATGAGGTAGCCAGAGGTGTTCAGGAAATTCTGCAGAAGTATAAGGAATTACAGGATATCATTGCAATTCTTGGTATGGATGAATTATCGGAGAGTGATAAGCTGGTAGTTTCCCGTGCAAGAAAGGTACAGAGATTTTTATCGCAGCCTTTCTTTGTTGCAGGACAGTTTACAGGTCTTGAAGGTAAATATGTACCCATTAACGAGACAATTCGCGGATTTAAAGAAATACTGGAAGGTAAGCATGATGATATACCGGAAAGCTATTTCTTAAATGCAGGAAGCATTGATGATGTACTTGCCCGCGTTAAGTAGGGAGGGTACAGATGGCAGATAATAATTTATTTTCACTTAGAATAGTCACTCCTGACCGTGTGTTTTACGAGGGAGAGGTTTCCATGGTGGAATTCAATACCACGGAAGGAGAAATCGGTGTTTTAAAGAAACACGTTCCCACCACAGTGATCATCAGTCCCGGCATTTTGACGATCACGGAGGCAGAAGGAATTAAGGAAGCTGCTCTTCATGCCGGATTTGCCGAAATCCTGCAGGATGAAGTTGTGATTCTGGCAGAGATTATCGAATGGCCGGAGGAAATTGATGAAGAACGTGCGCAGCGTGCGAAGGAAAGAGCGGAGGAGAGGCTTCGTTCCAAAACACCGGAAACAGATATTCTGCGTGCGGAAACGGCACTGCAGAGAGCGATGGCTCGTATCCATGTTATTAAATAGCAGTATGATATAAGAGATTGAGAAGGGGCAGAAATTTAACTGCCCCTTCAAGTTTAAAAGTAAGAATAAAGACTGGAGAAAAGAGAATTTTAGGGTTTCAGGGGTGAAAAGATGGCGGAAAGTATTCGGGAAAAAGGAAAAAAGATTATAGGGAACGTAGAAAAAGTAATTGTAGGAAAGGAAGAAACAGGTATTCTTCTTTTGACAGCACTTCTTTCGGAAGGCCATGTACTCCTTGAAGATATGCCCGGAACAGGAAAAACTAAGCTGGCGAAATCACTGGCAGCTTCTCTTGGTGTTGGTTTTGCAAGGATTCAGTTTACACCGGATCTGTTGCCGAGTGACATTACAGGTATGAATGTTTTTAACAGAAAGAACAATGAATTTGATTTGCGAAAGGGACCTGTTTTTACCAATATATTGCTTGCAGATGAAATTAACAGGGCAACGCCAAGGACTCAGTCAGGACTTCTTGAATGTATGGAGGAAAGACAGGTTACCATTGACGGGGTAAGCTATCCTCTTTCAACTCCGTTTTTCGTGATTGCAACCCAGAATCCTATTGAATCGTCGGGAACTTTCCCACTGCCGGAGGCACAGCTTGACAGATTTATGATGAAGCTCTCCTTAGGGCAGCCCTCCATGGAAGAGGAAACGTTGATCCTTCACAGGTTTGGAAAAGAAGATCCTTATTACAAATTACAGCCGGTAGTCAATTCTTCGGAGCTGCTTTCCATGAAGGAAGAAATAAAGGATGTCTATATACATGAGACGATTGAAAAATATATTGTGGAAATAGTATCAGCTACCAGAAAACGGGAAAAGGTCATTGCGGGAGTCAGTACAAGAGGAGCACTTGCTTTGATGAAAGCTGCGAAAGCTTATGCAGCTCTTCAGGGAAGAAATTATTGTATCCCGGATGATGTAAAGAAACTGGCAGAGCCTGTTCTGGCTCACAGGCTGGTGGTTTCATATGGTTATCAGAAAGGCAGGGAAGCACAGAATATTATAAAGGAAATTTTGGAGGATATTCCGGCTCCTACGGAAGATTTTTCCGGGATTTTGTGAAAGGCGGCGGACTATGGTTATTCTTTTTATTGCCTTTCTTGCCGGAGTTATGTATCTGCTGCAGAAGCTTTTATACAGGCAATTCTGGGAGAAAGGAGTTTCCGTAAGACTCTCTTTTGAGGAAGAAATGGTAGAAGCCGGGGATGACGCAGCACTTCTTGAAGTGGTGGAAAACCGGAAATGGCTGCCTCTTGCAACATTGAAAGTAAAGTTCCAGTGTTCCAAAAATCTTAAATTTACTGACACAGACAACAGTGCGGTAACGGACTTATATTATCGAAATGATCTTTTTTCCATTATGCCTTATCAGAGGATTACAAGAACCCACAGACTTAATTGTCCTCAAAGAGGATATTTTGGTATCTATGGGATTGATCTGGTAGGAGCGGATCTCTTTTTTTCCATAGAATTGCATGCCCATCAGGACAGTAATACCAGAATTTATGTGCTGCCGGGGCATTTACACTCCCCTGTCCTTGACAGCGCCATGAAGAAAATAAGCGGGGAAGTGGTGGTAAAACGTTATGAGATGGAGGACCCCTTTACGCACAGGGGAATCAGAGAATATGAGCCATATGATGAGATAAAATCCATTAACTGGAAAGCCACTGCAAAGACGGGTGAGCTGAAGGTCAATATACATGAATATACCGCAGTAAGATCGGTACGGATTTTTCTGAATCTCCAGGATAATAATATTCTCCGCCGGGAAGAACTGCTTGAAAGGAGTATCAGTATCTGTGCACGTATGGCACAGGAACTGGCAGAACAGGGAATACAGATTGCGGTATATGCCAATGCGGTAGATTGTATAACCGGTCAGCCTCTGCGATTGGAAGATGTTGCAGGCGGGGAAGGATTAAACGGGATTTATAAATCGCTGGCGAGACTGGATCTGAAAAGGGAGACCCTGGATTTTAAAGAAACTTTTGGTGAAATTCTGTTTTTAACAAATGCTTTGTATACGGTGTTTATTTCACCAGACCGTCACGAGGATTTTCAGGATCTTCTTGTATCTTATAAAGAGAAAGAGGATTTCTGCTGGCTTTGTCCCGTAAAAACCATGGAGGTTGGAGAGATTAAAGCAGAGCTGAAAAGCAGTGTGATTATGCTGCCGGAGGAATAAGAATGAATCGTAATCTGACATTTGCCGCTAATATGCTGGCGGAAATTTTGAATTATATCATATTCGTTTCTTTGCAGGTATTGGTATTCATTGATTTTATAAAGATGTGGCCGGGAACCTGGCGGGTATCATGTCTTGTACTGGTACCGATCTGTTATTATCTGGTGCGGGAATTTTGCAGTAATGCCGTATTGTTTTTCATGCTTCATATGCTGCCTGTTGCGGGAGTGATCATGTTGTATGGGCGGGTGACATCAGAAAAGGCAGTTTTTGGTGTAATTGCCGTAGTATGTGCCTTAATCAGTATCAGCAGAAAGCTTTCCGGAAGACCGGCCGCAGCAGAGGCTATTTTACCGCCGGCGGCGACAGGCATTTTTTTTGCTGTATATCTGGCAGACAGTCTGCAGGGAAAGGGTATATGCGCAAGCTATGTGATGCAGCTCATGATTCTCTATATGCTTCTTTATTTTCTGTATTTTTACCTGATGCAGTTTATCAGATATATGGATGTGAATAACAGAACTACGGAGCATATTCCCATGAGCAGAGCTTTTCATTTGTCTTTTGGCCTGTTGACAGGGTATATAGCCATTCTGACAATGGTAATCTGTCTTTTGGCAGACAGGCAGCTTGCCGATCGCATTGCTGCAGCACTTGGCAGCGTCCTTAAGACGATTATCGCTTTTTGTTTCTCATTGTTTCCAAACAGGGAAGCTGAAACAGACACTGCAATATTTGGAGCGGCAGCGGCAGACAGAATGGATCCTTTACCTGTGGAAGATGTATCTCCCTCTTTTTTGGTGCAGATACTGGATGTGCTGCTTATATTCATGGCATGTGTTGTGGCCATAATTCTTTTCATGGCTGTTATGATCGGATTTATCCGGCTTGTAAAAAGCGTTTTTGGAGGAAGGAAAAAGGAAAAAAGAGAGGAAAATGCCAAAGAAAGGGATAGGATAGAATCTCTCATACTGCCTGAAAGGAAAGAAAAGAAAAAAGTAAAAGAGCCTGGTTTTAGATTGCTAAGGACACCGGAACAGGCCATCAGGAGACAGTATATAAGAACGATTGACCGTAAATACAGAATGATGAAAGAAGAGAAAGCGCGAAAGCTGATCCGGTCAGGCACTGCGAGGGAATGCGGTACATGGCTTTTTCAAGAGAAGAAAAGGGAAGCAGAAGAGTTCACGGCCTTGTATGAGAAGGCTAGATACAGTAAGGAAACCTGCAATCGGGAAGACTTAAGGCAAATAAAACGGCTTTCTGCATGGCTGATCAGGTGATAGGAATATAAAACGGCTTTGTTTGAACCGCATGAAGTACAGCTGCATATTATAACTGTAAAGAGATAAGGAAGTTTTGCGGTAATGTATGAACGAAAAATTCTGCCTTTTTATATGACATATCCACTTCCCATGTATTATCAGGAAGAGGACTCTATCATCAGAGATCTGGAATATCTGCAGCAGATGTATCCGGTTGAGGCAAAGAAATATCAGAAAATGATTGTTTCTATTCTGGATAAACTGGATTATGAGGGTAGTATGATTTATGATGAATTTCCTGACAGATGGCAGCTTTATAAGTTGTCTATGGATATTCTTGACAGGATCAAAAGAGAAGAGCCTGAAAGTGAAGACGGGAAGGAAACGCCGCCTGAAAAGTGGGAATGGGTAGGCGATATGATACAAATTCTGCTTTTTTACGAAATTTATAAGCGAAGACACGATTCCCATCGCGGAATTTTGAAATTTTAGTTGTGATTTTTACATTTAGTATTTAGAATATAGCTTATCAGAATAAAATCAGACAGCGAAAGCGGCGTTTGGTTTTATCTGATGGGCTTACTGCTGCCTGTCGGGGAGCAGTAGGAAACAAAAGCAGTGGGAGAAAATATAAATAAAATGGAAGAATTAGAGCAGACGCTTGCTTTTCTTCTGTCAGAAAAGCTGTATCAGATCATGATCAGCAGTCCCAGACGGAAGGAAGGGGCATTTAAAATAAAGATCCGTCCTGTCATGGTAAAGGGACAGATTCTTTTTCAGCAGACTGTTTACGAAGGAACCAAAGTGTTTCATGAAAATATGGACAGGCAGCAGATACTGACCCGAATGATGAATTATATGGAACAGGATTTTAAGCAGCTGGAGGGTGAAAGCACAGAACTGAAAGTGACAGTTCTTGTAAGCAAAAAAGGGAAAGTCACCGTGAAGACGTCAAAGAAGAAAGAAAGCAGGGAAACGATGGCAGCAGTCCGTCCAAAGCTTTCCCATAACCGTGTGAAAAAATATATACTGGAAGAGGGGAAAGCCGTTCCATTTCTGGTGGATCTTGGGGTGCAGACAAAAGAAGGGAAAATTGTGCATGCCAGATATGATAAATTTAAACAGATCAACAGATATCTGGAATTTGTAGAGGATGTACTTCCTGTCTTTGAAAAGGAAGAAAGAATTCATATCATTGATTTTGGCTGCGGCAAGTCTTATCTCACTTTTGCATTATATTACTATCTTCATGAACTGAAAGGTATGGATGTATCGATTACGGGACTGGATCTGAAGGAAGATGTAATTGATCATTGCAATGAACTTTCAAAGAAATACGGCTATGACAAGCTCTGCTTTTTAAAGGGAGATATTGCAGAATTTGAAGAAACGGAAAAGGTGGACATGGTGGTGACTCTCCATGCCTGTGATACCGCCACGGATTATGCATTGAAAAAAGCAGTGGACTGGAAGGCAAAAGTGATTTTTTCCGTTCCCTGCTGCCAGCATGAAGTCAATAAGCAGATTTTATGTGAAGAATTGGAGCCTGTACTGAAATACGGGCTGATCAAGGAGAGAATGTCTGCGCTTCTTACCGATGCGGTACGTGCCAATCTTTTGGAAGAACAGGGATATGATACTCAGATTCTTGAATTTATTGACATGGAGCATACACCCAAGAATATACTGATAAGAGCAGTAAAAAATAAGAAGCATGGAAAAACAGGCATAAAGGCCGTTACGGATTTTTTCCATGTGAACACAACTCTTCAGAAACTTTTAGAAGAGAATGACTGATAGCGATTCAGTTACTTATTAGCGGAGATTTGGAATGAAGAAATATATCATTAAATGGATCATAATCATCATAGTGTTTTTCGTTGCTCTTTTTGTCATAAGTAATATTATGAATAAAGGAAATACGGATATGACCGTGCAGATGGCAGAGGCTTCCTTTCCGGTAGTCACCATGCAATATAACGGCAGAGCACTCAATGAGCTTCACGGCTATGCTGAGACCATGGAAGTGAATTATATGAGGGAAAGCATTACACCGCTTGCCGAGGGCAGAAAGATTTCCATGGTAGTGGACTGCTATGGAAGGGAGATAACCGGAATCGATTTTGAAGTCAGGAGTATTGACGGACAGCGTCTGATAGAAAATACAAAGGTGCAGGAATTTACTGTAGAAGAGGATAAAATTACAGCTGCTTTCGGACTGAAAGATCTCATTGAAAACGACAAGGAATATATGCTGGTGCTTATTTTAACTACGGCAGAGGGACAGGAAATAAGATACTACACCAGGGTTGTTTATTCAGAGGATTATTATACCAGTGAGAAGCTGGATTATGTACTGGATTTTTCGGAGAAGACCTTTGACAAGGAAAAGGCAAAGGAGCTTACCAAGTATCTGGAATCCAATGCGGAAGGAGATAACACAACACTGGGGAAGGTGACTATCCACAGCAGCTTTAATCAGGTAACCTGGGGAGAACTTAAGGTGACAAGGATTGAAGAACCACGGGTTACAATCAGAGAACTTGCATCCCAGACAGGCAGTTTCCTTTTACAGTATTTTGTTTCCGAAAAGGATGGACAGGATACTAACTATTATGCGGTAGAGGAATTTTACCGGGTGCGCTATACAGCAGACCGTATGTACCTGCTCGATTTTGAAAGAACCATGAATCAGCTGTTTGATGAGACGGGGGATGTATTCGGGAATAATACGATCTTTCTTGGCATTGTAGGGGAAGAAGTGCCCCTTGTGGAAAGTGATGGCGGCAGTGTCATAGCCTTTGTTACGCAGGATAAACTGTACAGTTATAATGTGGTGGATCAAAAGCTTGCCTTTCTTTTTGGATTTTATAATAAACAGAATATGGATTCCAGAACATTGTATGATAAACATGATATTCAGATCCTGAATGTAGATGAGGGCGGTAATGTCACTTTTATGGTATATGGCTACATGAACAGAGGACGTCATGAGGGAGAGGTAGGAATTTCTGTTTACTATTATGACAGTAGTGTCAACACTACAGAAGAAATGGTATATGTCCCTTATTATAAATCTCCCGAATTGCTGATGGCTGAGGTGGAACAGCTTTCTTATATCAATAAGCATGGAACGTTGTATCTTATGCTGGACAACGAAATATACGGTATCAATGCCATAAGCCGTTCCTGCGAGATTGTGGCAAAGGACTTAAAAGAAGGCTGTTATCAGGTATCGGACAGTAATAAAATGGTGGTCTGGCAAAAGGAAAATCAGCTTTATAACGGCAAGGAACTGATCCTGATGAACCTGAATACCGGCGCTCAGACCAGTATCAAGGCAGGAAGCGGGGAAGTGATTGCTCCTATTGGCTTTATGGGAGATGACTTGATTTACGGCATTGCCAGAAAAGATGATATTGTACTTGATAATACAGGAAATGTTATTTTCCCTATGTATTGTGTAAAGATTCAGAATGAAGCAGAGGGCATTTTAAAGGAGTATCAGCAGGAAGATGTCTATATAACAGAAGGAAGTGTTGTAGGTAACCAGATTTCCCTGAAGCGTGTGATAAAGAATGATGACGGAGGATATGAGGAAATTGATGATGATCAGATTATGAATGCGGAGGTAGCGGATAATACTCAGAATTCAGTGGAAACAGTGGCTATCGATGTATATGAGAAGGTAACACAGATTGCTCTTAAGGATGAAATAGAAAAAGCTTCCATGAAATTTTTAACTCCGAAAGAGGTTCTGTTTGAGGGAGGCAGAAATATTGCCCTTACGAATTCGGATACCCGGACGGGCAGATATTATGTTTACGGCAAAAATGGCATTGAGGGTATCTTTATGGATGCAGGAAATGCAGTGGAGCTGGCAAACAATGTTTCCGGCGTGGTTGTGGATGATGCAGGAGCCTATATCTGGATGAAGGGAAACAGAAGTCTGAAAAACCAGATTATGGCAATCAAGGGATCTAAAGTGACAGAGGAAGAGGGCGCTTTGGCTGTCTGCCTTGATACTATGCTTGAATATGAAGGAATCAGCAGGAATTCCCAGTATCTTTTAAACAGAGGTGAAAATGTGATAGGGATCCTGGAGGATAATCTGGAAGATGCCGCCATACTGGATCTGTCAGGATGCAGTCTGGATGCCATGCTCTATTATGTAAATCAGGACATACCGGTATTGGTGCTTATGAAGGATGGCTCTGCAGTGCTTCTGATCGGTTTCAATGAAATGAATACGGTGATCATGAATCCTCTCGCTGAGGGTGAGGTTGTTTATAAGATGGGAATGAATGATTCCAGGGAATGGTTTGAGCAGAATGGGAATAAATTCATTACCTATGTCAGAAACGGCGGCTAGAGGAAAAAGACTGTACAGATTCCCTGAAATGCTGAAAAATGGGCATATGCAACCAAAAGTTGCCATAGTTTCAAACTAGAATTGGTGGTGCAACCGACAGAAAAATGGTTCAATTTGTTCATGAGACGGCTCAGAGAAATTTTTATGAGGAGAGTACAAAATGAATATTGAAATAGCAAACAGATTGGTAGAACTGAGAAAGAAAAACAATCTTTCCCAGGAGGCACTGGCGGCCAAACTGGGAATCAGCAGACAGGCTGTAAGTAAGTGGGAAAGAGCAGAGGCATCACCTGATACCGATAACCTGATCCTGCTTGCGAGGCTGTACGGCGTATCTTTGGATGAATTGTTAAAGACAGAGGATGAGATACCTGTTTCTCCCTATACATCTTGCGAAGAGGATACGACAGGGGCATATTCGGAGGCGGAGCAGGAGTCTGACGGTGGAACAGAGAATACTTACAGTGATAAGGATGAATATGTGCATGTAGGATTTGGCGGAGTACATGTAAAGGATAAGAACGGAGAAGTTCATGTGGGCTGGGATGGCATCCATGTGGATGATAAGAAAAAGGGTGATAACGTACATATTGACAAAAACGGTGTGTATGTGAACGGAGAGAAATATGATAAGGAATGGTTTTCCCATCATACCCACTTTCCTATCATTTTGGTGATTTTAGTGATCTATATCCTGGTAGGATGTATATGGAATGCATGGCACCCGGGATGGCTTTTGTTCTTTCTTGTACCTATCTGGCATTCTCTTATTGATGCCATAGAAAAAAAGGATGCCAACAGGTTTGCCTATCCGGTATTGGCGATACTGATTTTTCTCTGCCTTGGAATTTTTCGACTTCTCTGGCATCCGGGATGGGTGGTATTCCTGACCATACCGCTTTACTATTCTATGGTAAACTACTTTAAAGAACTTCGAAGAAGACACAAAAAACAATCCGATTGTGAAGCGGAAAGGTGCACAGAAAGCGCAGATGAAGAATAGAGAAAGCCTTTCCTTTAGAGAGACCATCTAAAGGAAAGGCTTTTGCCGACTAAGCCGACTTAAAAGCATGCCGGTGTTTGGTTTAGTTCTGTGAAAACAGTTTGCCGGCATGTTTTTGTAAAGCAAACAAATTCAGCATGCCAAGCACACCGCAGGAAATAATCTCTCCGATGGTTACGGTGATGAAGGAAAGCCACAGGGGACCTACACCATAAGCGTAAAGCAGAACAAGAGGAACAACGATGGCGTTTGCTACAATAGGAGGCAGTGGCGCCAGCCATTTGTGTTTGCGCAGCTTTCGTGTAAGTATGGCAGCAACCAGGGTTGCCAGGGAGCCGAAAATAATATCGGGAATGGCGCAGCCTGTCAAAATATTTGACAATAAACATCCCACAAATAATCCCGGTATGGCAGCAGGGGTAAAGTAAGGCAGAATAGTAAGTGCCTCGGAAAAACGGACCTGGATAGCCTGACTGGCAAGCCCAAGAGCGTTGGCGACAAAGGTGAGCACTACATAGAGCGCAGCAATCATTGCTGCCTGAACGAGCAGCAATACTTTGGTTGATTCTTTCTTATTCATTTTCTTATCTCCTCTAGTTTTATTTTTTCTCTGCCAAAAGCAGATAGGTCAGGAAGGTCTCGAACTGACCGGTTTTTTTGGCAAAACCTGATGTAGGACTTCGCCAAAAGTTTATTATAATGGAAATGAGAAGAAAGTCAAGATTTATGATACAGAAAAAGCAGACAGCCTGTGCCGTCTGCTTTTTACCATAATAGTATCAGTTAAAACAATATATTATATCTCAAATTTTTCTATTAAACTGTTTAGAGCTCTGAGACTATCCTCGCTCTCGCGCAGGTGATCATAGCCCTCAAGAGTCTTGCTCACCGCCTCGGTGGATTTCTCGGCAATCAGGTTGACACCTTCCGTGGATTCGGAAATTGTGGTGTTCACGTTTTCAATCGTCTTTGCAATATCATTGATCTTGGTATTCAGATCAGATATCTCCGTATAAACCTGCTGCATGGACTGATGGAAGGATTTGGCATCCTCCTCGTATTTTTCGCCTACTTCGCGGAAAGAACCATAATCCACAACAACTGTTTCCTCCAGGAAATGCATAATGACACGGATACATTCTGTCATATTGGCAACAGCTTCATTGACTTCTTCTACGATTTCATTGATACCATCAACGGTCTGGAAAGTCTGGTTTGCCAGCGTACCGATTTCAGTCGCTACAACGGCAAAGCCTCTTCCTGCTTCACCGGCCCTTGCGGCTTCGATATTGGCATTGAGCGCCAGCAGATTGGTCTGGGTGGATATTTCACGGATTGTTTCCGTTAACTCATTAATTTTTGCCACTACCTTTGATTTTTCGATAGCTTCCTGCGTCTGTTCTTTCATGGAATCATAAATCTTCAAAGTTTTATCACTGGAAGCAGCGGTATTGTCACGAAGCTGTCTTGCTCTTTCCATGATTGCCTCGGATTCCTGCTGTTCCTTCTCCGATAAGGTTTGGATTCCGCTTACATTGTTTTGGATAGCATTGATATTTTCCACGATCATAGTAGTGCTTGCAGTGGTTTCTTCCATGCCGGCGGCAAGTTCCTGGGTAGTAGCAGAATTATCCTCGGATATGGTATTGTTTTCTTTCATGACATTATCCAGAAGGGTCATATTTCCGAGAAGATTATCTTTTACCTGGCGCATATTGCCGATCAGTTCACGCAGAACCTGCTGCATTTCAATGACTGCCTGCGCCATAATGCCGGTCTCATCCTTTTTCCTGACAAGCTTCTCTATATTGTCAGTCTTCTGAAAATCTAACTGTGAGGTTTTCTTGATCACTGCGGTAATTTTTTTGATAGGACCTGCAATGGTGCCGCCTATAATAATTCCCAGAATAACAGAAATCAAAATTCCAACAAGAAGAAAGCCGAAAATCTTTGCAGACAAAGCATCCGCATCTGCTTTAATTTCTGTCATGGGTGCTGTCAGAACAAGCTTCATACCGTTATTCAATTCTGTAAATGTCAGATACTTGTCCACACCCTGATAAGAATACTCTAAGGAATTACCTTCGTTGTCGGGTATTGTTACAAATTCTTTGACAGCTGACAGCTCGCCGTTATTGTAGGCGGACAAGTCTATGCCAACTTCAAGCTCTTTGTGATATACCACGTTTCCCTCAGCGTTTAATAGAAAGGCATAACCGCTCTCAAATACTTTGACATTATCAGCAAAATCGGTAAGCTGACTGAAATCAATGTCCATTCCGAGAATACCTATGGAAGTTCCGTCCTCATAGAAGAGAGGGACTACATAGGAAATCATATATACATTGATATTTTCGTTCAGATAAGGATCCATCCAGATGGGCGCTCCGTTTTGTACGGGAATGTAGTACCAGCCCACGTGTGCAAAATCGTCTTTTTCATACATGCTGAAATCTGTAGGAGGAATCGTTTCAAAAGCGGAATTTGTATCAGCACGATTATAGAAAATTCCGGATGTGGGATTAGTAAAATCAGGATTATAGCGTATGTAAGAAGAGATCGCACCGTCCGTATGTTCGGAAAACTTTAAAAAATCATTAAGTAATCCATTGGTATACTGTGTGACATAAGCATCATTGTTCTTAAATTTGGAAAAATCCAGCTGTTGCATGGAAATGTCGCTCAAGGTGTCTGCAGACTGTTCCACGCGGGAAATAAGTGCATTGATCTGGGCAGCAGTGTTTTCACAGGTTAACGAAAGTTCTTTTTCCGCATGTGCATTTGATATGTCCCGGGAATCGGAAATGCTCATCAGGCTGATGAGAGTGGCTGAAATCAGTGAACATAAAACGATGGCTGCCGTAATTTTGGCTCTGATTGACTTCATATGAATCGTACCCCCTTCTTTTCAAAATAGTATATAACCTCCGCTTTGATGTATGTGCATTTTCTTTTGCACAGACCTATGATATTATTATAAATATATTAAAGCTTATGGTCAAGAAAACTTGAGGGTGAAGGTTAGAGAAATGATACAGAGAAACAAAGGAAAAAGATTGAGCAGGTATGCGGAAGATTATGTGGTTTTTGACCTGGAAACCACGGGAATCAGCCAGGAAAAAGATGCTATTATAGAAATATCTGCGGTTAAGGTACAGGGACATAAAATTGTGGAGGAATTTTCCACGCTGGTCAATCCGGGCAGACATATTCCGGCTGCAGCAACAGCTGTCAACGGCATTACGGATGATATGGTGGCGGATGCGCCGGATATCGGGACGGTAATGGAAGAGTTTCTTGCCTTTATCGGAAACAATATTCTGGTGGGACACAATATCCATACTTTTGATACCAACTTCATTTATGATGCAGCCTTAAGTTGCCTTGGGAGAGAAGTGAAAAATGATTATATTGATACCTTGTACATGGCAAGAAAATATCTGCCGCAGCTTTCCCATCACAGGCTGACGGATGTGGCGGAGCATTTTCATCTGCAGACGGAAGGCGCTCACCGGGCACTGTTTGACTGTGTGATGAACCAGGGCTGTTATGAGGAGCTTGGAAAGCTGATGGAGGCAAAAAAGAGAGAGGAACCGGAAACGGAAGAAGAAACGTGCTGCCCTGTGTGCGGTTGCGAGCTTGTTCTGCGGAAGGGCAGGTTCGGTATGTTCTACGGATGCAGTGCTTTTCCCGGATGCCGGTATACGAGGAATGTAAGAGATTGAAAGCATGATATGATTTTGACTTTTGCTTACATAATTGAGGGGATACTCATGAAAAGGAAGGAAAACGGTTTTACGATATCGATATATATGAGGAGGTTTTTATGAGAGGAAGGCGGATAGTAACAGTATGTGCCATAATGTTGGCAGGAGTTCTGGTCTTGCAGGGGTGTGGCAGGGAAACAGCTGCAGGTATTCCGGAAGAAAAAGCAACGGATGATGCAGTCCATTCATCCTCATCCACCGAACAAGGTGAAAATCTTACAGAAGAAAGCAATACAGAGTTGTATGAAAAGCAGGATTCTTCAAAGGTTGAGCTGACAACACCTGCAAAGACTGAACCGGCAACATCTGCAAAGACTGAACCGGCAACACCAGAAGCGGCTGGAGCCCTGCATGTGGAGGGTACCCGGCTGTTGGATAGTAACGGGAATCCCGTTCAGCTTAGAGGGCTTAGTTCCCACGGACTTTCCTGGTTCCCCGACTATATCAATGAGGAGTGCTTCCGGCAATTCCGTGAAGAATGGAATGTGAATGTGATTCGACTAGCTCTGTATACTGCAGAAAGTGGCGGATATTGTACAGACGGTAACAGGGAGAGTTTGAAAAAACTGATTCGGAACGGGGTGGAATACGCTACAAATCAGGATATGTATGTCATTATCGATTGGCATATCCTGTCGGACAATAATCCAAATACTTACCTTGAAGAGTCCAGGAATTTTTTTGATGAAATGTCTGAGGAATATAAGGACTATAACAATGTAATTTATGAAATCTGTAATGAACCCAATGGCGGGACAAGCTGGAGTGATATCAAATCCTATGCCGTTCAGGTGATTGAAACGATAAGAGCCAATGATGATGACGGGATCATTCTGGTGGGAACCCCTAACTGGTCTCAGGGTGTGGACCAGGCAGCGGCAGATCCCATTACCGGCTATGATAATATCATGTATACCCTGCATTTTTATGCCGCCACCCATACCGACTGGCTGAGGGACAGCATGAAGTCTGCCATTGCTGACGGATTGCCGGTTTTTGTGTCTGAGTATGGTATTTGTGATGCCAGCGGAAACGGTGCAATAGATGAATATCAGGCGGAGCAATGGATAAAAGTTCTGGATGAATATGGCATCAGTTATGTTGCATGGAATATTTCCAACAAAAATGAGACCTCTGCGATACTTAACAGCAGTTGTAAGAAGGTGTACGGGTTCTCGGAGAGCGATTTAAGTGCTTCCGGCAAATGGCTTTATCACATGCTTACCGGAAAAGAGGATGTGAAGCCTATCGGAAATGAGGAAAAACAGGACAGTGACACTGCTCTGAATGATTTGGCAGCAGAACTTAACAGCGAGTCTCTTTCCGTGAAAGTGCAGATAAAAAACAGCTGGGAGTCGGAGGGAAAATCATTTTACCAATATGAATTGACAATAGAAAATACCTCCGACAGTAACTGTGACAGGTGGGAAATCGATCTGCCCTTTAACGACGACTTTGCGCTTTCAGACGGATGGAACGGAGAATACAGTGTGAACGGCAGTACGCTGCACATTACCTGTAAGGACTATAATGGCAGTATTGCTACCGGAGAGAGTGCAAAGGATATAGGATTTATCGTCAGCGGAATGAAGGATTTGAAGGTTGTTGAATAATCAAAATCGAAAATTGTAAAAAAAGGCAGTTATTGTTTTTGAAGAAGTTCAGTTTTTCCCCAAGGCGAAATGAGGAACTAATTGCAGAGGCACGAAAATGGTTTGTGAAAATGGAACAAAATGATCCGAGGCACTGAAAATTTGGAACTGGTTTAAAGAAATTTTAAAAGAGGCAATAGAGCGTGCATACAATGCCATTATAGAGAAAAATCCTTCTTTGAGCAGTAAGGAAGAAACTGCCGGGAAGGTTGGTGTTGGCGCAATTATATTCCATGATTTGTTTAATCAAAGAATTAAGAATGTAGATTTCTCCTGGAAAGAAGTTCTGAATTTGTTCTACAGTATAGTGGCATAACCTTTCAGAATACTTCATACAATGTAAAAAAGTATTCTGAGGGGATTTCCTTTGAAAGATTATATCGAGGAACGAGCAATCGATATTGCCAATTATATTATTGAAAATAACGCTACGGTAAGGCAGACGGCAAAGCAGTTTGGAATCTCAAAATCTACGGTACATAAGGACGTGACAGAGCGGCTTGAGCAGATCAATCCATCCCTTGCAGTACAGGCCAGAAAGGTACTTGACGTGAATAAATCGGAGCGACACATCAGAGGCGGAATGGCAACAAGAGAAAAATATTTACATAGACACGAAATGAGTTTACAATGACAGAGAATGTAAATTCCAGGTAAAATATAAAAGTTATTGTAAGGTACAGGTCAATAAAAATGTTATATACAAACAGAGATTTGAAAAAACTGATCATTCCGTTAGTACTTGAGCAGCTTCTTACTATACTGGTAGGCATGATTGATGTAGTCATGATCGCAGTGGTGGGAGAGGCTGCGGTTTCAGGCGTATCTTTGGTAGATACCGTGAATATTCTCATCATCAATGTGACAGCTGCATTAGCCACGGGCGGTGCCGTCGTTGCCGGTCATTTTCTGGGTCAGAAGGACCCCGAAAATGCCAGCAGATCGGCATGGCAGCTGCTTTTGTTTGCAACCCTGATATCATTGATCATAACGTTGCTTTTGCTGTTCTTTCATAAACCATTACTTTCTCTGATGTTTGGAAAAGTGGATCAGGAGGTCATGGACAGCGCCGTTACTTACCTTATCATTACGGCAATCTCCATTTGTCCCCTT
>JBJEMT010000029.1:0-36102 GCA_051879815.1 Suilimivivens sp. | reverse complement strand
CTGTCCTTCAAGAAGGACAGCATCTTCTATCCCGTGAAGCTGAAGGAGATCGTGTACATGGAGAGCCTGAGCCATGTGATGTACATCCACCTGTCAAACGGCACGGTGATGGACATCCCCTACAAGACCTGTAAGTGCGTCCTCAAGGAAGAAGACACCACAGGGACCCTCGTGCAGTGTGCAAGAGGCATGCTGGTGAACCGGAACTACGTGCAGGGGATAGACACCACCAACAGGTTCCTGATGCTGAAGGGGAGCTACGGCATGGTGAACATAGGCGGGAGATACAAGAAAGGGCTGCTGGCGGAGTTTGGGGAATGATGGTAGTGATTAGTCTTGGCTTTTTATTTGAGGCATTGTCAATTGTTTTCTGCATTTATTATCTTTATGGAGAAAAAGTACGAATTGACATGATAGCAGTGGGATATATTATAGCTGATGTGGCGCTGATGGATGTTGTATATTTTTCGGATGTTGGACAGATATGGACATTGTTAATCTATCCAGTAATGATTTTATATTGTGGAATACAATTTGGATTTAGATTTAAAACTATTTTTATTAATCTTCTGCTGAATACAGCTATTTTAAGCATTCTTCAAACGACAATAATAGTGATCTGCAATATAGTTTTGAAAATAGAGAGGATAGGACCATTAGAAAATCTGATAATCAATGCGATTCTGCTATGCATAATTATTTTTGGAATGAAAAAGTGCAAACTAAAGAAAATAGCTGATATACTGCAGAGTAATGAAAAGATAGTATTATTCTCAACAGCCATTGTAGTTGCCAGTATAATTATCTTTACGTTGAGCTATAAACAAAAGGAAGGTTTTGATCTGCTTTATTATGTTGTATTAGGAATAAGTATTATTATGATTGCCATAGCGGCAATTGACATCGGCAAACACAAACTAAAAGCCGCAGAAGCAGAAGCGGAGCTGCGCACACACAAACTCTACGAGGCCTCCTTCCGAAACCTGATCGATGACATCCGTGCAAGGCAGCATGAGTTCGACAACCATATCAATGCCATACGCAGTCTGCCTTTATGTTACAAGACTTATGATGAACTGGTGGCAGCGCAGGGGAAGTACTGCGAAGGGATACAGAAAGAGAACCGCATGAACAAGCTGCTGTCAAAGGGAAACCCTGCCATCACGGGTTTTCTGTATACGAAATTCCTGGAACTGGAGAAAGAAGGGATACCGTTCAGTTACAGGATCGTGATCGGGGAACTGGAATGCAAGGTGCCGGTGTACAAGATGGTGGAACTGCTCGGTAATCTGATCAAGAATGCGGCGGAGGCAGTGAAGGAGAGGAGAGCCGGAGAAGTTCGTGTGGTGATGATAGAGGAGCCGGACAGGATACAGATAGAGGTATCCAATGAAAGCGATGTGATCGACTATAAGAAGATACAGCAGTTCTTTAAGAAGGGCTACAGTGAAAAGGGAGAGAACAGGGGATATGGCCTCTATAATGTAAATAAAATCTGTAAAGACTATAGCATTGATTTTGCATTTGAGAACCGAAGTGATGAGGGAGAAAACAGAGTAGTATTTAAAGTTATAGTTAATAAGCCCTATTAATTCTAATAATTAATAGGGCTATATATCAAAAATCTTCTTTTTGGGGATAAGGATATTCTCCTAAAATAATAGCGCTTCCTATATCACTTCCAAACCACCAAGAAAACGCCATACAAGCAGTCAAAAGTGTTCCCATCATTGCAATAAGTTTCTGCTTCATATTTTTACTCCTTTCTTTCGTATTTTTGCAGCAATCAACTGCAAAGAGTGTGAAACAATAATCCAGAATCCTGTAATGACATAGAGGTTTTCCGGAATTATGTACATTAAAATAAAGAAAAACAAGATTGTTGCCACAGTACAGATGCGTCCTCTTTGCTTAACCGTTTCAGTGAGAGGAAGGTGTACATCTGAGGTAACAGGACCGATTTTATAATCTGTCACGGCACAAATGATCAACAGAATCATTGCCGGTATCTGTCCAATGGGAATAAGCGGCAGAACCTTAAACGTAAAAATAATATAAAAGCACGAAGCCACCAAGCATGACAAATATGTCTTACAATGCAGCCCGCCTGTAGATGTTCTTAGCAAAGCAAGAATTAGCATACAAATCAGAAAAAACGGTATCTCCTTCCGGAAGAATAATCCGATAATAAAAATCTTGCTGATTTCAGAAAGCAGGGTCTTTGCAAGAAAACCCAGTTGAGCAATCTGATAATCGCTGAATTGATAGGTAGATTTCAAAAGTTCTTTCATACAAATCCCGCTCCCTGATGATTGGTACGTGAAATTTCCGGTCCGTTTTCCTCTTTTACTGGAAATTTCACGCATTTACTAATCAAGTGCATTATGAATCAAAAAATGATGAATTCCGGATTTCTGCGTTGAATAACGCTGATTTTCAACTGAAAAAGAAACAAACAGGAAAAAATTACAAAAATCAAGGAACAAAAGGTAATTTGTTTAAGAAAAAAAGCATTTTAGAAAAATAAAGCACCACAAAACAGTTTAAATTGAGAGGAAAAAGAAACTCGAATTGCGTAAAAAATGTGCTAAAACAATAAAAAATCTGGAAAACAAAGAAAAGGAAACGTTAACATTTCATTTTAATGCTGAAAAAACATCATTTGGAAAAATATACAGTTTTTAATGGAAATAAATGATATAAATAAAGTAATATTACTAAAGAGGAACTGTATATGCAGGACAAGGAAATAGGGGAAAGAATTAAGTTTTTAAGGGAAAGCAACGGCTTTACCAGAGAAAATTTTGCGGAAAAGGTGGATATTTCTTCCAAATTTTTATATGAGATTGAGACGGGAAAAAAGGGGTTTTCAGCAGAAATATTGCTGCAGATAGCAAGAGCGCTGTCGGTCAGTTGTGATTATATTTTGACGGGCTATACAGACAGGGACGGAAATATGGAGAAAGTGGCGGCTATTCTTGCAAGTATTGAACCAAAGCATATGGGAAAGGTGAAAGACATCTTGCGGCTGATACAGGAAATCTGTATCGACAAGCCGGGGAAATCAAATAATTAGCGCATACGGCGGTTTCGTGATCGAAACCGCTTTTTCTATTATGCAAGAAAATTTTATAGCAAAAGCATTCTTCATATGTTAGACTACAAATAAGATGTTTCGGACAAAAGGTTTTATGAAACAATTTTGACCTGAACAGCGAAATAACAGTAAATGGAAGAACACATATGAAAATACGCATCGCAGATTATATAGTAAATTTCCTTGCAGATCACGGTGTGATGGACTGCTTCACCGTGGTGGGCGGAGGAGCCATGCACCTGAATGATGCATTTGGACACAATGAAAGAATACACTGTACCTATAATCATCATGAGCAGGCATGTGCCATTGCGGCGGAAAGCTATGCCCGTCTTGAAAACAGAATTGCGGCAGTGTGTGTTACCACAGGGCCCGGAGGCACTAATGCCATTACCGGTGTTGTTGGGGGATGGCTTGATTCCATCCCTATGTTTGTTGTCAGTGGGCAGGTCAGGTATGACACCACAGCAAGGTATGCAGAACGGTTTACGGAAGGACTTCCTCTTCGTTCCGTAGGGGATCAGGAATTTGATATCGTGAAATCAGTGGGATGTATGTGTAAATATGCGGCCATGTTGGAAGAACCTTGCGATATCAGGTATATGCTGGAAAAAGCATGGCATCTTGCAACTACAGGGCGCCCCGGCCCTGTCTGGATTGACGTGCCGGTGAATTTTCAGGGAATGATCATAGAGACGGATGACTTAAAGGAATACGATTCTTCTGAGGATGACATCAGGCTTCCGCAGCCTGTTTCGGATGAGGTGATCGATGAAATATTGGCAGAGATAGCAAAGGCAAAAAGACCTGTGATCTATGCGGGCGGAGGCATCCGGCTTTCCGGAGGCTTTCAGGCTTTTCGAAAGGTCATAGAAAAGCTTGGAGTTCCCATAGTGACTTACTGGAACAGCGTGGATTTGATTGAGGATGAGCATCCGCTCTATTGCGGACGGGGCGGCAATATGGGAGACAGAGCCGGTAATTTTGCGGTTCAGAATGCGGATCTTCTGCTTGCGGTGGGAACCAGAATCAGCATCAGACAGGTGGGCTACAACTGGCAGACCTGGGCCAGAGAAGCGAAGGTCATCATGGTGGATATCGATCCGGCGGAGTTTAAGAAGCCTACCATCCATGTGGACATGCCGGTATGGGCAGATGCAAAGGACTTTTTGGAAGCTGTTGACAGAAGAATCAGCGATAATGCAGTGCCGATATCGAAGGAAGAAGGTTGGAGACAGCAGTGCCTGACCTGGAAGCGGAAATACCCGGTGACAATGGAACGCCATCTAAAAGAGAACGGAGAGACTGCCAATGTATTTGCCTTTATCAGATATTTGAGCGAAAGTCTGCCGGAGGGAAGTCTTACGGCGGTGAGCAATGGGGCCTGCTGTGTGGTAGGACATCAGGACTGGTGCATGAAAAAGGGTACCAGATTTATCATAAATAACGCCATTGCCAGTATGGGTTATGGGTTACCTGCTGCAATCGGTCTTTGTATTGCGGGGGGCAGAAAAGATACCGTTTGTCTGGAAGGCGACGGAAGCATCATGATGAACCTGCAGGAGCTTCAGACCATAGTAACCAATCATTTGCCGATTAAACTGTTTGTGATCAATAATGCGGGGTATCACAGTATCCGTCAGACACAGAATAATCTTTTTAAAGAACACAGCAAGGTGGGAATCGGGCCGGAAAGCGGAGATTTGGCCTTCCCGGATTACGAGAAGATTGCCACAGCCTTCGGCTATCCTTATTTTTCTGCCCACAGTAATGCGCAGATGCGGGAGGTCGTGCAGAGGGTGCTGAAGGAGCCGGGGTATGTGTTCTGTGAAATATTTACGGATACGCTGCAGGCATGGGAGCCCAAGAGCTCCACAAAGAAACTTCCCGACGGCAGACTGGTAAGTCCGCCTCTTGAGGATCTGGCACCGTTCCTTAGCAGGGAAGAGCTGGCGGAAAATATGTATATAAAGATGATAGAGGAATAGTGATGCAGTGGTTTGATTTTTATAAAGGAAAAAAAGTATTGGTTACAGGCCATACAGGCTTTAAAGGCTCCTGGATGGTGAAACTTCTTTTGCAGGCGGGAGCAGAGGTTACAGGTTATGCCCTAAAGCCCCCTACAGAGCCGGGACTTTTTGAACTGTGTGGTCTTTCTTCCGAGATGAATTCCATAGAAGGAGATATCAGGGATCTTGCACACTTAAAGGAGGTCTTTTCCGAAGTAAAGCCGGAAATAGTCATTCATATGGCAGCCCAGCCCATTGTCAGGGAATCCTATCGCTCGCCGGTGTATACTTATGAAACTAACGTGATGGGAACTGTGAATGTACTGGAAAGTGTGCGTCTGACAGATACCGTCCGCTCGGTAGTGAACGTGACTACCGACAAAGTATACAGAAATAAGGAGTGGTGTTGGGGATATCGTGAAGATGAGGAATTAAACGGATTTGATCCTTACTCCAACTCAAAATCCTGTTCGGAATTGGTCACTTCCGCTTATAGAAGTGCATTTCTGCAAGAGAAGAAAGTGGCAGTATCCACCGTGCGCGCCGGTAATGTGATCGGTGGCGGGGACTTCGCAGCGGACAGGATCATTCCGGACTGCATCAGAGCAGTGGAGGCAGGAAAAGATATCATCGTCAGAAATCCCTATTCGGTAAGACCTTATGAGCATGTGCTGGAGCCGGTAGCGGCTTATCTGATGATTGCGGCAGCCCAGTATGAAGATAACGGTCTTGCCGGCAGTTATAATGTGGGGCCGGAGGAAGCGGATAGCCTTACTACAGGTGAACTGGTGGATTTGTTTTGCAGAACATGGAAAAAGGAGACGGGCTTTGAACCCGGGTGGATCGATAAGTATGACGGTGGTCCTCATGAAGCAAATTTCCTGAAACTGGATTGCTCTAAGCTGAAGAGCACTTTTGGCTGGAAACCGGTATGGAACATTGAAAAAACCATGGAAAAACTTGTGGAATGGTATCATATTTATTTAAGCTGTGGTAAAATAAATGAGTGTATGGAAAGACAGATAGGGGAATTTTTGAATTTTTAGGTACAGGAGTATGTAGTAATGAAGGTTATTATTCTGGCAGGGGGCTCCAGAAGTACAATCAGTGAAGACCGGGAAGGTATCCCAAAGCCCATGGTGGAAATCGGAGATAAACCGCTGTTGTGGCATATCATGAAGCAGTACAGCTTTCAGGGATTTAGGGATTTCGTTGTCTGCGGCGGTTATAAAGTAAATACGATCAAGAATTATTTTCGGGATTATTATATATATCAGTCTGACATCACTGTGGACCTTTCGACAAATGAAGTGCAAATTCATAAGAAAGTGACGGAGGACTGGAAGGTGACGGTGGCAGATACGGGAGTGTTTGCCACTACAGGGCAGAGAGTCAGCCGGGCGGAAAAATATATTGATGAGGATATGTTTCTGGTGACCTATGGAGACTGTCTGTCCGATATAGATCTGAATGCACTGGTTGCATTTGCCAAAGAAAAGGACAGACTGGTGACCATGACGGTTGCCCATCCTACAGGCAGAAATGCGGTTCTCCCTATCGGAGAGGATAATTTCCTGAAGGGAATGAGAGCAACCTCAGGAGAAGATTCAGGCTCCTGGACCAATGCATGTACTTATGTATTTAAAAAAGGAGTATTTTGTTATCTGAACGGAAATTATGAACTGGATGTACAGCTGCTTCCCAGACTTTCTCTGGAGGGTCAGGTAGCGGTGTATAAGCATCAGGGATTCTGGTGCCCGGTGGAGACAAGGCGTGATAAGGTTGATCTTGACACCCGCTGGAATGCGGGGATTGCACCGTGGAAGGTATGGAACGAATGAAAGTAGTAATTCTGGCAGGAGGCATGGGTACCAGAATCAGTGAGGAATCGATTCTTCGACCCAAGCCTATGATTGAAATAGGAGAGAGACCAATCTTGTGGCATATCATGAAATGGTATGCCTCTTTTGGGTTTCAGGAGTTTATAGTCTGCTGTGGTTATAAAGGGCATATGATCAAGGATTATTTTGTCAATTATTATAATTATCAGGGAGACGGCATCTATGATCTGGGGACAGGTAAAGAGCGTAGCCGGGGAAATCAAAAGGAACACTGGAAAGTGACACTGGTAAACACGGGGCTGAAAACCCTGACAGCCGGTAGAATTTTAAAGGTCAGAGAGTATGTGGGAGAGGAACCTTTTATGCTGACCTATGGAGATGGCGTTGCGGATGTAGATATTGATGCGCTGCTTGCATGCCACAAAAGAAGCGGAAAGATCGTTACGATTACCACCACAAGACCGGAAGGACGTTTCGGAGCCATACAAATGGAGGAAGATGGGAGCGTCCGCGGCTTTAAAGAGAAGGCCAGAAAGGATCAGTCGTTTGTAAATACAGGTTTTATGGTCATGGAACCGTCGGTTTTCCCTTATCTTGGAGATGGCAGTGAAATGCTGGAGGATTCTCCCTTTGAAAAATTGGTAGCAGACGGTCAGATGAACGCTTATATTCATGATGGCTTCTGGTCTCCCATGGATACTATCCATGACAGAGAATATCTGGAAAAATTATGGAAGGAGGGCACAGCGCCCTGGAAGGTGGAAAACGATGGATGAAAAGCAGGCAAGACAGCAGATTCTTACCATGGTAAAAGAGTACTGCGAAACCTATCACAATAAAAAAGAGCCCTTTCAGGAGGGACAGCGCATTCCTTATGCAAGCCGCGTCTATGACAGTGCGGAAATGGTGAATCTGGTGGACAGTGCCCTGGAATTCTGGCTTACCTCAGGAAGATACACAAAGCAGTTTGAGGAAGGGCTTTCAAAGTATCTTGGTGTAAAATACTGTTCCCTTGTCAATTCCGGTTCTTCTGCAAATCTCTTGGCATTTATGGCGCTGACTTCTCCTTTGCTGGGAGAGAGAGCCATCAGGCGCGGGGATGAAGTGATCACGGTGGCGGCAGGATTTCCCACCACGGTGGCTCCTATTGTACAGTATGGGGCAGTCCCCGTATTCATTGATGTGACTATCCCGCAGTATAACATGGATGTTGCGTTGCTGGAAGAAGCGTTATCACCGAGGACAAAAGCGGTTATGGCGGCTCATACCCTTGGAAATCCTTTTGATCTGAAAGCAGTAAAGGAATTTTGTGATAAACATGGTCTATGGTTGATAGAGGACAACTGCGATGCGCTTGGCTCCGTTTATACGCTGGATGGAAAGGAATATTTTACAGGTGCGGTAGGAGATATCGGAACTTCCAGCTTTTATCCTCCACATCATATGACTATGGGAGAAGGCGGTGCGGTATATACCAATAATCCTCTGCTCCATAAATGTGTCCGTTCCTTCAGGGACTGGGGTCGGGACTGTGTCTGTGTATCCGGCCAGGACAATATGTGCGGACACAGGTTTGACAGGCAGTACGGGGAGCTGCCTTTAGGTTACGATCATAAATATGTTTATTCCCATTTTGGATATAATCTGAAAGCAACTGATCTGCAGGCTGCCATAGGCTGTGCACAGCTTGAGAAGCTGCTGGCTTTTACAGAACTCAGAAGACAGCATTTTGATTTTCTGAAAGACCAGCTTAAGGGCACAGAGGACAGGCTGATTTTGCCAAAGCCCTGTGAAAATGCAAAGCCAAGCTGGTTTGGTTTTATGATTACCTGCAGGGAAGGTGTCAGCAGAAATGCTATCGTACAGAATCTGGAACAGAACAACATTCAGACCAGAATGTTGTTTGCTGGAAATCTCATCAAGCACCCCTGCTTTGATGAGATGCGCAAGACCGGAGAAGGTTACCGGGTAGTGGGTGATCTTAAGAACACGGACAGAATCATGAACGATACCTTCTGGGTAGGGGTGTATCCGGGGATGACCCGGGAGATGCTGGAGTGCATGGGAAAGAGGATTAAAGAAGTGATTTAGTATATGACAGGGAGATTGAATGAGCTTCAATCTCCTTAATTAAAATAATTATATATTCATACAGATATAATTTATTTCTATACTTGATGAAAAAGGTAGAAAAATATGGAAAAATGTCTTAAAATAGGACATACAAACAAGAAGAATATTATAAAATAGACGTGTCAGTAAATATACTATGATGGAGAGGATTTTATGGCACGTGTAGTAGACTATGTTGTTCAACATCAGAATGTAGTCGGAGACAAGGTGAAGAGATTCAGGCTTGAACAGAACCTGAGTCAGAAGGAACTGTCAGAACGGCTTGAGACTTTTGCAATTTATATTTGCAGAGGTTCCATTTCACGAATCGAACAGCATGAAAGAACGGTTACAGATTATGAATTAAAAGCACTGGCAGAGGTACTTAAAGTATCAATTGAAGATTTGTATGAATAAAGTCTGAGTGAAAGATGTAAATCATGCGGCGCACTAAAAAGAAAGAGTTAGTGCGTCTTTTTGTGTTGCTCAATCAATGTAAAAAAAGCGATAAAAAAAGCGGATTAATTTCCGCATTTTTTACTTATGATATATTTAGGGCGTTTTTTGATTTCGTCATAAATTCTGGAAATATAGTGACCTATGATTCCGAGGCTGATCATCAGAACGCTCCCGATGATAAGCTGTAATAAGATGACCGTAGTGAAGCCTTCAAGAGCGGTACCTGTGAAATAACGGTACAGGGATTGGATTCCCAAAATGAGGGAAAACAGAAGCATGATCCATCCAAGAAAGGTAACAAACTGCATGGGGGCACCGGAAAAAGAGGTGATATTCCTGATTGCATATTTAATCAGACTCCACAGAGACCATTTGGAAGTACCGACAGTTCTTTCCTGAACTTCAAAAGAAACCTGGGTGGTTTTAAAACCGATCCAGGAAGAGAGTGCGCGGAAGAAAGGAGCGCGTTCCGGCATCTCCAGCAAAGCGTCTATAGCCTGTCTGTCCAGCAATTTAAAATCAGAGGCGTTTGCCATATCAATTCCTGTCAGCTTGCTGATAATGGCGTAGAAGCTATTTGCGCACAGTGTATGGATGAGATTTTCTTTTCCTCTGGAAGTTTTAATGCCTTCTACTACCTCGTAGCCTTCTTCCCACAGGCGATACATTTCAACAATAGTCGCCGGGGGATGCTGCAGATCGCAGTCCATAATAACACAGCAGTCGCCTTTGGCTTCCTTCAAACCTGCGAAAATGGCAGATTCCTTGCCAAAGTTCCGGGAAAAGGAGATACCTTTTACTTCTGTATATTCTTTTGACAGCTCATAGACATTTTGATAGGTCATATCCATGGAACCATCGTCTATAAAGATAATTTCAAAAGGAATTCCGGCTTCGTTCAAAACTGTTTTTACAGTATGAAAAGTGGTATGGATCATATCCTGTTCGTTATAGGAGGGAATGATCACTGACAGTAATTTTGCATTATTTTGCATATTTACTTCCTCTGTTTTTCTGAATAAATAGTTATAAAATCAGTATAGCTAAGAAAGAGCAGATTTGCAACTCAACATTTGCAATCATTCTCTTCAATTAGTTTGAAGCCGGAAAGGGAATATGATATAATCAAACAGATCATATGAAAAATAATTTGAGGAGAGATAGAGGAATGCTGGGAGAAAAAGAAACAGTTAAATCTTTGGGAAAAGATCTGATTAAAATTATTTTGATTTTGGTATCCGGCATATTACTTGGATTTGCGGCATTATGTTTAGTACATTTGCTGCCGGTAGAACGAATGCATCAAAAGGTACTGGAGGGAAAAGATGCTATAAATGCCCATGCGCAGACGATTCCGGGATATGTAAGCACATCTATAGATAATTATACAGACAGTATTATGCTGAATGAAGCGATATGTCCGGTTGATGCACCTTTATTAGAACGTGTGATATATAATTATCAGGTTAATTATTACAGACAGTATGATCAACAGGAAAATTTATTACGGTATTTAGATGGTGAAGAAGGATATGGTTATCAGGGCTATACACATTACTGGGGCGGACATCAGGTAATATTAAAACTTTTACTGTTAGTGTTTGATTATGCGGATATTTTAGCCATTAATATGATTCTTCAAACATTGCTTGTGGTTTTTGTTGCAGTTGGGTTATATAAATCAGGGAAGGAAAAGATTATTCTACCTTTTATGATTTCGTTGATTTCTGTTATGCCGATGACAATAGCTGTTTGCCTGCAATTCTGTGATGTTTACTATATTTTGCTGGCAGGTTCTGCTTTGATTGTATGGCAGTATGACAGAATAAAAAAAGAAAGAATGTATATTTTGTTTTTAATATCAGGGATGTGCACCAGCTATTTTGACTTCCTGACATATCCGCTTGCCAGTCTCGGGATACCGCTTGTTTTATTTTTAGTTTTTCTTGATAAAGAAACTTTGAAAAAAAAGTTGTTTTATATGATTCAATGCAGTATCACATGGTGTATCGGTTATGTGGGAATGTGGTCGGGCAAATGGATATTGGGAAGTATTCTTTTGCCGGAAGCAGGATCGTTATCAGAGGCATTGGCATCTATTGCTTACAGAGGTTCTAATCAGGCAGAAGGGATAATATTGACTACTTTTGACGTTTTATTGAAGAACCTGTATGTTTATTTAAAGTGGCCCATTATGGTACTGATAGGAGTCGCAGCAATTTATTTCTTGCGGCAAATTGTTATCAGGAAATGTATAAATAAGAAAAATTTATTATCATGTATTCCGTATATTTTGATTTGTCTTTATCCGGTAGGTTGGTATATGCTTGCCAAAAATCATTCATATGAACATGCTTTTATGGCGTACAGGGAATTAATGATTACAACATTTGCAGGGTTATGTATGCTGGCCGGATTGATTGGTAAAGGAGAAAGAACGTAACTGGTATGAAAGCTGTTGAAAATATGAAAACGCAGAAAATCATAAAGATTTTGACATACTTTTTTTTGATTCCGACAGCGGTTATGGTAGTTTTTGATGTAATAAACAGTCTGTTCAGAACTACTTATTTTGAGCTGTATAAAGATATGGAGACAGCAAAGTACAAATGGGACAATCCCTTATTGGTACTATTCTTTTCGGCAATAATATTGTGCGTTTTATATCTGATTTGGAAATCGAAATGGTTTGGACAAACTACAGGGCTTGGCAAATTAGCTGTGTGTTTCAGTGGTATTCTGTGCTTGACGATTGTATTTACTCTCAAAGGACGGGCTATCTGTGATGGGGAATCCTTAAGTGATATTGCTATAGAATTCATGCAGGAGAATTACCATATTTTTGAAAAAGGTGAATATTTATATAATTATTCTTTTCAGATAGGTATGGTTGCAATTCTTGAAATTGTATATCGTCTGTTTGGTGTTGAAAATTATCTGGCATTTCAGATAATTAATGTAATCTGTATTATGGTTTTTATAGGAATGCTTAATTGCATTACCGGCGAATTGTTTGAGGATAAAAGAATATCTAAAATGGAGGCTGTTCTATCTATGGGAGCACTTCCTTTATTTTTATTTTCCACATTTGTTTATGGTGATATTATAGGCTGGGCTTTTGGAATAAGCGGAATATATTGTGTTATCCGGTATTTGAGAACTGATAAATGGCAGTGGATTTTTTCTGCATCAATACTTTTCTCTTTTGGAATTATAGCAAAAACCAATATTAACATTCTGGTAGTTGCTTCTGTGATTGCAGTCTTACTGGATTCAATTTATAAAAAGAAATACAAGGCGTTAATGTGGATTATTGTTTTAGTTCTCATGTCTCAGCTGGGTATGAATATTGTGAAGGCAATATATGTGCAAAGAGCCGGACTTGAAGAATATCCGGCAGGAATTCCCAAGATTGCCTGGGTTGCTATGAGTATGCAGGAAACGGATGAGGGTGGATATGCATGTGGCTGGTACAATGGATATAATTGGGAGGTTTACAGAGTCAATGATTATGACACAGAACAGACCACAAAAGCTTGCATTGAAAATTTGAAGCAGTCATTAAATAAATTATTTCATGAGCAGAGATATGCATTAAATTTTATTTATAAAAAGTTTACCTCTCAATGGAACGCTCCAACCTTTCAGGCGATGATCACAAATGAATGGAGTGTCCGACATAATGAAGAAATATTGCCGGTCACACAATTTTTTATATATGAGAGAGGACGTGATATTTTGTATGCTGTTATGAATATATATCATTTCCTTATTTTCTTCTGTACTGCTGTTTGTTTTGTAAGAAAAGACAGAGAGTGGGAGCTGGGCAAAGCATATTTCGTTTTGAACATTTTTGGCGGCTTTCTGTTTCATATGATTTGGGAGGCACAGTCAAGATATGTACTTGGATATTTCATATTGATGTTGCCTTTGGCAGCGCAAGGACTGAGCCACTTGTTTAGTGTTATAGAAATTAAAGCTGAAAGTAAAAGAAAGGAAATCAGGATATGAAAACATTTGATCCAAATAAAACATATTTAATTACCGGCGGTGCCGGATTTATCGGATTTTATTTATCCAAGGCGTTGCTTGAAAAAGGTGCAAAGGTCATTGGCATTGACAATTTAAATGATTATTATGAGGTGTCTTTAAAAGAGGACAGGTTGGCTGTTTTAAAGGAATTTTCCCAATATCATTTTGTGAAAGGGGATATTGCAGACAAGGACACCGTATTTTCGGTATTTAAAGAGTATGCGCCACAGATTGTGGTGAATCTGGCTGCACAGGCAGGTGTGCGTTACAGTATTGACAATCCGGATGCTTATATTCAGTCCAATATAGTTGGTTTCTTTAATATTTTAGAGGCATGTCGTTATTTCCCGGTGGAGCATCTGGTATTTGCCTCATCGAGTTCTGTGTACGGTGGCAATAAGAAGGTGCCTTTCTCTACGGAGGATCAGGTGGATAAACCGGTCAGTCTTTATGCAGCAACTAAAAAATCCAATGAACTTATGGCATACTCCTATAGTAAGTTGTATCAGATACCATTGACTGGGCTTCGCTTTTTTACGGTATACGGGCCGATGGGCAGACCGGATATGGCATATTTTAAATTTGCAAAGAAGATTATGTCAGACAAACCGATTCAGATCTATAACAATGGAGATATGCTGCGTGATTTTACTTATATAGATGATATTGTGACGGGAGTAGAAAATATTCTTTGCAATCCTCCTGCAAAGGATGAAAATGGAGCAGCCTATAAGATTTACAATATCGGCAATAATAAGCCGGAAAAGCTTATGGATTATATTGCTGTTCTTGAAAAATGTCTTGGCAAAGAAGCAAAGAAAGAATATCTTCCCATGCAGCCGGGAGATGTGTATGAGACTTACGCAGATGTCAGTGAGCTTATGACGGATTATGGTTTTAAACCTGCTACTACTATTGAGGAGGGACTTTCAAAATTTGCACAGTGGTTTTTGGAATATTACAAATCTGAAGGAATAAAATAATAGAGAAGAGATTCAGGAAAAAATATTAAGATTTGATTAAGGTTCCTGAAAGAATCCTTAAAAAAGAGAATATGGACTTTTTTCTTCTGAAAAATGTGATATGCTTATTTGAAATAAAAGCTGATAGCCGACAAAGGAGGAGTGGAGGCTATGATAAAAATAAAAAAATATGTGTGTACGCTGGCTACAGTAATACTTTTTGTTTTTGCTGTGACCGGCTGCAAGGAGCAGATAACAGAAGAGAACAATGCTGATATATCAGCAGAGAATGTGATCATAACGGAAACAGGAGAGACGCTTATCAAAGAACAGCCGGAGGAAGAAACTTTAACAGAAACACCAAAACCGGAAATAACTGATATCGGAGATATGGGAGAATTACCACCGCCTGATGTAGTCCCTGAGGTAGAAGTAAAAGAGCCTGAACAGGAACAGGTTGTTACGGATGAAGATCAGATATCACCAACAGGAAATGAACTTCAAATTGTATTTCTTGGAGACAGTATTTTTGATAATAACCGTGATGGTACGGGAATTCCTTATCTGACAGCAGTACAGTGTAATGCTGATGTTTACAATCTGGCAATCGGTGGAACCTGTGCATCTATAGAGATTGATGAACAGTATGAAAATGAGAACTGGACTTCAACAAGTCTTGTAGGTATTGTGAAAGCCATGACAGGGGAAATTTCTACAGATATCTTTGACGGAAAAAGGGCAAAGGAACTTTTGGATAATCCGGAGATTGATTTTAGGGAGACCGATTATTTTGTCATTGAGTATGGAATGAATGATTTCCTTAGAGCGACACCTCTTAGAAGTGAATCCAATGATTATGATATCAGAACCTATGTAGGTGCACTCAGGTATGCGGTATCTAACTTAAAGGATTATGCAAATGATGCTACGATTATTCTATGTGGACCAAATTACGCTCAGTTTTTTAATAAGGATGGAGCATTCATAGGAGATGGGAATACTTTAAATACAGGGTATGGAACATTGTTTGATTATAAAGGGATCTGTCAGTATGTGGCAAATGAAAGTCAGTCGGAGTTCTTTGATGCATATCTTGATCTTGGTATAGATGGTTATACTGCAGAGGAATATCTGGAGGATGGCGTTCATCTGACAGAGGCAGGAAGAAGGTTGTATGCAGATGCTTTGGCAGAGAAAATAATGAAAATAGAAGAAACAAAAAATAATTAAAGGAGAACCGCTTTTATCATTTTGGATGAATGGTAAAGAGCGGTTCTTTTCTTGACCATTAAAGCATATCGTGATACCATTTATTCAGACTTTTGAATGGGATATAAGGCGGCTTTGGATGGAAAAGGGACGGAAGAAAAAAGAAATCATACTTCTAACGGTATTATTTGCAGGATACCTGATTTTCAATGGAATTTTGCTGGCGGGACATGAACTTTGGCGGGATGAGGCCAATGTATGGCTGATTGCCAGGGAATTGTCTCCTTTGCAGCTGTTTAGGGAAATACGGTATCAGGGACATCCCTGCTTATGGTATCTGCTGATAATGCCTTTTGCCAAGGCAGGTTTCCCTTTTAAGACTTTAAGTGTTTTAAGCTATCTGGTCATGGCTGCAGCTGCAGGTATTTTTACCTATCATGCCTCATTTCATCCTGTGACAAAATTTATTTGCCTGTTCAGTCCCATATTTTCCTATTATTATCCGGTAGTCGCAAGAAATTATTGTCTCATCGCATTGTTAATGATGCTGCTTGCACTGCTTTATCCAAAGAAAAATGAAAAGCCTTTTGTCTATGGACTGTTGCTGGGTCTTTTGGTACAGGCAGATACTATTGCACTTGCTACGGCAGGACTACTTTCTCTGATGTGGCTTTGGGAGAGCATATTGCGAAGCCTGGAAGAGAAGAAATGGAGAGCTGTTCTGACAGCTGGTAAGGGATTGTGGATTCCTTTCGCGAGTCTGCTTTTATGGATGATGGAATTCAGCAATGTGTCGGACAGTCCGGAATTTCAGTTTAGAATAATGTCTGTTTCTGAGTTCTTACATGAGGTGAGGAACTTTTCCTACAGTATTCTCACGCGGATGACAGGAATGGGACAGGCTTTTGATCTTTTTTTGATCATACTGTTTCTTTTGAGCGGCGTTTTGATAAGTATCAGGCTTAAAAATATCTGGCCCATGGTGATAATGGCAGGTACATTTCTGTTTGAAGTCATATTCAGTATTTTGGTATATCAGCTTCATATCTGGCATTATATCGCTGTTGCATTTGTGTTAATCTGGTTTTTCTGGTTTGGAAAAAGACAGGGAGGAAGCATACTGCAGGAGGGAAAAAGAAGATATCTGCAAGTGTCCGGCAGCGTGTTGTCTGAACTTTTATTGATGTTGCTTGCAGTTACCATGTTTATCAGGTGGAATTCCCCGGAGGAAAGTTCAAGCCTTGAGAATGCTCTTATGGGTGTGTACTCGGATGGAGTGAATGTTGCCGGATATATAGAGGAAAATATAGCAGAAGACGAGCTGATTTTTTCAACGGATATTGCGGAAAGTTCTACAGTACAGGCTTATCTGGGAAAGAACTATACTTTTTATTATGCGGGAAACGGTCAGAGGGAAGTTTATGCGGATTATACGGAAGAACAGAAAAAGACAGTCACATATGATGCGCTCCTGAGTTTTATTAAAGGTGAATTTCCTGAAAAAGACAGTTTTTATATATTGGAGAGTCCAAGCAGCTGCATTACGGATATCCCGGATGAGGCAAAACTTTCATTTGAAGTGTGTTATCAGACATCGGAAGAAACTGCCCGCGGAGAGAATTACACGCTGTATTGTGTAAAAATAAAATGAAAAATCAATCTGCTTGCTTCGGAGAGAGTTATGGATAAAAGATATGATAAGATTATAATCGGAGCCGGACTTTACGGACTGTATGCGGCTAAATTCAGCAGTGACAGGGGAGAAAAGGTTCTGGTGCTGGAATATGATGATGCTCCCTTTCAGAGGGCAACCTATATTAATCAGGCAAGGGTGCATATGGGCTATCATTACCCGAGAAGCCTGACAACGGCTGTGAAATCGGCAGGGTATTTTAAACGCTTTGTGGAGGACTTTGGCTTTTGCATTCATGATAAGTTTGATCAGATTTATGCTACCTCGGACAGGTTCTCCTGGACTAATGCAGAGCAGTTCATGGATTTCTGCAAGGCGGCTGGCATCAGGTGCGATGAGGTGGCGGTTTCCAAATACTTTAAGTCGGGGATGTGTGACGGCGCTTTCATGACGGAAGAATATACTTACGATGCAAAAATTCTGCAAAAATACTATGAAGAACAACTGAAAGACAAGAAAAATGTTACCATGTGCTTTGGAGTGCGGATTGACAGGATCGTAAAAAAGGGCAGTGCTTTTGAGGTATGGATGAAAGATGGAAGCTGCGTGGAAGCTCCTTTTGTTTTAAATGCCACTTATGCTTCCGTAAATCAGATCATAGATAAGGTAGAGGGAATAGAAAAAGAATTTTTTAACATTAAATACGAGCTTTGTGAGATTATTCTCTGTGAGCCTTCGGATACCTTGAGAGGGACAGGAATTACGGTTATGGACGGCCCGTTTTTTTCCATTATGCCTTTTGGTAAGACCGGTCTGCATTCCCTGACTTCTGTTACCTTTACGCCCCATGTGACAAGCTATGACACCTATCCCACCTTCCACTGTCAGACGGGACTTGAGGAAAAGGATGAGGCAGAAGGAAAAGGGCAAAACACGGGAAGCATATGCACTCCGGGGAATCTGGGAAATTGCAGTATCTGCCCCCATAAGCCGGAGAGCGCATGGCCTTATATGTCTCATCTGGCAGACAAATATATGAAGGATGAATATGTTTATACCTACAGGGAATCCCTGTATTCCATGAAGCCCATACTGAAATCCTCCGAGGTGGATGATTCCAGACCGACGGCTATCAGAGTCTTAAGCGAAGGACCCACCTTTATCAGTGTGCTTTCGGGCAAAATCAATACCGTCTACGACCTGGATACCTATTTAGAACTGCAGTAAACTGTAAAGCAGGCTGTGCAAGCTCGCTTGCGCAAGACTGGTTTTACAGTTTAATATAGGGCGCTTAGCGCCAAACGAGAAACTGCTATGGCAGTTTCGAGTCTGCAGTTGTAATATCTATTAAGAGAAAAGGAACAGCACTATGAATAACAATAAAAAAGAAAAAAAATTTATTTCCCTGGTAGTTTATCTCCACAATGTGGAAGAATATATTAAATACTTTATGAAGTCGGTCATTCCGGTCTGTGAGAACAATTTTCAGGAGTTTGAGATCGTCTGTGTGGATGACGGCTGCACAGATGGAACAGTAGAGAAGCTGAAGGAATATCTGGAAGAAAATCAGACAAATGCCATGGTCAATGTGATTCATATGAGCTTTTTTCAGGGTCTTGAAAGTGCCATGAATGCCGGACGGGATATTGCCATCGGGGATTTCGTCTATGAGTTTGATGATGTGTTCGTGGATTACGAGCCGGAAATGCTTCTTAAGGTGTATGAAAAAATGCTGGAAGGCAGTGATATTGTAGCGGCAAGCAGTAAAGGGAAAATGCGTTTTACTTCCAGAATTTTTTATTCCCTCTATAATTCCACCAGCCGTTCCAACAGTAAGATTGGGCCGGAAACCTTCCGCATTGTGTCAAGACGTGCCATCAACCGGATCAAATCCATGGGACAGTACATTCCTTACCGGAAGGCGGTATACAGCAATTGTGGTCTTAAGATGAGCACAATGTATTATGAGAGCAAGGATGTAACAGCAAGGGTAAAGAATAAGACTGTGGTTTCGGAGAGGACATCCCTTGCCCTTGATTCTTTTATTTATTTTACCAATGTGCTGGAAAGAATATCCATGCTGATCAGCGGCGCGTTCCTGATCGTGACGGTAGGCATGGGAATTTATATCATCACCGATTTCTTTAATGCCAATAAACCTGTGGAAGGCTGGCTTTCCACCATGGGATTTCTGGCTCTTGGTTTTTTTGGCGTGTTTGCGCTTCTTACGATTATACTAAAGTATCTGTCGGTGCTCCTTAATCTGATCTTTAAGCAACAGAGATATCTGGTGGCAGATATAGAAAAGGTGGTAAAAAGATGAGCAGAGAGGTAAACAGCATTAACCTGTTATTTCCCGTCTTAAATGAGAGATTAAGGCTTCGTAACGGTATTGAAAAATCCATGGAATATTTAAGGGAAAATGTAACCATTCCCTATCGGCTTACGATTCTGGACAACGGCTCCGATGATGAAACTCCCGATATCGGCAGAGAGCTTGCCGCGAAATACCCGGAGGTATCTTATGTGCGAGTGGGGGAACGGGGCGTAGGAGTAGCGTTCCGCAAAGGGATTGAGCTGAATGAAAGCGACATTGTAGGTTATATGGATATTGACCTTTCTACTGACCTGAAATATCTTGGAAAGACCATAGAGTTGTTTCTGGCAAAACCGGAGCTTCAGTATGTAAACGGCAGCAGATTCAGCAGGGAATCCGATACCAGAGGCAGGAAATGGTATCGCAAGATTACCTCTATGGGGCTTGTGTTTTTATTGAAAACAATTTTTCACATGAAAGCAACGGATGCCCTGTGCGGATTTACTTTCTTAAGAAGAGAGGAAGCAGAGCGGCTTGTGAGGGAAAGCAGTAATGACAACGGCTGGTTCTATACCGTGGAGTTTCTGATCCGCGCGGAGCGTGACGGTATGGTAATCTATGATATGCCGGTGGAATGGCAGGAGGATTATAATACAACCGTTAAGGTATGGAAGACCATTAAGAATTATCTGGTGCAGATATACAGGCTGCATAAGGCACTGAAAAATGAGAACGGCTCGGCTGAAAATATGTGAAAGGCGGAAGGCGAGTTGCTTGACAGACAATAAGAATGCAAAAGGACAGCAGAAAGAAGGACGGAAATGTTAAAAAGAATTGATTTGACAAGAGATTATCAGAAGCATAAGGATGAATATCTGAAAGCAATTGAGGCAGTCTGCGAGGAAACTGCTTTTTCGGGAGGGAAATTTGCAGACAGATTTGATCAGGAATTTGCCAAGTATTGCGGTGTTCCCTATGCAGCAGGTGTCAATAACGGAACCTCTGCTCTCCACTGTGCCATGATGGCACTGGGAATCGGAGAGGGAGATGAGGTCATTGTCCCTGCCAATACTTATATTGCTACGGCATGGGGAGTTACCTATACAGGAGCGACTCCCGTATTCGTTGACTGTACCTCTGACACCTGGGAGATTGATCCCGATAAAATTGAGGAAAAGATTACAGATAAAACAAAAGCCATCATTGGAGTTCATTTGTACGGACAGCCCTTTGAATTCAATAAGGTAAAAGCCATTGCGGACAAATATGGCTTATATGTGGTGGAGGATTGTGCACAGGCTCACGGGGCAGGATATGAGGGAAAACCTGCAGGAAGTCTTGGAGATCTGGGATGCTTTTCTTTTTATCCCGGTAAGAATCTGTATGCCTTTGGTGAGGGCGGCAGTGTCACCTGTAAGAAAAAGGAATATTTCGATGCGATTACCACATTTAAGAATCAGGGATGTAAAGTACGCTACTATCATGATGTGGTAGGTTATAATTATCGTCTGGAGGGGATTCAGGGAGCAGTTTTGAGTGTCAGTCTGAAATACCTGCCGGGCTGGACAGAAAGAAGAAGAGAAATCGGAAGACGCTATATCAATGAAATTACCAATCCGTTGATCACTATGCAGGCCCATCCGGAAAATACAGATCCGGTATTCCACTTATTTGTGGTGACTGTTGAAAATCCGAATGATCTGATTGCTTACATGAATGAAAAAGGCATGGAATGCAACAAGCATTATCCGGTTCCCTGTCATTTGCAGAAAGCATATGAGAATCTGGGGTATCAGAAGGGTGACTGTCCTAATGCGGAATATCTGGCCAGCCACTGCGTAACGCTTCCTTTGTTTCCGGAAATGACGGAGGAAGAGGTTAAAATGGTGATTGATGCGTGCAATAATTATACGGAAAAGAAACAGGAGTAATGATGAGAAAATCTGAAAAGGAAAAGCAAAACTTAATAAAAATGATTGATAACCTGGGAATAGCTTTAAGTAAATGGGTTACGCCTAAAAGGTTATCCCTGTTTTTGACTGTTATTTATCTACTTAGCCTGGTGCCTCTTCTCTGGATCGGATATTATAATTATCCCAGTGCAGATGATTATTCCATAGGAAGTGATTGCAGACAGGCATGGGTATCTACTCATTCTATCTGGGCAACAGTTTTTGCCGGAATTATACGGGCGGTGGAAGACTGGAAAGACTGGATGGGATATTATACTTCCAACTTTTTGATGGCAATGCCTCCAAGTACCTTTGGAGAGAGAGCCTATGTATTGACTTCATGGATTATGCTTGGAATGCTGAGCTTTTCTACGGTATATCTTCTGCGTGCCATATTTGTGAAGGTGTTTCAGGCGGATAAATATGCAGCAAATTGTGTAAGCATGTTGATGCTTTTTGTGACGGTTCAGAGGATGCAGGGCAGAGTGGAGGCATTTTACTGGTACAGCGGTGCCGCCAATTATATTCTAGTTCACAGTTTCTGCCTGCTTTTTTACGGATTGCTCATATCGGCGGTATATGATAAAGGAAAAAAACGCATTTTTGACCTGGTTATGGCATCGATTTTGGGATTTCTGACAGGCGGCGGAAACCAGATGACGGCTTTAAACGGCGCCATAGTGCTGCTGGTAGCTATAGTATTTGTTTTGAATAAAAAGAAATGGAAAGAATATAAACCGCTGGCTGTTCCTATGGGATTTTATTATCTTGGTTTTATTCTGAATGTAGCAGCTCCGGGCAACTGGGTGAGAGCGGAAGGGGCAAGTGGAATGAATCCCGTAAAGGCTATATTGGTATCCTTTTATTATTGCCTTGATTACTGCCTCGGAAAATGGTCCGGATGGCCCGTATTGTTGCTGGTAATTGTTCTGATACCATTATTCTGGAAGATGACGGAAAAGTGCAGTTTTTCTTTTTCCTATCCTTTGGTGGTAGTGCTGTTTGGATTTTGCCTTGTGTCTGCTATGATGACTCCGCCTCTGTTTGCAGTAGGAAATATGGAGGCAGCGAGACTTCAGGCATTGACTTATGCTATGTATATTCTTGTGCTTACCCTGTGTGTGGGATATGTGACCGGATGGGCGAGAAGAAAAGCGGAGGCTGTTTTTGAACAGAGGAACAAGGCAGATGCGATGCAGGAAGAAAAATGTTTTTCCAGGGATGAAATTTGGTGTATCCTCGGCTGCCTTGTATTTTTTGCAATGGCATCACTGATTACGATCATACCGGAGCCTCACTACTTTACTTTTTCTTCTGCCATGACTGATCTTGTCAGTGGAAGCGCAAAGGCATATGGAGATGCGCTGGAAGAAAGAATGAAACTTTACCACAGCGGAGAAAAAGATATTGTCGTGGAACCGCTGCCGTCTCAGCCTGCACTCCTTTATTTTTCGGATATCAAGGAAGACCCGGAGGATTGGGAAAATAAAGGACTTTGCCGGTTTTATGGAATTGATTCAGTGAGAGTGAAAGAGTAATACAGAAAATCAAAGTCTGTTGAGATAGACACTCACTTAAATTCATGATATAATTTTTAAATACATATGAGTAGCATTGACCGGCTGGTCAGTGAAGCTTTAAGAAAGAGAAAGGTATAAGGATAGCATGAAAAAAGCGCTTATTATTGGTGCCGGTCCTGCGGGATTGACTGCAGCTTACGAGCTCTTAACCAAATCAAAGGACATTGAGGTTATCGTCTTTGAAGAAAGTGACTGCTTTGGGGGTATTTCCAAAACTGTAAATTATAAGGGTAACCGTATGGATATGGGCGGACACCGTTTCTTTTCCAAGATTCCCGAGGTCAACGAATGGTGGGACAAGATGCTCCCCTTGCAGGGTGCGCCTACCTATGACGATATTATTTTGAACCGTCCCATGCCTCTTCAGGAAGGAGGTCCCGATCCTGAGAAGGAAGACAGGGTCATGCTGACAAGACACCGTGTATCCCGAATTTTATTTGATTCCAAATTTTATGATTATCCTATTTCTTTAAAACTGGAAACCTTAACCAATATGGGATTTGTTACAACTATGAAGGTTGGATTCAGCTATCTGGCTGCAATGATACACAAACTGCCGGAAGATAATCTGGAAAACTTTTATATTAATCGTTTCGGGCGCAAACTTTATTCCATGTTTTTTGAGTATTATACAGAAAACCTTTGGGGACGTCATCCCAGTGAAATTGATGCTTCCTGGGGAGCTCAGCGTGTAAAGGGATTGTCTATTGTAGCAATTATCAAAGATATTTTTGGAAAGATTTTTAAGAAAAAGAACCGTAAAGTGGAGACATCGCTGATTGAGGAATTCAAGTACCCCAAACTTGGTCCCGGTCAGCTCTGGGATGTGACAGCAGAAGAGATTCAGAAGCTGGGCGGCACAATTATTAAGAACGCAAAAGTAACTAAAATTCACAAGAATGAAAGTAATGTTATCACCTCCCTTACTTATGAGAAGGACGGTCAGGAGCATACTATGGAAGGTGATTATTTCATTTCTTCCATGCCGATCAGGGATCTGGTAGCCGGTATGAATGATGTGCCGGCAGACCCGGCAAGGATTGCAGCAGGACTTCCTTACCGTGATTATATGACACTTGGCGTGCTTGTTCCGAAGATCAACCTGAAGAATAAGACGAATATCAAGACAGTCAGCAACATTGTTCCTGACTGCTGGGTATATGTGCAGGACAGGAATGTTAAACTGGGACGTTTTCAGATTTATAACAACTGGTCTCCTTATATGATCAAGGATCTGGAGCATACGGTGTGGATCGGACTGGAGTACTTTGTCAATGAAGGTGATGAGTACTGGAACATGACAGAGGAAGAATTCTCCAAAGTGGGCGTGGAGGAGATGATCAAGCTTGGTCTGATCGACAGCCCTGACGTGGTCATTGACACCCACATGGAAAAGGTAAAGAAAGCATATCCTGCTTATTTTGATACCTATGATGAGATCGATACACTGGTAGATTATCTGAAATCCATTGACAACCTTTACTGTGTAGGACGTAACGGTCAGCACCGTTACAACAACATTGACCATTCCATGGTAACGTCCTTTGAGACCGTTAAGAATATTTTAAGCGGTGAAAAGGACAAGACCAATATCTGGAATGTGAATACGGAAAAGGAATATCATGAGGAATCCAGGACTCCGGAAGCGGGAGAGGTAGATTAGGCAACCGGTGGTTGAAAAGAAAGGCGGTCAGTGCAATTGATATGTGCCCGAGAAACTGGGTACATATCAAAATGCACTGACCGCCTTTTTAAATACGCCTGGCGGCATATACTTTTTTATTTCTTTCTGAACAACGACTGCCTTGCACCGTGGTTGGCATCTCTGTGCTTTAAGGTATCATCTACCACATCCATACGAAGTCCCGCATCAATGAAATCGCAGTATTTACAGAAGTTATAGTCACTGCGGCTTGTCCTAATAGCCTGGCGGAGCTTTTGATACTCTTCGCTGTTCCATGCTTCTTTTAAGGGAGTGACGTTAAGGTCTGCCAGGGTTGTCGCCTCAAAATTGTCACAGCAGCAGATTCCCATTCTTCCGTCGGGGAAGATGAACATATCGGTATAGGGCATTAAGCAGGTTTCTTTGATAATTTTCTGAGTGTTCTGTTTATTGGGAGCGCTTCCGGCACGGTTTGTGAGAACCGCATCCATATAGCGCATCTGGATCAGAAGTTCCACATCCTTAAATTCATCGGGATGGGCTTTGGCATAATCATAAATTTCCTGCACATTGTCATGAAGCTTCATGTCTCTGCAATAATTATTGATGATCAGCTGGTTTACATAAGGAATGATTTCCTTAACCTTGTCCACAGTCAGCAGAAGACCGTTGCTGGACAGGAAAATAAAGCTGTCGGGCAGCTTTTCCCTGCAATACTTATGGAATTCTACGATTCTGGTATCCAGGAAAGGTTCATTGTTTCCGTAGAGTGTCAAGTGTCCCTTGTAGCCCCAGTCGCTAAGCTGATCGATAATGCTGTAAAATAAAGCATCGTCCATACGCTTATAAGGGCGCTTCTCGGCATTCTTATTAGCAGTACAGAAAGAACAGGTACTGTTGCAACGGTTGATGGTTTCCAGATTGACAACAAGAGGCATTGGAACCTCGTCCCCATTCAGAAAATAATTAATATACTGTTCCTGCAGCTTGTTTCTGGTTAAAAACTGTAATTTTAAATAACTTTCGGAGGAAAGCTTGGGAAATCTTTTTTGCAGATTCCAGCCAAGTGAGCCGCCGAAATTATGAAATCTAACTGACATGACCGTCTCCTTATTTAAATTGTAAAGTAAAAACTATTATCTAACTGTATTATGGTAACATTTTATAAAACTAACGTCAATTGTTAAATCATTGTTTTACCGAAGCTTTTGGATAAAACGTATTATAAAAAAGTAACAGCAAGCTGATATAAAACAAAGGCATATTGTATATGGTATATCTTGTCTGACAGAAAATAACAGCTGAGACAATCGCAACATTTATTACAACTGAAATCAGTGTCAGCATCGAAAAGAGCGATAGAGGTTTTAGCCCTTCTCTTTTCAGGTTAATTGCAAGTAATATCATGTAGATCAAATAAATCAACATACTGTAAATGATCAAAATGGGTTTGCGTTGCGCAACGGTAGTGATGAGCCCCGAAAGGAAATTATCAACAAAGCAGGAGAGAATTTCAGGCCATACATGTGGCAAAAGAGAAGATATGATCTCATTGGTTAGGGAATCTACCTGATTTTCTAAAGCAACTGTATCGCCACTATAATTTTCGACAACATAATGCTCAATGGCAGGCCACATGGTGTCAATCTGAATACAGTCATAGTAGTCTCCGAAATGCGTAACTCTGTTATACCATCCTTCTTCGGCACTCTGCTTTAAATATCCGTTTTCATTGCAAATCGCATATATTTCTTCCGAAAGAAGGCGTAAGTTGCTATCTTCAATATATTGGAAGTCTTCCTCTTCAGAGACATAAAAAACCATAGTCGCAAGAAAACGGTTATCATTGGAATGGGTTCCGGCAGATCCATGGACAGCATATACATATCCGGTATCTAGTATTCTGCAGGATAACAGAATGCTGCAGGTACAAATGATTAATGTCAATAAACCTTTTCTGAATTTGTGAGTTTTAATGGAAGTGTAAATAATGCATATTACAAGCAGAATCAGTGTCAGATACATTTGCTTGCGGGTAGAAATTAAGATAAAGGAAAGAATACTTGAAACAATAAGGCTTTTTTTTGTTTGTTGACAGCAATATTCAAACAGGTAACGAATGAAAATAAGAAAAAGGGAACATGCAATACCTTCAGTCAGGATACTGTTCGAGTACATGGAGGAACGTTTTGCTGCAAAGCGGCACAACAGTGAGGTAAATAGAGGGAGAGCTAAAAGTATATAAGACACAATAAAAGGCAATTTTAATCTTTTACGCAGATAGTCTGCAAGTATAAAAGCTGCAAATGCAGCCAGAATGCTTTGTAAAAAAGCAGCAAAAGTCAGATAGAATGTATCATCAAAGGGAAAAATGCGGCGAAGAACGGCTAAAAAGATCGGATAAATGGGTTCTCTTGAAATGTGCATGTTGATATAGCTGGGAGAATCCACACAAATCACAGCGCCGTCATATATTGCAAAGAAAAGATAAAAGAGCAGGCTGGTAATCAATAAGATAATGGAATATTTTTTATCTTTGTTTTTGATGGAAAGATTGAGTGACATGATATTGTAACTCCTTATATTAATATTTCAACAAATAGTATAACTGAAAAAGAAAATAGATACTAGTGCATATCATAAAATTAGTGTAAAATAAAAACCATGGAAAGAATAAAGAACAAAACAAAAACAATAAATATTAATAAATATAATTGGCCTGAGATATTTTACCTGATTCTGGCAGCGTTTGTGATTCTGATCTTTGCCTCCAGATCCTCTTTTCTGTATCCCTGCAATGACTGGAACGATGCCAACAGTTATTTTTCTGTCGGGAAGGGCCTTTTCAACGGGAAAGTGCCTTACCGGGATATTTTTGACCAGAAAGGAATGTATCTGTACTTTTTTTACGGACTGGCTTATCTCATATCTCATACCACCTTTTTGGGAGTATTTTTGCTGGAATGGATACTGGCAGCGGCGGATCTGTTTGGAATCCACAGGATTTTGCAGCTCTATGTAAAAAAGAAAACAGCCCTTGTACTGGCACCTCTTGTCCTTGCGCTCTCTTTTTCTTCCAGGAGTTTTTACTGGGGCGGCAGCGCGGAGGAAATGTGCCTGCCTTTTCTGATATGGGGACTGTACCTGTCACTCCGGTACTTTAAAAAGGAATATCCCACAAAGACCATGGAGCTTAAAACGCTGCTCCTTGCAGGGATTCTGGCGGGGATGGTGGCAAATATCAAGTTTACGGTGCTGGGATTTTTCTTTGCCTGGATGATGTGCATTGCCGTTTCTTTTCTTACAAAAAAGGATTTCCCGGGAGCCGTAAAAGCATGCCTTGTTTTTCTTGGCGGCATGGCAGTCACTTTTCTCCCATGGCTGATTTATTTTGCGGTAAATCATGCATTGTATTACTGGTATTGGGGATATGTTTATATTAATGTGTTTGCTTACAGCAATTTAAACGGTGAAGGTCCCGGGATTTTTGAAAGGGTATATACCCTGGCTAAGCAGCTGTACTGGATTATTTTAACGAACTTAAGCTATTTTGTCTTTGTGATTCCCGGCGTGCTTTTTGCACTCCCCGAAAAGTGCGGGGACGGAAAACGCAGGTTTCTGCCGGGGTTCAACATCTTTGCTCTCTGCTTCTTTTTATTTCTTGGTATTTATGTGGGAGGATCCGACCTTCCCTACTATGCGCTGCCCCTTTCCGTGTTTACGGTGCTGGGGTTTGCAGTACTTGGGAAATTTGCGGAGTGGCTTTTGGAAAAGACCTCTTTCGGGCTAAAGAGAAAAACAGTGACGGCAATGGGCTGTGTCATCAGTCTGTGCATCTGTGCCGGTTTTATTTATGCCGCATCCATGAATACACCTTATATGCAGGTGAAAAGAGAGGATCATTTCCTGTATAAGCTGAAGAAAGTAGTGGAGCAGAAGGAAGATCCCACGCTCCTAAATATCGGCTGTCTGGATGCGGGACTGTATACGGTCTGCGATATCGTGCCTACCTGTCAGTGGTTCCAGACTCAGACTGTGATCATGGATACAGTGCTTTCGGAGCAGGAACGATATATCCGGGAAGGGCAGATTGATTTTGTGCTTGCAAGAGATGCTTATCCTGATGTGATCTGGGAACAGTATGAACTGGCAGCAGAAGAACAATGGCAGCAGGATGAGATGGAATTTACATACTACCTGTTTCGGAAGAAAGGCGGAAATTAAATGATTGTATTAAAATTAATAAGTCTGATACTCTGGCTTTTTGTAATCCCCTTCTGTATGGGACTTTTGCCGGCGGTGGCAGTGCGGGAGAAAGACAGAACCCCGGGAACTGTTTTTGCATTTGGATATATTGTCATGTTTACGCTGTTTGAACTGATCGGAATTCCTGTGGTGATCGCGGTGGTGTACCACGGTTTTAGCTGGCTGTCCTATTTGTTTATGGGTATTTCCCTGTTGGCAGCCTTTCTTGGAGTGATTCTGACCTTTCGTAAAAGCCAGAAGGGATACCGGCTGGCCTTATGGAGACTCTCGGATTTTACTGATCTTTCTTTGGAAGAAAAGGCAGGATTTCTGCTTTTCTTATTGCTGGTGGGATTTCAGCTGTACATGGCATTTACCAGAGCCTCCTTTGACGGAGATGACGCTTACTACGGCGTACAGGGTCTGATCGCCCAGCAGCAGGATACCCTGTATCGTATCAATCCCAATACGGGAAGAAGTTCTCCGCTTGATGTGCGCCATGCCCTGGCTCTTATTCCTGTCTGGGAAGCGTTTGTGGGAAAAATGAGCGGTATCCATTCCACTATTATTGCCCACAGTGTGGCTCCCCTTGTGCTGATCCCGTTGACTTATCTTGTATATTTTCAGATAGGAAAGAAGCTGCTTTCGGAGAGAAAGGACATGCTGCCTTTCTTCCTCATCCTGATATCCTTGTTTCAGATGTTTGGAAATGTGTCTATTTATACCAGTGAAACTTTTTTCCTGACAAGGACCTGGCAGGGAAAATCGGTAGCAGGAAATTTTATCATTCCCGTGGTATTCTGGATCTTCTTAAATCTGTTTGAAAAAGAAGAAATTAAGGGAGAGAAAGCAGAGCGTTTGAGGACAGCGGGAGATAAGGGTTATTGGATTTTGCTTGGCTGTCTGAACCTGGCAGCCGGTGTCAGCAGTTCTCTTGCAGTTCTTTTGAGTATGCTTTTGACAGCCGGACTGGCATTTTTGTTTACCATAAAGGAACGGAAATTCAGCATTCTGATAAAAGCAGGGCTGACCTGCATTCCGGGCGCGGCATATGTGCTGACGTATCTTGTGATCAGTCATTAGGGAAGGGTAGGGTTTATCATGTTTGGAATTTTTATGGAAAGTCTTGTGATCTTTAAGCTTTATACGGGACTTAAGCTGTTGTTTGTACTGACCCTGGCAATGTGGCTTTATCTGCTTTTTAAGGAAAAAAATAAAAACAAAAGAATATTGTTTGTATATGCGCCTATTCTGATTCTCCTGTTGTTTTTGTTTCCCATAAGCCGGAAGGCATTTGTAGCCGCCGGACTGGACGGAGAGACTTATTACAGGGTGCTGTGGACCATTCCTTTTGGAATGATCACGGTTTATGGTGCCTGCAAGCTGTTTTGTCACCATAAAAGGATCGGACTGATCATAACTTCTGTCCTTATTATTCTGTGCGGAAATTATGTCTATAAGAGCGGCTACATTTCAAAGGCGGAGAACCTTTATCATATTCCGGATACGGTAATTAAGATCTGTGAGCTGATCCATCCGGAGGATGCGGATGAAAATGTGCAGGTCATGGTGGTGGTACCGGAGGAACTGGTACATTTCGTGCGGCAGTATGATTCGGATATCCGCATGCCCTACGGACGTGAAATGATCGCCAGTCAGTGGGATTATTACAATGAGGTTCATGCGGCCATGGAAGAGACGGATGTAATTGATCTTGCAAATCTAATTGAAGCCTGCAGAAAAGAGTATTGTCAGTATATTGTGATCTCTCCGGCAAGAAAGGTGAACGGAGATCCTGAAGAACTTGGACTTACATTTCTTGCAGAGATTGACGGTTATCGTGTTTATCTTGACCCTGTATCGCAGGAGATTGTGGAGGGTTTTGCAAAATATTATGAAGAGGATGAGTCATAATGTTATTTAATTCCTATGCATTTGTATTTCTGTTTTTCCCTCTGTGTATTTTGGGATTTTATATCTGTAAGGCTGTCTGCAATAGAACGGAAAAAGATTGGCTGATCAAGGTATTTCTGTTTGCCGTGTCTCTATGGTTCTATGGATTTTTAAATCCCCTGAATCTGCCGGTTATTTTGATCAGCATGGTCATTAATTATATGATTTACTTTTTGATGGAAAAAGGAAAACAGAAAAAGCTTTTATTGGTCACAGGGCTTTTGGTAAATCTGGCTGCGCTGTTTTTCTTTAAATATACAGGGTCATCCTTTGTCCCTCTTGGTATCAGTTTTTTCACTTTCAGTCAGATCGCTTTTCTGATGGAGTGTTACCGGGATAATTTAGAGAAGGTCAGCGCTCTTGATTATGGTGTGTATGTTTCCTTCTTTCCGAAACTGGCGGAAGGTCCCATTGCCCTTCCGGGAGAGATGCTCACACAGATGAGAGATATCTGTAAAAAGAAATTCAGCTGGGAGCAGTTTTACCGGGGCATGTGTCTGTTTGTGCTTGGGCTTTCCAAAAAGGTGCTTCTGGCAGATACCTTTGGCGGGGCAGTGGATTACGGATATTCCAACCTGGCTGCCCTGCATTCCGCAGATGCCCTGATTGTAATGCTTTCCTATACACTGCAGATTTACTTTGATTTCAGCGGTTACTGTGATATGGCCATGGGAATCGGCAGTATGCTTTTGTTTGATCTGCCCCTTAATTTTGATTCCCCTTACAAGGCAGGGAATATCATGGAATTCTGGAAGGGCTGGCATATTACATTGACCCGTTTTTTTACCAGGTATCTGTATATTCCCCTTGGAGGAAACAGAAAAGGAAGAGGAAGGACTTATTTTAATACGTTAATTGTTTTTCTGGTCAGCGGAATCTGGCATGGCGCAGGACTGCAGTTCATTGTCTGGGGGATGATGCATGGAATTCTGTATGTGATCACCAGATGGTGGGTTGACAGAAAGGGAGAAAGAAGGACAAAAAAAACAAGGCTTTTTTCTGTGGTGGCTACTTTCCTTTATGTCAATGTTGCCTGGGTATTTTTCCGGGCGCCTTCCGTAAAGGAGGCACTGACACTGCTAAAAACCATGGTCAGCTTTAACATGGCAAGAATCAACCGGGATCTGGCAGGTTATTTCAATCTGGATGAATTCTGGTATGTGATCAAAGTGTTCCATATAGACAGCTGGCAGTATGCTTACTATATTTTAATGGCAGTTCTGCTGATAGTGGCTTTGATCATAGTATTTTTCGGTAAAACGGCAGTAACGATTACCGGGATGATGAAACCTACAGTGCTGAATACTTTTATCATGGCCGTGCTGTTTGTGTGGTGCGTGATCACTTTTTCCGAGGTAAGTTCATTTATTTATTTTAATTTTTAAAACAGCTTTAGAAGCTCTTTGCTTTGAGATTTAAGGAGATCAGATGCAAAAAGAAAGTATGAAAAAGCAGAAAAACCCGTTTAAGCGGGGGGTTCTCTTATTTGTGGCGGCAGTAATTGCAATGTGCCTTTTGATCATGGCGCTGATCGTGTATGTAGATCCTTTTTTTCATTATCATAAGCCTTTGCCAGACTTTCCCTATCTGGTGGACAACCAGTTGTCTCAAAATCCGGGTATGGCAAAACATATGGATTATGACAGTGTCATACTGGGGTCCTCCATGACGGTGAATTTCAACACGGAATGGTTTCGGGAGCTGATGGGGCTTGACACTATTAAGCTCAGCTACAGCGGCGCCTACCCGAAGGACCAGGCAAACATTATGAAGATTATCTTTGACAGCGGTCATGAGGTAAAAAAGGTGTTCCTGGGAGTGGATGTGATCACTTATATGGGAGGGGTGGACGAAACCAAATATCCGATTCCTGAATATCTATATGATGATAATTATCTCAATGATATTCAATATGTGCTGAATAAGGATGTGCTTCTGAATTATGTGCTGCGACCCATGGCAGACCCTGATCCGACGGATCTTTCCACAGTTTACGCCAGCTGGTGGACAGAAGAATATTATAATGAACAGTGGGTGCTTCATAATTACACCGAGCCGGAGATTGTGGAAAAAGAAGTGCCGGCAGAGGAATATCTTCCCGGAACGGCAAAAAATCTAGATGTGAATATCTGCCCTTATATAGAAGCAAATCCCGATACGGAATTTGTTATATTCTTTCCTCCCTACAGTATCCTCTTCTGGAATGATGTAATAAAAGGCAATCATCTGGAAGCTACCATGGAGGAATACCGGTATATTGCTGAGAGACTGAATGAATATGAGAATGTTAAGGTTTACTTTTTCCCGGACAGGGAGGACATTATTCTTGACCTGAACCACTATGCTGACTACAGCCACTACCATCCGGATTATAACCGGTTTATGACGGAGTGCTTTGCAGACGGAACTACCGGACTTGTGGCAAAGAAAGGGGCGGATCAGGGAAAGACCATAGATGAGTATCTGGAACATATGAGGGAAATTGTTGAAACGTTTGATTTTGAAGAACTGTTATCCAGAAAATAAAAGGGAGTAAAAATAAGAAAACCGGAAGTGCATAAAACACTCCCGGTTTTACAAGCTTACAAATTATTCAGAGGTGGAAGAGGAAGCTATTCTGGTATTGATGACCTCGGCAATCCTGTCAGCCAGCTTTTCCCGTCCTGCCTCATTATAATGCATATAGTCTGTCATGTATTCTTCATAATTATCTTCGTTAATGGTGCCGAAGTAATTATCGATAATGGAAACACCGCAATCCATGGCGGCATCCACTTCTTTGAGCAGATAGTGGTTCAGGGTGCCGTTGCCAAGATCTGTAATGGTTCCGTTATGAAGGTTTCCATCCTCATCCATATACTGTGCATAGGTGGGGGACATAACGAAAATTCTGATGTAAGGCCAGGTATTCTGAATGTTGGTTAGCGTGGTACGCAGTCCACCTGTAAAAGCCGTTACATCATAAGGATTGTCCGGATTGTCGGAGGGCGTTCCGATATTATAGTCAGTACTGTCATACATAATGATCATGATGTCCACCTTGTCCATATCCACTGTCTTCATCACATCTACCGCTTCCTGAAAACGGGGATCCGGTTCGTCGCCGGCGATGGAATTAATGGCGGTGAATTCATTGTTCCGGAAGCATTCCACTACATAGTAGAAATTAAAATGATCACGGGTATATTCCGGATTGTAAACAGGATATTTGCATGCCGCAGACGAATTAGGGAAAGAACAGTCATAAACTACAGAGTTTGTCTTTTCCGCAATTTTGGTGGCAAGACCTGTTTCACTTCGGTCATCGGAAAAAGGATTATTTCCGAGACAGAGGATTGTGGTAACGCCGTCGTCCTCATGTCCTTGCAGCCTGGAGGAATCTAAGGGGATGATCATATCCAGTGTCTCAACGTCAAATTCAGAAGTGTCTGCCTCAGAATCGTAATCATGAAGCTTTGTGCCCTGATTCCATTTTACCAGACGATATATACTGACACCGGCAATCAGCAGAATGGCAAGGATCATAATAATATGAATATTAACCTTGAAGCCTTTCTTATGTTCCTTTAAATAATCATTATTTTTATCTGTATTCATAATGAGCTCCTTGACAAGTAATAATTCCATGTTATTCTACTATTATTTGAATAAAAAATCTATATATTCATAAAAATTTAATATACTGTCAAAAGAGAAGTATGATATGATGAGTACGAAAGAGAGGACGGAGTTTGATGATTGGGAAAATAAAAATTAAGGATATCCTGATGCTTCAGGTTGTCTTCCTCATTTACAGTATTAACAGTGTGGTTGCAAAGTTTGCTTCCACAAAGGAGAGCTTTGGTCTTGAATTTATTCTGCTTTACGGACTTGAGGTTGCTATCCTTGGCGTTTATGCTGTTTTGTGGCAGCAGATTATTAAAAAATTTGAGCTTTCCATTGCCTATGCCAACAAAGCGGTGGTCCTGATCTGGGCCATGATCTGGGGGGCAATTCTTTTCAGAGAGCAGATCACTTTGCCGAAAATGGCCGGTATTTTTTTAGTGATTGTGGGAATTGTGATCTTAAACAGTGGAAAGGAGGAGGCATAATGAATATGCATTTACCTGTTCTTGTACTTTCCGTGCTGATTGCTTCCTTTTCTCAGATTCTTTTGAAAAAAAGCGCACAGAAGACTTATCCTTCTGTGATACGGGAATATTTGAATGTTTATGTGATCTGCGGCTATGGCATGATGTTTTTGTCCATGTTCCTGACTATCATAGCGTATTCCGGCATGGAATTTACCAATGTACAGATCGTGGAAGCCACAGGCTATATCATGGTACTGATCTTAAGCTACTTTTTCTTTCATGAAAAAATTACAAAAAGAAAGGTGCTTGGAATGATTTTTATTTTTGCAGGAATTGCGGTTTACTATTTATAAATTCATCAGGCTATAAAGAACAGAGAAAGGACCGGCTGATTTCCCGGTCCTTTCTTTGTTTCTTATTCAGTTTTGTTTTTGGTGGTCAAATCTTCTTGTGCGGTTGCCTTTGCGTTATTTTGATGAACCATTGATGCAAGCAGTGTGGTAATGGGAACATTATCCACATTCTTTGCCTGAAGTTCACGATACCATTTGCTGTATTTGTACATACGGTATGTAGCCTTCATTTTGCCAAGCTGTTCTTCGTCAGCACAGGCATCACAAAGTTCCTCTCGTTGTTTCCTGTCCAGATTGACGTAATCTAAGTAGGAAATGCGTAGCTCAGTCAATGGTTCGGTACATTTTGGGCATATCATTTTATGGCCATTCAACATAAAGATACGCTGACAACGCTTACAATAGTGCATGTACATCATAGTAAAATTCCCCTTTGCTATTTGTGCATGTTTGTAAAGCTGCTTTTTTATAATTGTACTTGTTTTGCGAAGAAAGTCAATAACTTACAGCATAAAAAGGAGATTAAGTTATCGCGTATATTATGGAAAAATGTGTTAAGCTGACTTGAAATTTTAAATTCCAGTGCAGAGGTAAATTCCACCACGCCTTAAA
>JBJEMT010000028.1:0-8567 GCA_051879815.1 Suilimivivens sp. | reverse complement strand
GTGGTTAAGATCCATGTGCATACCAACGATCCCGGACTTGCTATTCAGAAAGCATTAAAATATGGCGCTCTTTCCAATATGAAGATCGACAATATGCGTCTTGAGCATCAGGAGAAGCTGTTCAAAATGGAAGAGAATGCCCAAAAGCAGGAAAACATAGAAGAAATGCCTCATAAGGAAACAGGCTTTATCGCCGTGTCCGTAGGTGATGGTATCAATGAAATCTTTAAGGGTCTTGGCGTTGACTACATTATTGAAGGCGGTCAGACCATGAATCCCAGCACGGAAGATATGTTAAATGCTATTGACAAGGTCAATGCAGATACTATCTTTATTCTTCCTAACAACAAGAATATTATCCTTGCTGCCAATCAGGCTAAAGCTATGGTCGAGGATAAAAATATCATTGTAATTCCTACCAGGACAGTACCGCAGGGGATTACGGCAGTGATCAATTATGTGCCGGATATGTCGGTTGATGATAATGCGGAAACCATGAATGGAGAGATTTCCAATGTGAAGACAGGACAGGTCACTTATGCGGTACGGGATACCATAATTGATGATAAGGAAATCAAGCAGGGTGACTACATGGGAATCGGAGATAAGGGTATTCTTTCTGTTGGTGCCGATGTTGATGATGTAACCTTTGAGATGATAAAGAATATGATGGATGACTCATGTGAACTGATCAGCATCTATTATGGTTCCGATATTAAAGAGGATGCAGCGGAAGCTCTAAAGGCTAAAGTAGAAGAAACCTATCCTTCCTGTGATGTTGAATTGCAGTTTGGCGGACAGCCTATTTACTATTATATTGTTTCAGCTGAATAACAATAAACGTTTACACAATTAAAGTATTTACCAAATGTCGGCACGCTTTGCGTGCCGCCTTATTGGACGATAAAAGGACGGCGGGAACCGTCCTTTTTCTTCACGAGGGTATCATGAATTATTCTGATAAAATTACCAGTTTAAAAGGAATCGGTGAAAAAACGGCAAAGCTTTTTGAAAGACTGTCTGTTTATACTGTCAAAGATCTGCTGGATCATTTTCCGAGGGATTATGAAATCTTCGGACCTCCTGTCAAAGCAGCAAATGCTCCTTTGGATATACCGGTTACGCTGGAGCTTACCATACTTTCCGGATTTCAGTGGAAAAAGGTAAGACAATTGACAATAGGCACCGGTATGGCTGCTGATGATACGGGCAGAGTATCTATTACCTATTTTAACGCACCTTATCTCAAAAATGTGATCAAGGCTGGCGGAGTGTATCTTATGCGCGGAAAACTGAAAATGGAACGGGGCATGCTTCATATGGACCAGCCAAAGCTTTATACCTTTGAGGAATACGGCAGGATTTCGGGATCGCTTCAGCCACGCTACAGTCTTACTGCCGGTCTTACTAACCGAATAGTCACAAAGGCAATGGAACAGGCTTTGCATGCGGTGGCTGAAGACGAATATCTTCCTGATGATATCATACGGGAATATCATTTGATTTCCAGAAAGAAAGCATATCATGATATTCATTTTCCAAAAGACTATGAAGAAATGTCAGCTGCCAGGAAAAGGCTTTCTTTTGATGAATTTTTCCTGTTCCTGATACAGTTAAGAAAACTGAAAGAAATCAATGAAGAGCAGGAATCTTCTTATCCTATGATTGAAACCGCACAGGTCCAAAGGCTCATAGAAGCGCTTCCTTATAAACTGACAAATGCCCAGCTCCGTGTCTTTCGGGAAATCAGAGATGATCTTGTGAGCGGGAAGACCATGAACAGACTGATACAGGGAGATGTTGGTTCCGGAAAGACCATTCTGGCTTTTCTTGCATTGCTTATGACGGTTACAAACGGCTATCAGGGAGCTCTGATGGCACCTACGGAACTATTGGCAAGACAACATTATGAACAGATGACGGAAATGATCCGAAGGTATTCGTTGCCTTTAAAGCCTGTTCTTTTAACAGGATCTGTTACTGGTGCAAATAAAAAGAAACTTTATGATAAGATAGAAGCCGGTGAGGTAAATGTGATCATCGGTACCCATGCATTGATTCAGGAAAAGGTAAATTATTGTAATCTGGCACTTGTGATCACTGACGAGCAGCACCGGTTCGGGGTAAAGCAGCGGGAAACTTTAAGTGAAAAAGGTGATCATGCCCATGTTCTTGTTATGAGTGCTACGCCTATTCCAAGAACACTTGCCATTATTCTTTACGGCGACCTGCATCTGTCTATGGTGGACGAGCTTCCGGCAAACCGACTTCCCATTAAGAATTGCGTGGTGAATACCGGTTATCGTAAAAAAGCCTATGAATTTATTACAAAAGAAGTATCCGATGGTCATCAGGTTTATGTCATCTGTCCGATGGTGGATGAAAATGAAGATATGGAAGATGTTGAAAATGTAATTGAATATACCGGAAAATTAAAAAAAGAACTTCCGTCCCGGATTCATGTGGAGTATCTCCACGGAAAAATGAAACCTGCCGAAAAGAACCGTATTATGGAGGAATTTTCCACAGGCAATATTGATGTACTGGTTTCTACAACCGTTATTGAAGTCGGTATTAATGTTCCCAATGCAACCGTCATGATGGTGGAGAATGCGGAACGATTCGGTCTTGCACAGCTGCATCAGCTTCGCGGCCGGATTGGAAGGGGAAAGGCACAATCTTATTGCATTTTTATCAGTGGCAGTGACAATGCAAGGTCTATGGAGAGATTAAAGATATTGAACAGGTCAAATGACGGTTTTTTTATTGCGGAAGAAGACTTAAAACTCAGAGGCCCGGGTGATCTGTTCGGAATCCGCCAGAGCGGTGTTATGGAATTCAAAATAGCAGATATTTATCAGGACAGTAACTTACTGAAGCAAATCAGTGAAACTGTTGATAATATTTTACGAAAGGATGCAGATCTTACCTCTCCTGAATATTGTTCCATCAGTCGATTTTTAAACCAAAATACGGTAAATTTTATTGACTTTAGGACAATCTGACAGTAAGATATATATGTATGCTTATCGTCGAAAAACACAAGATGTTGTGTTTCTTACTATCTATAAAGAGAGGAAAACGCAGAATGAGTAAAATTGCAATCGTAACAGACAGTAACAGCGGTATCACACAGGCACAGGGCAAAGAACTTGGTATTTTTATTCTGCCAATGCCGTTTATGATCAATGAGGAACCTTTTTTTGAAGATATTAATCTGACCCAGAAAGAATTTTTTGAAAAACTGGAAACAGGTGCTGATGTAATCACAAGCCAGCCTTCTCCGGAATCTGTTCTGAATTTGTGGAAGGACATTCTGAAGGATTATGATGAAATTGTTCATATCCCCATGAGCAGCGGACTTTCCGGTTCCTGCCAGAGCGCAATGATGCTTGCAGAGGATTTTGACGGCAGGGTACAGGTTGTTAATAACCAGCGTATTTCCGTAACCCAGAGACAATCCTGTCTGGATGCCAAACTTCTTATTTCCAGAGGGATGAATGCTGCAGAAATAAAAGATTTTCTTGAAAAAGACAAGTTCAATTCCAGTATTTATATTATGCTGGATACTTTATATTATCTGAAAAAAGGAGGCCGTATCACACCGGCAGCGGCAGCCATCGGTACACTGCTTAAATTAAAACCGGTATTGCAGATTCAGGGTGAAAAGCTGGATGCCTTTGCAAAGGCAAGGACTGTCAATCAGGGAAAAACGACCATGATCAATGCCATCAGAAATGATATGGAAAGCAGATTCGGTGGTGTCAGAGCAGATAATATCTGGCTACAGGTTGCCTATACGAAAGATACGGATGCGGCAATGCAGTTCCAGGAGGAACTGATGAAGGAGTTCCCCGGATTTGATATCCATATGGATCCTTTATCTTTAAGTGTATCCTGCCATATTGGACCGGGAGCACTTGCTGTTGCCTGCAGTAAGAAGATTCAATAGTTTCTGAGAAAGAGGTTTTCAAATGGCAAAAGAACCCGTTTATGACGCCTCAAGCATTACCGTGCTGGAAGGTCTTGAGGCTGTAAGGAAGAGACCGGGTATGTACATTGGAAGTGTATCTACCAAGGGTCTTAATCATTTGATTTATGAAATTGTAGATAATTCCGTGGATGAACACCTGGCCGGATATTGCGATACCATTAAAGTGACTTTGGAAGCGGATGGTTCTGCTACCATAGAAGATAATGGCCGTGGCATTCCTGTGGGTATGCATGAAAAAGGAGTCAGCGCTGAACGGCTTGTTTTTACCACACTTCATGCAGGCGGTAAATTTGACAATTCTGCCTACAAAACAAGCGGAGGCCTTCATGGTGTAGGTTCCTCTGTTGTTAATGCACTTTCTGCTTATATGACAGTGCGGATTAAGAACGGAGGCAATCTTTATGAAGATAAATATGAGAGAGGCAACCCAGTCATAGAACTTACCGATGGACTTTTGCCGGTTATAGGCAAGGCAAAGGGTACCGGTACCACTATTAATTTTTTGCCGGACGATACCATCTTTGATAAGACACGGTTTAAGGAAGATGAGATCAAAAGCCGGCTGCACGAAACGGCTTATTTAAATCCGGGACTTACCATTGTATTTGAGGATAAGAGAAAAGAAGAAACCGAACATATTGAATTCCATGAGCCTGATGGCATTATCGGATTCATCAAAGATATGAATAAATCGAAAGAAACTCTTCATGATGTAATTTATTTTTCCGGAGAAGCGGAAGGAATTACGGTGGAAGGTGCTCTTCAGTATGTAAACGAGTTTCATGAAATCGTACTCGGATTTTGTAACAACATCTATAATTCCGAAGGCGGTACCCATTTAACCGGTTTTAAAACTGCATTTACCAATATTATCAATACCTATGCAAGAGAATTGAATATTCTGAAGGAAAAGGATATTAACTTTACCGGTGCGGATGTCCGTAACGGTATGACCGCAGTGATTTCCATTAAGCATCCGGATCCGAGGTTTGAAGGACAGACTAAAACCAAACTGGATAATCAGGATGCTGCGAAAGTAGTAAGTAAAGTAACTAATGATGAACTGGTACGCTATTTTGACAGGAATCTGGAAACCCTGAAAAATATCATCAGCTGTGCAGAAAAAGCTGCCAAAATTCGTAAGACAGAAGAAAAAGCAAAGACCAATCTTCTTACCAAGCAGAAATTTTCTTTTGATTCTAATGGCAAGCTTGCCAACTGTGTCTCCAAAGACGCTTCCAAGTGTGAAATATTTATTGTTGAGGGTGATTCCGCAGGGGGCAGTGCAAAAACGGCCAGAGACCGTACCTATCAGGCAATTCTGCCCATCAGAGGTAAAATTCTGAATGTAGAAAAGGCCAGCATTGACAAAGTTCTTGCCAATGCGGAAATCAAGACTATGATCAATGCCTTCGGCTGTGGTTTTTCAGAAGGTTATGGCAATGATTTTGATATTACAAAGCTTCGCTATAACAAGATCATTATTATGGCGGATGCGGATGTGGATGGTGCCCATATTTCCAATCTGCTTTTGACATTGTTTTATCGTTTTATGCCTGAACTTATTTTTGAAGGGCATGTGTATATTGCCATGCCGCCTCTTTATAAGGCAATGCCAAGCAAAGGAGAGGAAGAGTATCTTTATGATGATAAGGCCCTGGAAAAGTATCGAAAACGGCATAAGGGACCTTTTACCCTGCAAAGATACAAAGGTCTTGGTGAAATGGATGCCACCCAGCTTTGGGAGACGACCTTAAATCCTGAAACCAGGATACTGAAGCTGGTAGAAATAGAAGATGCCCGTATGGCATCAGAGGTGACGGAACTGCTGATGGGAACCGATGTTCCTCCCAGAAAGGCATTTATTTATGAGCATGCGCAGGATGCGGAACTGGATGTATAAGAAAGGCTTTGGTTTTTAGATGGAAGAGAAGATTATCAAAACAGAATATTCGGAGATCATGCAGAAATCTTTTATTGATTATGCTATGAGTGTTATCATAGCACGTGCTCTGCCGGATGTGAGAGACGGACTGAAACCTGTTCAGAGGCGTACCCTCTATGATATGCACGAACTGGGAATCAAATATGACAGACCCTATCGTAAAAGTGCCCGTATCGTAGGTGATACCATGGGTAAATATCATCCCCATGGTGACAGCTCAATTTATGAAGCATTGGTGGTATTGACCCAGGATTTTAAAAAAGGACTTCCCCTTGTAGACGGTCATGGTAATTTTGGTAATATTGAGGGTGATGGTGCCGCAGCCATGCGTTATACGGAGGCAAGGCTTCAGCAGGTTACGCAGGAAGCATTCCTTGCAGACCTGGACAAAGATGTTGTGGATTTCATGCCGAATTTTGATGAAACGGAAAAGGAACCAACCGTTCTTCCCGCAAAGTTTCCCAATCTTCTTGTAAACGGTTCAGAGGGGATTGCCGTTGGTATGACTACCAGTATTCCTCCGCATAATCTGTCAGAGGTGATTGATGCCGTAAAAGCCTATATGAAGGATGAAACTATTTCTAATGAAGGTCTTATGAAATACATCAAAGGGCCTGATTTTCCTACAGGAGGCATTGTCATCAACAAAGATGAGCTTGCTCAAATTTATGCAACCGGTACCGGCAAGATTAAAGTACGCGGTAAAGTAGACATTGAAAAAGGGAAAGCAGGCAAGACAAATGTAGTGATCAGCGAAATCCCATATCCTATGATTGGCGCCAATATTGCAAAATTTCTGATGGATGTGGCAGCTCTTTCCGAGCAGAAAAAAACCATGGATATTGTTGATATCACTAACCAGTCTTCCAAGGAAGGCATTCGTATTGTAATAGAACTGAAGAAAGATGCTGACGTTGATAATTTTGTGAACATGCTTTATAAAAAGACAAGACTGGAAGATACCTTTGGTGTCAATATGCTGGCAATCGCAAACGGCAGACCGGAAACCATGAGTCTTAAGCAGGTCATCAAATGTAATGTGGATTTTCAGTATGAAGTGAATACCAGAAAGTATAAGACCATGCTGGAAAAGGAGCTGGAAAAGAAGGAAATTCAGGAAGGTCTTATCAAGGCATGTAATGTCATTGATCTTGTGATCGAGATTCTGCGCGGTTCCAAAGACCGTGCCATGGCAAAAGCCTGCCTGGTGGAAGGCAAAACGGAAGGGATTAAATTTAAATTCAAGGAATCCAAAATCATGGCATCACAGCTTGCTTTTACAGAGAAGCAGGCAAATGCCATTTTGGAAATGCGTTTATATAAACTGATCGGACTGGAACTGGAAGCCCTCATCAATGAACATGAAGAAACCATGGCAAATATCTATCGTTACGAAGATATTCTTGCAAGGCGTGATTCTATGGCACAAGTGATCATGAACGAACTGGATGATATCAAAAAAAAGTTCGGCAAGCCAAGACGAACAGTCATTGAAAATATGGCGGAAGCCGTTTATGAAGAAAAGAAGCCTGAAGAAATGGACGTAGTCTTCCTTATGGACAGATTCGGTTATGCCAAGACTGTGGATATGTCCGTCTATGAAAGAAATAAAGAAGCGGCAGATACAGAATATAAATATGTATTTACCTGTAAAAATACCGGTAAGATATGTGTATTTACCAATATGGGACAACTTCATACCGTAAAAGTCAGTGATCTTCCGTTTGGGAAATTCAGGGACAAGGGGATACCCATTGATAATATAAGCAATTATAATTCCGAAAAGGAAATGGTAGTTGCGGTTACCAATCAGACGTCATTAAATCTTTATCGTGTGGTTTTTGCCACAAAGCAGTCCATGCTGAAGATTGTAGATGGCGGTGAATTTGACGTATCAAAACGTACCGTCGCATCTACCAAGCTGCAGGAGAATGATGAGGTTGTAAGTGTTACAATTCTGAATGATCAGAAGGATATTGTTTTACAGACAGCTGAAGGATATTTCCTTAAGTGTTCTCTGGATGAAGTTCCCATGAAAAAGAAGAGTGCTGTTGGTGTAAGAGGCATGAAGCTTGGCCCCAAAGATTATGTGGAAAATGTATATTATACCGGAATTTGGGATCAGATTATCGAATATAAGGGAAAACAGATAGAACTGTCCAAATTGAAAATGGGTAAACGGGATACAAAAGGAACAAAAATAAGGGTCTAAACAGGAGATTATTATGCGTGTTATTGCGGGAACAGCCAGAAGCTTAAAGTTAAAAACGCCGGAAGGTATGGATACCCGGCCTACCACGGACCGTATCAAGGAAACTTTGTTTAATATGATACAAATGGATATTCCGGGGAGTATTTTTGTAGATCTTTTTTCAGGAAGCGGCGGAATCGGTATTGAAGCTTTGAGCCGCGGTGCCAGACATGCTTATTTTGTAGAAAACGCAAAAGAAGCTGTTTCCTGTATTCAGGAGAATCTTGTATTTACAAAATTTACGGATAGAGCTACACTGTTAAAACAGGATGTACTTTCAGCATTATCCCTGATTTCCGAAAAGGAAGCAGATATTATTTTCATGGATCCTCCTTATCAGCTTGGAATAGAAAACGGCGTATTTGCGGCTCTTTCAA
>JBJEMT010000027.1:0-8745 GCA_051879815.1 Suilimivivens sp. | reverse complement strand
CTGCAGAGGAATTTTTGTCCTGAACCCGGGTATAAAACAATCTCACCACAATATCCTTGATAAAAAGAGGGACGATGCGGATAAAGGGATTTTTCTGGGTGTTGGCATTGGTGGTGATATCTCCCCGCAGAAACTTTTCGTTAATATAATAACGCATGTAATGGTGAACCTGATTAACAATTTCTTCAAACGTATAGTCTCCAAGTCTGGGATCAATGCCGGGATATACCATGGTGATAAAATTGCGCAGTGTCTTTGAAGGGAAAAAGCGGCGCAAATTCACAGGCATTGCAATTTTGACAGGCTTAAGGCGCAAGTGTCTTTCAGACTGCTGCTTCTTAAGGAGTGCATAAAGCAGTACGGAATTCAGATATTCCGTAACAGAGGCATTGTATTTTTTGGCAGCAGCCATTACCTCGGATGTGGACATAATTCCATCAATCACATTAAAAGTATAGAACGGCTCTCTGGTACCTCTCACACGGTAGGTTTTGGCACCCGGTCTTTTCGGGCATACCTTGGCATTGGCATATTTCATGTAAGCATCCTCGAGTTCCCCGGGGTCGGGGGTTTCGTTGATATCCTTGACAAAATACCCGTTCGAGATTTCATGACCGAGAAGCCTTAGATAAACAGCCGTAATGGTTTGCAGGACATACATGCCGCCGCTTCCGTCCCCCAGACTGTGGTGGGCTTCCAGGGAAATCCGGCAGTCATAATAGTAAATGCGCAGGAGATACCGGTTATTGGCTTTAAAAGGCATAGGCATACAAAAATTGCGGATATCCTTCTGTACAAAAGGACCGGGACGGTGATTGGGCTCCAGATACCGCCAGAACAGACCTTTGCGGATGGCTGTTTTGTAGGTGGGAAAGCGGACAAGGGCAATATCCACGGCCTGCTGCAGGACATCCGGCAAAATGGGTTCCTTTAATACTACGGAAAGACGGTAAACGGAAGAAAAATCCCTGCGCTGCAGGGTGGGATATACAATAGCTGACAGATCCAGCTTGTACCAGATCTTTCTTTCTCCGGCTTCATTCTTATCTGTAATTTTCTGCTTTTTTACTGTTTCTTTCAACCCATGTCCTATCCTGCCGAAAAGAGCGTATTCCGGCAAATGAATTTTAAGTTTTTGCTTAGTATACCACAAAACAGGGAAAATGTGCTACACTATCCGCAAAGAGTATCCTGTTTTATCGCGCAGAAACAAAAAGGGAGGAATTTTGACAATGAAAACAAAAAATATTTTAAATAAAAAGCCTTCGGAAGAAACGGTAAATATGAATATGATGGGGCTGATCAGAAAGGTACACGGCATGATTGACAATCCTGATATTGAAAAGCACCGTCATTCCCAGAATCAGATGGGAGCGCTGTTTGGCAACACAAAGGAAGTGCTGATAAAGCCGCTTCGCATTATGGATATGGAAGCAGAATGGGTGTGTGTGGATCGTGTTCATATGAAAAAATATGTGATTCTTTATTGCCATGGCGGTGGATATTCTACGGGAAGCAGTGTATATGCCAGAACCCTCACTTCAAAGCTGGCTGCCTCCACATCCATGGATGTACTCTGTTTTGATTACAGACTGGCACCGGAGCATCCTTATCCGTCGGCTTTAGAGGATGCCATGAAAGTCTGGGATTATCTGATGCTGTTCGGATATGGGGCAAGAGACATTATCATTGCGGGAGATTCTGCGGGAGGAAATCTGGCATTATCTCTGGTTCTGAAACTGAAGGCAGAGCAAAGGCTCCTGCCGAGAGGACTTGTGCTCCTTTCCCCCTGGACAGACCTGACATCTTCAGGGAAAAGCCATGAAACGAGAAAAGCGCTGGATCCCGTTCTGGATGAAGCATATCTGGAAAGGATGATTCGGAATTATGCACCGGGAGAAGATCTGAAAAATCCATTTATCTCTCCTTTGTTTGGAGATTTTACCGGGTTTCCGCCAACCTATATTCAGGCAGGAGACAATGAGATACTGCTCAGCGATGCTATGGCGCTTCACAAAAAAATGGTGAAAGAGAATGTGTCGGTTAAAATAGATATCTATAAACGAATGTGGCATGTTTTCCAGATGTCTCCTCTGAAGACCGCTCACGAGGCTATGGAGAAGTGCGCGGAATTTATCTATGATATTTGCCGTTAATTTTACTTAAAAAAAAGGAAATGCGAAGGAAACACCGAATAATGAAATTAGGTGTATTTTAGAAAAAGTTATCATGCATAGCCAAAAGGAGCTATTATGAATATCAGGGAAAATCTGGAGCAGCTTGAAACAGAATATCTGAGTCCTTACGCGGCTCACAGCAGGGATTCCAAGGGGCGCCTTCGTCCCGAAGAACAATGTGACATCCGTCCTGTTTTTCAAAGAGACAGGGACAGGATTCTGCATTCCAAATCTTTTCGGAGATTAAAGGATAAGACTCAGGTGTTTTTATCACCGGAAGGAGACCACTACAGGACGAGGCTCACTCATACCCTTGAAGTATCCCAGAATGCAAGGACTATTGCCAAGGCACTTCGAATGAATGAAGATCTTGTGGAGGCAATTGCCCTGGGACACGATCTTGGTCATACGCCTTTTGGACATGCGGGAGAGAGGGCATTAAATGCAGTTTGTCCCTATGGTTTTAAGCATAATGAACAGAGCGTAAGAACGGTGGATCTGCTTGAAAAAGGGGGACAGGGACTGAATCTTACTTTGGAGGTAAGGGACGGTATTCTGAATCATCAGACGGACGGAATGCCCTATACTTTGGAGGGCAGGATCGTAAGATTTTCCGACAAAATTGCTTATATCCATCATGATATGGACGATGCCATCAGGGCAGGAATTCTGACAGAGAAGGATGTGCCAAAGGAAATCGGTGACGTGATCGGCTATACCACGGGCGAGCGTCTGGATCATTTTATTCATGATATTGTGAGTACAAGCTATGGCAAGAACGACATTGTAATGTCAGAGCCTGTAGGTAAGGCTATGAAGGATCTCAGAAGATTTATGTTTGAAAGAGTCTATCAGAATAAAGAGGCAAAAAGTGAAGAAGGCAAGGCGGAAATGCTGGTACAGACACTTTACAGTTATTACCGCCACCATCTGGAACTCTTATCGGAAGATCTGATCAGGCTGATTGAGAGAGGGGAACCGGAGGAAAAGGTAGTCTGTGATTACATAGGCGCTATGACAGACCGGTTTGCCATTGCAAAATATGAGGAAATTTACATTCCCAAATCATGGCATGGTTAAAGGGAAAGCCGCTCAAAGGGCGGCAAGAGGCAGGTAATTATTATGTATTATCCGGACGAAGTAGTAGAAGAAGTACGTATGAAAAATGACATAGTGGATGTAGTTTCCGGATATGTGAGGATTCAGAAAAAGGGGAGCAGTTATTTTGGTTTGTGCCCTTTTCACAATGAAAAGTCCCCTTCTTTTTCCGTGTCACAATCCAAGCAGATGTATTACTGTTTTGGCTGTGGTGCGGGAGGTAATGTCTTTACCTTTATTATGGAGTATGAGAATTACACCTTTCAGGAGGCCATAAAGTTCCTTGCACAGAGGGCGGGGGTAAAACTGCCGGAGGCAGAATATACGGAAGAGGTGCGAAAGAAGGAAAGCAGGCGGGCCAGACTCTTAGAAGTCAATAAAGAGGCTGCCAAATACTTTTATTACCAACTTAGGAGTGAAAGAGGCAGGGCAGGCTACCGGTATTTGAAAAGCAGGGAATTGTCTGATGAGACCATCAGGAAATTTGGACTTGGCTTTGCCAATATGACCAGTGATGATCTTGTAAAGTACCTGAAAGGGAAAGGCTATGACGATAAGCTTCTTGCGGAAGCGGGTCTTGCCACATTTGATGAAAAATACGGCATGCATGACAAATTCTGGAACAGGGTCATGTTTCCCATACAGGATATCAACCACAGAGTCATCGGTTTTGGCGGACGGGTTATGGGCGATGCAAAGCCAAAGTACCTGAATTCACCGGAAACCATGATTTTTGATAAGAGCCGGAATCTGTACGGGCTGAATCTGGCAAGAACCTCCAGGAAGAACAATATCATTCTTTGTGAAGGGTATATGGATGTGATCACCATGCACCAGGCGGGCTTTAACCAGGCAGTGGCTTCCCTTGGAACTGCTTTTACGGAGGGACAGGCTTCCCTGTTGAAACGTTATACGGAAGAGGTGATCCTTTCGTATGACAGTGATGGTGCAGGCGTGAATGCGGCACTTCGGGCAATCGGCATTCTGAAAGAAGCAGGACTTACCGGTAAGGTTTTGAATCTTGATCCCTATAAAGACCCGGATGAGTTTATTAAGAACAGAGGGCAGGAAGCGTTTCAGGAAAGGCTTGATCATGCGGAAAATACCTTTTTCTTTGAACTGAGAATGCTGCAGAGAGATTATGATTTAAATGATCCGGAATCCAAGACCAGATTCCACAGGGAAATAGCAAAGAAACTCTGTGGCTTTCCGGAAGAGGTAGAGAGAGAAAATTATATACAGGCAGTGGCGGATAAGTACCAGATCGGTTTTGAAAATTTAAGAAAACTGGTGTTATCTTATGCGGCGCAGACCGGATTTGCAAAGCCCATAGAGAGACCCAAGTCCGGTATCCAGAAGAAGACATCTCCGGAGGAGAACAGGAAAAAGTCGCAGCGACTGCTTCTTACCTGGCTTACGGACGAGCCTTCTTTGTATCAGAAGATAAAGAAATATATTTCCCCGGAGGATTTTACCGAGGATTTATATAAAAAAGTGGCAGAAAAGCTTTTTGAAGATCTAGAGAATGGGAAAATGAATCCGGCTTCCATTATCAGCATGTTTACGGATGAAGAAGAACAGCGGGAAGTGGCGGCGGTTTTCAATACCAAGCTTATGGAACTTTCCACAAGGCAGGAACAGGAAAAGGCTTTTCATGATATCGTTTTTGCAGTAAAGAAAAACAGTTATGAATATTTTTCCGGGCAGCTTGGCAGCGATGTAAATGCTCTGAACCAGGTGATTGCCGGCAAAAAGGCACTGGAAGAACTTAGCAAAACGCATATTTCACTGGATTAAAGCTAATACTTTTACTATAATTTTCAGGAAGGATGGAAACCCACAATGGATGAAAACACACAGGCAAAATTTGATGAGAAGCTTAAAAGTCTCTTAGCAGTTGCCAAGAAGAAGAAAAATGTTCTGGAATATCAGGAAATCACTGACTATTTTGCTGATATGGCATTAGGAGAGGAACAATTTGATAAGATACTGGAAACACTGGAACAGAATGGGATAGATGTTCTCCGCATCACGGAAGAGGATGATGTGGATGATGAGGAGATCATACTGACAGAAGAAGACGAAGTGGATATGGAGAATCTTGATCTCACTATCCCTGACAGCATCAGTATTGAAGATCCCGTCAGAATGTATTTAAAGGAAATCGGTAAGGTTCCCCTTCTCAGTGCGGAAGAGGAAATTGAACTTGCCAAGAAGATGGAAGCAGGTGACCAGGATGCGAAGAAACGTCTGGCAGAAGCAAATTTACGTCTGGTTGTCAGCATTGCCAAGAGATATGTGGGTCGTGGAATGCTTTTCCTTGACCTGATTCAGGAAGGAAACCTTGGACTTATTAAGGCAGTTGAAAAATTCGATTATCGTAAAGGATATAAATTCTCAACCTATGCAACATGGTGGATCCGTCAGGCTATTACAAGGGCCATTGCGGATCAGGCAAGGACTATCAGAATTCCTGTGCATATGGTAGAGACTATCAATAAACTGATCCGTGTCAGCAGACAACTGCTGCAGGAGCTTGGACGGGAACCTACCCCCGAAGAAATTGCAGCAGAAATGAATCTTCCTGTAGAGCGTGTCAGAGAAATTCTGAAGATTTCCCAGGAACCCGTTTCTCTGGAAACGCCTATTGGTGAAGAGGAGGATTCCCACCTTGGAGATTTCATTCAGGATGACAATGTTCCTGTTCCTGCAGATGCCGCAGCATTTACGCTGTTGAAAGAACAGCTGGTAGAGGTACTCAGTACTCTGACAGACAGGGAGCAGAAGGTGCTTCGTCTGCGTTTTGGTCTTGATGATGGAAGAGCCAGAACACTGGAAGAGGTTGGCAAAGAATTCAGTGTAACAAGAGAGCGTATCAGACAGATTGAAGCAAAGGCTTTGCGCAAACTGCGCCATCCCAGCAGAAGCCGTAAGCTGAAGGATTATCTGGATTAGGATAGCTTATGGGCAGAATGGTAGAACTTTCAAAGCGGATGCAGGCCGTGGCAGATATGGTTTCGGAGGGCAGCCGCGTATGTGATGTGGGCTGTGATCATGGCTATGTATCCATTTATCTGGTGCAGAGCGGCAAATCTCCCTCTGTACTTGCCATGGATGTGAACCAGGGACCTTTATCCAGGGCTGCCTGTCATGTCTCACGATATGGGGTGGAAAAATACATAACACTCCGCTTATCGGATGGGCTTACAGCTTACCGGAAGGGAGAGGCGGATACCCTTCTGTGTGCCGGTATGGGCGGAAGGCTGCTTATGGATATTCTCACTAAGGAACCGGAAAAAACAGCAGATTTTAAGGAATTGATATTACAGCCCCAATCAGAAATTCCGCTGTTTCGAAATTTTTTACGGGAAAAGGGATATATTTTTCTTAAAGAAGATATGATTTTAGAAGAGGGCAAGTTTTACCCACTGATGAAGGTATGTCTTTCAAAATCAGGAAAGCAGTGTACAGAGGATGGCCTGAAAGAAAAATATGAAATGGAAGATCTCCTCGGTCCTCTTTTGCTTGCGCAAAAGCATCCTGTTCTTCTATTGTTTATTAAAAAGGAAATTCTTCTGAAACAGGAAATTCTTGATAAACTGGAAAAACAGGAAGAAAGCGCCAGAAATATAAGCAGAAAAAGAGAGCTGCAAAAGGAATTGACTTTGCTCAGAAAAGCAGAATCACTATGGAACGCGTAGAAGGAGGCTTTTTAATGGCTACAATTACAATTGAGGGTGTTTCCAGGGAGTATGCGGATGGCACCACATATGAAGCAATTGCAAACGAGTACCAGGAAAAGTATGATCATATGATTGCGCTGGTACTGGAAAACGGAAAAATCAGGGAACTGATCAAAACTGTCAAGAAAGACTGTGAACTTTCTTTTCTGACACTTAAGGATAATATTGGCCATAAAGCTTATGTGCGTACGGCCATCATGATTCTGATCAAGGCTGTTTATGATGTACTTGGAGCCAAGACCCGGGTCAAGGTTGAGTTTGCGATTGGTCAGGGATATTATTGTGATGTCAGAATGGAGGAAAAGCTGACAGAAGAGAAAGTAAGGCTGATTAATTTGAGAATGCGGGAGCTGGTGAGTCAGAACCTGCCCATTGTAAAAAAATCATATCCGATTGATGAGGCCCGTGCTATTTTTAAAGAGCATGAGATGGAAGACAAGGAAAAGCTGTTCCGTTACAGAAGGAGTTCTTTTGTCAATGTCTATTGTCTTGACGGTTATTATGATTATTATTACGGATATATGCTGCCAAGCACAGGATATGTGAAATATTTTGATCTGATGCTTTATGAGAACGGAATTCTTCTTCTCATTCCGGGGACGGAAGAACCTGATAAGATCGATTATTTTGAACCAAGGGAAAAGCTGTTTCATACATTGAAAACCTCCTCAAGCTGGGGAGAAATGATGGGAATTGATTCGGTAGGGGATCTGAATGATGTGATCTGTGAGGGTGGCATTAATGATATGATCCTGGTGCAGGAAGCTTTGCTGGAGCGAAGAATCGGTGAAATCGCCAGAACCATCGTAGATAGGGAGAATGTAAAATTTGTGTTGATTGCAGGACCTTCCTCATCAGGAAAAACAACTTTTTCACACAGGCTTTCCATACAGCTTCGCACCTATGGCAAGATTCCACACCCCATTGCTCTTGATGATTATTTCGTAAACAGGGAAATGACCCCCAGGGATGAAAATGGAGATTATGACTTTGAATGTCTGGAAGCCATTGATGTCAAGCAGTTTAATGAAGATATGATACGGCTCCTGAAAGGAGAAAAGGTGGAGCTTCCCAAATTTAATTTTAAGACGGGAAAACGGGAATATCATGGCAATTTTAAACAGCTTGGACCTGAGGATATTCTTGTGATAGAAGGTATCCACGGATTAAATCCGGCAACGACTTATTCTCTGCCGGATGAATGTAAATTCAAGATTTATATCAGCGCTTTGACAAACCTCAATATTGATGAGCATAACAGGATTCCCACAACAGACGGAAGGCTTCTTAGGAGAATGGTGAGAGATGCAAGGACCAGAGGGGCCAGCGCAAAAAGAACCATTGAAATGTGGCCTTCTGTGAGACGCGGAGAAGAAAATTACATTTTTCCTTTTCAGGAAGGGGCAGATGAAATGTTTAATTCTGTTTTAATTTATGAACTGGCAGTATTAAAGCAGTATGCAGAACCGCTGCTTTTCAGTATTTTGCCGGGAGAGCCGGAATATTATGAGGCTAAGAGATTACTGAAGTTCCTGGAATATTTTCAGGGTATTGACAGTCAGAATGTACCAAGCAATTCCATTTGCAGGGAATTTATAGGTGGAAGCTGCTTTCCGGTATAATGAAGTTAATAAAGAAAGCAAGTAGGACAAATGATCGCGGCTGTCTTTAGACAGGTGAGGAAAGTCCGGGCTTCACAGGGCAGGATGCCGGATAACGTCCGGTGG
>JBJEMT010000026.1:0-37301 GCA_051879815.1 Suilimivivens sp. | reverse complement strand
CAGCTATCCAGTTTATTAAGGAAAACAGGACAGATTATGCCATGTTCTATCAGGAGCTGATCGATAATACTCTGTAAAGAGTAAAAAGCCGGAAATGAACAGAGACAGGAAGCAGGAATGGAACGCGATATTGATTTAAAGGAAATATCGGACGGCAGATTGTACACTGCTAACGATATGGTAAAAATAGGATGCAACGACTGTGCAGGTTGTTCAGAGTGTTGCAGAGTGGTAGAGGATACTATTATCCTGGACCCTTATGATATTTTTCAGCTGGAAAGCGTGCTTCGGGTAGGATTTGAAGTACTGCTTGCAGAGAGAATTGCTCTTTCAGTGGTGGATGGCTCTGTTTTGCCTCATCTGAAGATCAGAGAAGGCGGTGGGGGCTGCACCTTTTTAAAAGAGGATGGGCGATGCGGTATTCATAATAGCAGACCAGGATTCTGCCGACTCTTCCCCCTCGGCAGAATCTATGAAGAAAATGATTTTAAGTACTTCATACAGGTGTATGAATGCCGCTATCCCCAAAAAACAAAAGTAAAGATAAAGAAATGGCTTGGAATTCCGGAGCTTTCGCGTTATGAACAGTACATAAAGGACTGGCATTTTTTCCTTAAAAAAGTACAGAGCAGACTAAAAGAAACAGAGAATGAGGAAATTGTGAAAAGCATCAATATGCATCTGCTGAATCAGTTTTATGTGAAACCCTATGAAACCGTTCAGGCAGAAGGAAGAACGGCGGATTTTTATGAACAGTTCTATAATCGGCTGTCTGAGAGCAGGAGAGCATTACTGTCAGAAAATTAGAAAGCAGCGTTGAAACTTATGTCACAAAATCCGTAAAGGAGATGAAGGGCAGCATGGAAAATCTGGAGTCATCAAAATTGTTTCAGGCAATTACAAAAGATGAAACAGAACGAATTTTAAAATGCTCAAAATCATGTATCAGGAAGTATCCTGCGGGAACCTATATCTTTGAGCAGGGTGGTGTGCCTTCAAAACTCTTTCTTTTACTGGAGGGGCAGGCGCAGATTTGTAAGGATTTTACTTCCGGAAAAAGAGATGTACTTTATCTGGTAGAGCCGGGAAATGTTTTTGGAGAAATTTTTTTATTTGGAGACAGAACCCGCTACTGGTATGATGCAGTGGTATTGGAGGATGCCACGGTACTGGAAATGCCATGGGATTTTTTTTATCATTTTTGCACCAATGCCTGCGATCATCACAAGCAGTTGACTCAGAATATGTTGGAAATCCTTTCGGAAAATAATTTTAAAATTACCAGAAAACTCCATATTGTCAGCACTTCTTCTTTGAGAGAGAGGATTGCTATCTGGCTCATTGATTCCATGGATGAAAAAGGTGTGGTGGAGCTTAAGATGAACAGGGAGCGGTTAGCTGATTTCCTTGGAGTGGCAAGACCTTCTCTGTCAAGAGAATTAATGCGGATGCAATCAGACGGTCTTATTGAGGTTTCCAGAAAGAGAATTGTGATCAGGGACCGGGCAAAAGTAGAGCTTTTGTATTAAAATAAAAACATATAAGAAAATGAAATCCGTAACCGAGGTTACGGATTTTTTTGGAAAAGAAGGATAATATAAAATTACAGAATAACAATTGAAACAAATAACAATATACAGGAAAAGAAAGGAGATTTTATTATGGCAACAGCAGCTACAGCACAGGTTGATAATTTAGTGAACTTATTGGATGGATATGCAACAAAAGGAGGACATCATTTAAACGTTAATGTTCTGAACAGAGATACACTGTTAGATGCACAGAAGCATCCTGAAAACTATCCCCAGTTGACCATCCGTGTATCAGGTTATGCGGTAAATTTCATCAAGCTTACTCCCGAGCAGCAGGCTGATGTGATTTCCAGAACCTTCCATGAAGCTATCTAAGCAGTCACAGTTATTGTCCCTTTAAGTCCAGGCATTCGCGAAAGCGGATGCCTGTTTGTGTGAAAGAGATTGTACTGATTTTAGTACATAAATATATATGACAAATGAACAGTAATCCTTTATAATAAAAGCTGAGGGGATAAAGATGGAAAGAGAAGGATAAAGCAGATGGATAATTTTTATTCAATGAAAGAAGCAGTCAATAAGTATATAGCAGGATGTGAAGGTAAAGTCAAAACGCCTGTGAACAAGCTGTTGATAAAGGCTGTACTGGCAGGTATGATGATTGCCATGGGCGCAGCCGGAAGCAGTGTGGCGGCTCATACAGTCAATAATGTAGGTCTTGCAAGACTGACAACAGGTGTAGTATTCCCGGTTGGACTTATGATGGTCATTCTGACAGGGGCAGAACTTTTTACCGGTGACTGCCTGATGATCATGGGAATTGCGTCTAAGAAGCAGACAGTATCACAGCTGCTGAAAGTGCTGGTGTTGGTATATGTCGGTAATTTTATCGGTGCAGGTCTTTTGGCATGGGCAGCGTATGGAAGCGGACAGTTTGGCTATTCGAGCGGTCTTCTTGGAGCCTATACCATCAAAGTGGCACTGGGAAAAGTGACCTTAAGCTTTGGAACAGCTGTTGTATCCGGCATTCTCTGTAATATTCTTGTATGTGCAGCCGTGATCATGGCGCTTTGCGCGAAGGATATAACGGGAAAACTTTTGGTATCTTTCTTTGTGATCATGTTGTTTGTGACAGGCGGCTATGAACACTGTGTTGCCAATATGTACTATATTACAGCCGGTCTTTTCGCAAAGTTGAATCCTGCTTATGTGCAGGCAGCCATGGAACAGTATGGTTATACAGCCCAGCAGCTGGCTGCATTGAACATACCTGATTTTCTTTTAAAAAATCTGCTTCCTGTTACAATTGGCAATGTGATCGGTGGTATGGTAACATTCGGACTGCCTTTATGGTATGTAAATAAGGAAAATTAATTATAGTATGTATAAAAGGCCCGCTTTTTGGCGGGTTTTTTGTCTATATAATAAAATGGCTTTATGAGAAAGAGAAAACATGATATACTTACGGAAAGAGTTTTGAAAGGAAATTTGTGACAGAAACAGGTATTCATATGAAGAAAAAAATTAATGTTGGAATAGCAATACTTATGATAGCAGTCTTCATTATTTCCTGTGCGCCTATGACGGTTCTCGCAGAGAATGAATATGTCGTAGAGGAACTGTCGGCACAGGGTGAAGTGGTCAGTGATGTCAATGTAAGAAGTGGTCCCAGTACCGATTATGAGAAGATCGGAACCGTAAGACAGGGAGATGCCCTGGTTATTACCGGTAAGACTCATGACGACTGGTACCGGATTGAGTTTCAGGGAACAGAGGGCTTTGTTTACGGACAGTACATCCGTGTTGTTTCGACAGCTCCGGCAGAGACAGAGGCGGTAACAGAAGAATATCAGGAAAATGAAGGAGAGTCTGTGGCAGAAAAGGTACAGACCGGTTTTGGCATTCTTAAGGCAGTTGCTGTTATTGTGATCATTGCGGTGATCGTTGTGATGATTATCCTGATTTTGAAAAATCTTCGTCAGGCAGGTGATGAGGACGGGGATGAGGAAGATGAGGACGACGATTACGATGATGAGGACGAGGAAGACGACGAGGATGAGGATAGCGAGGAAGACGAGGTAAAGGTGGAAACGGCAAAGATCGATCCAAGAACCATCATAATCAGGGAAGAAGATTATCAGCTTCACATTGATCCCAAGTACTTTGAGGATGAACCTATCGCTCAGCCGGATTGTGTAACCGGCTATCTGCAAAAGAAGCAGCAGGAGGAAGAAGCTGCAAAGCAAAAGGAAAAAGAGAACAAGGATAATTCCGGTGATCTTCAGAAGGCAATGGATAAGCTGCAGGAATTGCAGGAAGAAATCGAGAAGCTAAAAAATAAACAATAAATCAGGGTAAAATCGAAGGAGATTAGATTATGTTATTGGGTGCACTGGAAGCCGGCGGTACCAAAATGGTGTGTGCTATCGGCAATGAAAAGGGAGAGATTTTCGAGCAGATCTCCATTCCCACAAAGACACCGGAAATTACGGTGCCGGAGATGATCTCCTATTTTAAGGAAAAGAAAATAGATGCTCTTGGAATCGGATGCTTTGGTCCTATCGATCCTGACAAAAAATCAAAGACCTATGGATATATTACGAGCACTCCAAAGCTGCAATGGGCAGACTACAATATCGTGGGAGCTTTTGAGGAGGCGCTTTCCTGTCCGGTAGGTTTCGATACGGATGTAAACGGCTCCGTGCTTGGGGAAGTTACCTTCGGTCAGGCGAAGGGCAAAAGCTGTGTTATCTATATCACCATCGGTACGGGAGTAGGAGCCGGCATCTATATTGAGGGCAGACTTTTGCACGGGATGCTGCATCCCGAAGCCGGTCATGTGCTGATTCGGAAAAGAAATGACGATTCCTATCAGGGTAAGTGTCCTTATCATAAAACCTGTCTGGAGGGACTTGCGGCAGGTCCCGCGATTGAGGAGAGATGGGGTGCAAAGGCAAAGGAATTGAAGGACAGAAAAGAGGTCTGGGATCTGGAGGCCTATTATATTGCCCAGGCACTCACAAATTATATTCTGATCCTCTCGCCGGAACTGATCATTCTGGGAGGCGGCGTCATGCATCAGGATCAGCTGTTTCCGTTAATCCGTGGCTATGTGAAGGAGATGCTAAGCGGCTACATAAAGACAGAAGAACTGACAGATATGGAAAAATATATCGTTTCTGCCAGTCTTCATGACAATCAGGGGATTATGGGGTGCCTTGAACTTGGCAGACGTGCTCTTTGTAAGGAACAGGAATAACAATGAAAGAACTGACATTAGGAATACTGGCACACGTGGATGCAGGCAAGACGACTTTGTCGGAAGCCATGCTTTATTTGAGCGGTGCCATACGAAAAGTGGGAAGAGTGGACAATAGGGATGCTTTTCTTGACACCTATGAATTGGAACGTGCAAGAGGCATTACCATTTTTTCCAAGCAGGCGATCATAAACTGCGGAGATTTGCGGATCACTCTGCTTGATACACCGGGACATGTGGATTTTTCAGCAGAAATGGAACGTACCCTTCAGGTGCTGGATGCGGCTATACTTGTGGTAAGCGGCGCAGACGGCGTACAGGGACATACGGGAACCTTGTGGAAGCTGCTGAAAAGATATCAGGTGCCGGTCTTTTTGTTTATCAACAAAATGGATCAACAGGGCACGGACAGAGAGGCAATCCTGAAGGAACTTTCCGGTCAGCTGGATGGAGGATGTGTGGATTTTTCGGATGAATCATCGGAGGATTTCTTTGAATCTCTGGCAATGTGCGATGAGACGATGCTGAACCATTTCCTGGAAAAGGGAAGGCTTGAAACGGATATGATAAAAAGAGCCATAGCAGGGCGGAAGATATTCCCCTGTTTTTTTGGCTCGGCACTGAAGCTTTTTGGCGTTCAGGAACTGATGGAGGGGATTTCAAGATATGTGACTGTCCCCAAATACCCTTCAGAATTTGGAGCCAGGGTCTTTAAAATCACAAGAGACAATCAGGGCAACAGACTGACTCATATGAAAATTACGGGCGGAAGCTTAAAGGCAAGGACAGTATTGCAGATGGATTTTGATGGAAACGTTGACCAAAACGGTCAAAATACTGCAGAGGAAAAGGTCAATCAGATCCGTATCTATTCGGGAGAAAAGTTTGAAACGGTAAATGAAGCGTCAGCGGGTATGGTTTGTGCGGTGACGGGGCTTTTCAGGACTCTTCCGGGTCAGGGCTTTGGCAGAGAAAAAACCATGGATATGCATATGCTTGAGCCTGTTTTGAGTTATTGTATTCAGCTGCCTGAGGGGTGTGATCCGGCTGCTGTCATGCCAAAACTTATGCAGCTTCAGGAGGAGGACCCCACCCTTCAGATTGTGTGGGATGAAGAACTTAAGGAAATTCATGCCAAGGTCATGGGAGAAGTACAGATTGAGATTTTAAAGCATATGATCCTTAATCGCTTCGGTATGGAAGTTAGCTTTGGAACAGGCCGCATCGTCTATAAAGAAACGATTGCTGACAGGGTAGAGGGAGTGGGACATTTTGAACCGCTGCGTCATTATGCGGAGGTACATCTGCTGATGGAACCGGGAGAACCGGGCAGTGGTCTTCTGCTTGCCACGGACTGCAGTGAGGATATCCTGGCCAAGAATTGGCAGAGACTTGTTCTGACCCATCTGGAAGAAAAAGAACACAGGGGAGTCCTCACAGGTTCTCCCATTACAGATATGAAGATCACGCTTGTCTCAGGACGCGCCCATTTAAAACACACGGAAGGCGGCGACTTCAGGCAGGCCACTTACAGGGCGGTGAGACAGGGACTGATGGAGGCTTCCTCGGTTCTTCTTGAACCGGTCTATGAATTCAGACTGGAAGTTCCCGAGGAGATGATCGGGCGTGCCATGACAGATATGGAAAAGCTTCACGGCAGCTTTACGCTGGAAGAGAGAGTGGGCGGCACTGCAGTTCTGACAGGAACGGCTCCTGTAGTAACACTGCAGGACTATCAAAAGGAAGTAACAGCCTACACCAGAGGACATGGCAGACTCACCTGCAGCTTAAAGGGATATGCGCCCTGCCACAACGCGCAGGAGGTCATAGAAAAAAGACATTATGATCCGGAGAGTGATTTGAGAAATCCCACCGGTTCCGTATTTTGTGCCCATGGGGCGGGCTTTGTGGTTCCATGGAATCAGGTGAAGGACTACATGCATATGGAAAGCTGTTTTGCAGGTGACAGGGAAAGCGTGATGCAGAGCGCTTTTGAGGCGGAACTGGAAAGAAGAAAGCAGGCAGCACTGAACCGAAAGGAGCTTTATGGCAGTCAGGGTGGAGAGGTTTTCATCGGTACAGAGGAAATAGATGCCATTCTTAACAGAACGGCAAATGCCAACAGCAGGGCAGAGGGCGGCAGAAAGAAAGAAGGCTGGCAGCGGGGAAAAAGAACCGGCGCAGGTACCGATACATCTTCCGTTACCCGTGTATATAAAGGGCAGGAAAAGAAGGAAGAATATCTTCTTGTGGACGGTTATAACGTGATTTTTGCCTGGGAGGAATTAAAGGAGCTTGCCGCGGTGAATCTTGACGGTGCAAGAGGAAAACTGCTTGATATCCTTTGCAATTATCAGGCTGTTAAAGGGTGTCAGCTGATCGCGGTTTTTGATGCCTACAGGCTTTCCGGTCATCCTACGGAGATTTATGATTATCACAATATCCATGTGGTATATACAAAGGAAGCGGAAACCGCAGACAGGTTTATTGAGAAATTTGCCCACGACAACAGTAAGAAGTATGATATTACCGTGGCAACTTCGGATGGACTTGAACAGATCATTATACGTGGAGCGGGCTGCAGACTTTTGTCTGCAAGAGATCTTCAGGAAGAGATCAGGCGCAGTAATGGAATTTTAAAGGAAGAATACTTAAACAGGCAGAGAACAGAGAAGACTTATCTGCTGGATGCACTTTCCGGGGAAAGCGCATCACAAATGGAGCGTTGGAAGGAAAAACAGTAATTACCAGCGCTCCCAGAAAAGATAAATGACATTGATCATAACGAGGATGGCAATGATTCCGCCGTTTATCACATGCATTATCACAGGGGCAGCCTTTGAGGCGGCTCCTTTTTTACTGTTGACCGGTGTCTGCAAATAATATTGATTGCCGAGAGCAAGGGCAATAGCAATATACACAAGGCAGATGGCAACATAGCGGAAATCACTGCTGCAGGTGTAGGGATAGATGACCACAAAAGCAGCGAAGGAAACAAGCATTATTATATAACCGGTCAGCAGAAATACCTGGTCCTCAAGGCGTGTCTGTTTCTTAAGAAGCACCACGATCAGAAGAATAGCAGTTACAATGCTGAAAATAATGGCAAGCACAAAGGTAATCTGGCAGAGAATCAGTAAAATATCCGAAAGATCAGTGGGATATTCCTCCGCAAACAGTGAGGTGTGAAGCATGATTACCCAGGTATTGTTGCAGGCTTTGGCGCTGATGGGATGAAAAGGAAATTCAATTCGCCAGTCTGCCAGGGATGGGATGCCAAGGCGGCTCCACAGGCTGTAGGCAGCAGTGTACATGGGAGAGGTTTCTCCGGGTACGGGAACGCCGGGCTTTTCTCCGAATCGGATGAGGTTGCGGACAATCCAGCTCAGACCGATGGGAGCCACCACCACGCCAAAAATACAGTAATTTTTGATCCATTTCACAATTTCGGAGTTGTTTTTGCTTCTGATGACAGAGATAAAGTGCATCAGGAAAACAAGGGCAAGGGGAATGGCGAGCACAGCGGAATTCAGTTTGGTGATCATGCCAAAACCAATGTAAAGCGCCAGTTTGATCAGATTCTTCAAATTCTTTTCCCGAATCCACCGGAGAGATCCGAGGATGGTCAGGCACATGAACAGAATGGTCAACATATCATTGTTGACACTGCCCGCCATGATCACGGTGGCAGGGTGGAATACCACAAAGGCAAGACCAATGTACAAAGCATTGCCTTTTACATCCAGCACTTTTAAGATGCGGTAAGTAACTGCCATGCACAGGCAGGAATAAAACAGAGTAAGCACCTGCAGATTTTCAAAAGCAAAGTCCTCGGCAACACCGAGTATGATATTCAGCTTGAGCCATAAAAAGGAAAGAATATGGTGTAACGGCGGATGATAATAGGCAAAAAGTTCATAAGGGTTGATATCAGGAAGTTTATGGAATTTGTATATGTATTCAATATAACCGATATGACCGGGATTGATGAAATCAGTTCCCATGCCGGTGTAAGCGCCCGCATCATGCTGCCTTTCATAAAGGCCGGAAAGCAGGATATAGCTTAAGCGGATCAGTACCCCGAGAAAAATCATCATGATAACAGCAGTGTCTTCATGGATCAACCGCTTTGTTACTTTTAAATAAAAGAGAACTGCAAAGTAAGCAAGGAAAATACAGGTGAGTACAAGAATCTGCTGATAGTGGGAAACTTCGGTAAAACCGGTGCCCTGTAAAACAGCCGCAAACAGACAGGATAAAATAATAAAAATGACCTGTATGGTTACGGGATTTTTTATGATATGTTTCTTCAAGGTCTGCATTTTACTTTGCATAGGGGTAGAATCCTTTCTTGGGTGAATGATAACTTTATCTTCAGGTGGCTCTGAATCAATAGATAGTAACTGCATCTGTGATGGTATTGTCCGTTACCTTAAAGCTCCAGATGGAATGACCGGGAAGACGGTGCTCAGTCAGATAAAAGGTATCATCAAAGCTTGTAATATAATAAGGAGTGCCGCCGCCGATGAAGTTACTGTAAACATCTTCGTAATTTCCTTTTTCCAGATCTTTTAAATCCTTTACCCGAATCATGGTAGCGTAGTCCTGACTGCCGCTGCTGTCGGTGGAAACAGTGATGTAATAATAGTCTTCAATAAGAGTCAGCTGTACCATACCCGCAATTTCATCAGGTACGGGATATTCCTTTTTAACCTGAAAGGTATCAAGGTCGGCTTCAATAATGGAAGAACTGCCAATACCCGCCACAAAATAGATATTGTCATCTATGATGGTAAAGGAGCGTACATAAACATCCGCAAGGGAGGGAATGGTACGGATTTCCGTCAGATACAGCGTGGTACTGTCAGCAGGACGGCGGAAAAGATACATTTCTCCGTTCTGGGAACTCCACACATAAAAGGTTTTGGTGGCTTCATCATAGATAGCATAATGCGGTCTGTTGCCGATTCCCGTAAACTCCTGGGTGGGCAGGAAAACAGGCTGCCCGTTTTCATTGATGCCTTTTTCCATAACAAGGACTCGGTTGTTTTCCGTGTCATCAATGACATAAACGAAACCGTCACTGGCAAGTGTATGAGGCATGGAAACCTCACTTGTCATAACCTGCCAGAGATAAAGCGGGTCGGTAAGATTGTCATGGTAAATGATCTGATTATGATAGCAGTCAACAATAAAATAGGTATCTTCCACCTTTGTAATATAGGTGGGAACGCTTAAGGTGGGAAAGGAATTGTTCGGAATCATATTCAGGGAGGATATATCGTAATCAATGAAAGAGGACTGCCTGATATATCCATCTTCCGGGATAAAGTCCGCAACAGGCTCCCGCTTGCCGCAGCCTGCTGCAAAACATAGACAGACAGTGCAGAGCATGAGCGTGAGTCTCACGGAAAGGTTATTTGATTTTGTTTGCTTTTTTTGAACAGTAATATTTTTTTTCATAAGGCTATTATAAATATTTTGCTTTCTTTATACAATGTTTTTTTGTATACTGATTGTAAATGATCTTTTAACTTAAGCATCACTAAATACAGGCGTGTGAGGGAAATGAGCATGAAAGAGTATAAGGAAAACAGGGAAATGCGGATTTTATCCGCTGTGGGTATTATTCTTGTGGCAGCAGGCCATCTCGGATATAATCTGTTTGATATCGGCGGATTGTTTCCCTATTATTCTTTTCATGTGTTCCTGTTTCTGTTCGTATCCGGCTATTTTTATAAGCCGGAATCGGAAGAACGCATCATAAGCTATATTTTCGGAAAATGTGTCACGCTTCTTTTACCCTATTATATATGGAATCTTATTTATGGAATTCTGACAGCGCTTCTTCACAGGGCAGGTTTTACCATCGGACAGGATCTGTCGCTTTACACGGTTCTGATCGCACCTTTTGACGGCGGACATCAGTTTATGTATCAGTTCCCTGCATGGTTCGTTCCCGTACTTTTTATGATAGAGGTGGTCAATGTCTGCATGCGAAAGGTTTTGTCCTTGCTTAGGATGAATCAGGAATGGTTCATTTTCGGCGGCTGTCTGATTCTTGGCATCGCCACGGTATGGCTTGCGATAGGGGGACACGTTTGGGGGCTTTATAAGATTCCGGGAAGAATTCTGTTTATGCTGCCGGGATTTCAGCTGGGACGTATTTATAAGGAAAAACTGGAAAAATATGATACTTTGCCGGATGGTCTTTACTTTCTGATGGTAATGGGAATCCAATTGCTGATCACTGTTTTCTGCGGTGGTCTGGCTTTCAGCGCCGTGTGGGTCAGCAGCTTTGCAAACGGTCCTGTCATTCCTTATCTGACAGTGATAACAGGTATTGCTTTCTGGCTGAGAATAGCAAAAATAATGAATCAGATCCCCTATCTTTCCGGGAAGATGGTTACCATCGGCAGAAATACTTTTTCCATTATGATGCATCATATATTAGCTTTTTTTCTGGTAAAAACGGTGTTTTATGTATTGCATGTCCTGACACCGCTTTGTCAGGAATTTGATACTTCCATGTATTTTTCGGAGATTAATTTTGTGTATCTGCCCGGAGGAAGTGAAGCGGCTAAATGGATTTATCTGCTTGCGGGGATCGGAATTCCCCTTTTGATCGCAAGCATTCAGAGAACAGTGGGGGAGAAAATTTTGAAATTGCTTCCGGCGAAAAACGTGCAATAAAATGTATGGGAAAATAATTTTAAACGGATTGACACCGGAAAAAAGCCGTGATATGCTAATTACACTTACCGCTTAGTGATAAAAGTGAATGAAGAACAGTTGACCTGTCTGTGGAGAAACCATGGACAGGTTTTTTTATTCAATTTTAGAGTGAAGCGAAAGGAAAGAAAATGAAGAACAGAAACTATTTTAAAATCAGGAAAAGTGTTTACCGGGTATTGGGAAGTCTTATGACTGTCCTTTTGGTAATTTTGACATCATCCGTTACGACTGAGAAGGTATCTGCATCTGAAGAAAGTAATAATCAAACAATTACTTATGTATATCACAAACATATGGGGAACAGCCAGTCAGGAGGCGGCTGTTACAAAACACCGGTGAAACACGTTCATTTGGGCAGTGAAACTACATATGGAGGCTGTTATCAGACTCCTGTCTATCATGTCCATCAGGGAAGCGCTTCCTCAGGAGGCGGTTGCTATGGAGAGCCGGTTTATCATGTTCATACAGGGAGTGAAAGCACCGGAGGCGGCTGTTATACAACGGCCGTAATCCACGAAGCCCACGTAGAAGCATGTACCAAGCTGGTCAGCAGTTCGGAGCTTGGCTGTTATGTACTGAGTACGGAAGAGACCGATGAATATGATGAAAACGGAAACAGGATGTATTATTTTTATATGTCCTGTAATTATGTAGTGAACAAAGCAACCCCGGACCACTATCATAAATTGGAACAGTGTGTGGGAATCGGTAATGTGGAGCGGTATGCACTTGGCTGCGGAAAAAGCGAAAGTACGGTAGAACGGTATGAATTAACCTGTGGGAAAGATAGCAGTACCATCGAATCTTATGCTGTCAGCTGTTCCAAAACCACAGAAACCATTGAAGGCTACAGCTTAAGCTGCGGTAAGGATGAAGCTACACCTTACGGGAAAATCATTCTTACGGAAGAAAAGACATCAGATCCGGAAAAGGTCAGAATCACCGTCACCTTTGAAGATCTGACAGGTGGCGAACTGCAGCTTTCCGAGGATCCTTTTACCTGGTATGACAATCAGGGCAATGTGATCGGCAAAGGAGACAGTATTGAAGTTTCCGAAAACGGAGAGTATCAGGTGAAAGCAGATCTTGTGAATGAGGATGTGGATAAGGAAAGACTGACCGGAACCATCACCATTGACAGCATTGTAAAAGCGGTGTCCACAATGACACCAACCGTAGAGCCCAGTGCGACACCCACAGTAAGGCCAACCGTGACACCGACTGTCCAGCCGACGGCAACACCCACAGTGAAACCAACGGCAACACCCATGCCAAGTCCCACGGCAGCTCCCACAGAAACACCTGCAGCAGAGGATAAAGGAGCTCATGGCGGAGATGACAGTAAAGAGGAAGGAGCCGGGGACGGAGAAGATGAGGAAATTTTGCCGCTAATAACACCTTCCCCAACTAAGATACCGGTTGAGAATATTGAAGATTCGGCGGGAGATGACAATCAGGGTGGTGAGGAAGACACAAAGAGAGAAAGAGCAGCAACAACAAAAGTTCCCATGTTGGAAGAGGAAGAAGTGCCGGAAGAAACGCTGCCTGACTTAAGTAGGCAGATACAAAATCTGAAACTGCCACAAGTGCAGAGTGAAAATCAGACCAAAGCGGAAATCAAGGATGTGCAGCCGAAAGAAAATCAGGTGAAAGCGTTCTTTTCTTCTCCGGTTGTACAATTAATCACCATGACAGCAGGAACGCTGGCAGCGTTGCTTTTACTTCTTTTGCTCCTTTATCTGTTGAGAACCACGGTCAGACTCTACAATGACGACAAAGAAGGCAGGCTGATCTATTTGGGAAGATGCAGGGTACAGCTGAAAGAAGAGGGCTATACGATGGAAATTACCGATGAACTGGTGGAGAAAGCCGTGACCAACAGATACTGCATTAAGCCCGGAGTGTTCAGATGGTTCAGGAGTAAGGAAGAGGAGATCATTGTATGCAGACAGGAGAAGAGAGTATCTGTTCCTTTGAACAAGGAGATGTATGTAGTAATTTAAAAATACTGAAAAACAAATAGGAATTGACGAAAAGAAAGGGAAAGCCTATAATGTCCTTAACAAGAGGAGAAAAGGCAATGGGAGAGGAATTGACAGATAGGCAATTTGATAAAATACTGAAAATGGTATCCATGATACTGGACGGGGGCAAGGACCTGGACGAAGCAAAGCAGAAGGTACAGGAGCTGCTAAGCGAGAAGGAGAAAGACATCACAGAATAAAAAAGTGCGTTTTATACAGTGCCGATAGTATAAAATACTTGATTTTATGCATTAAAAGTGATAGACTACGTAAAGGTTTAGAGATTCTGACTGTATATTTATGCAGGCAAAGTAATTAAGGAGGAGAAGTATTATGAAAAAGTTTTTAGCTCTTGCATTGACACTTGCAATGACAATGACCATGCTTACCGCATGCGGAAGCAGCGAAACAGCTTCAAAAGAAACAGCAGCAGCCAGCGAAGCTCTGGCAGACGGCGTTTTGACAGTAGGCACCAACGCAGAATTTCCGCCTTTTGAGTATGTAGGTGATGACGGTGAACCTGATGGTTTTGATATGGCATTGGTAAAGGCAATCGGTGAGAAGCTGGGTGTTGAAGTTCAGATTGATAATATGGAATTTGCTTCCCTTGTTTCTTCCATCGGAAGCAAAATCGATATTGCAGCAGCAGGTATGACGGTTACAGAGGAGAGAAAGCAGACAGTTGATTTTACCAACTCTTACTACGAAGCAGTTCAGTATGTGATTCTTCCTGCAGATTCCGATATCGCAACGGCAGATGACCTGAAGGATAAGGCAATCGGCGTTCAGCTTGGTACAACAGGTGATTTTATTGCAGAAGAACTGACAGGAAATGTTGCCCAGTACAATAAGGCTGTAGATGCAGTGAATGATCTGATCAACGGAAGAGTTGACCTTGTCATCATTGATAAGAATCCTGCTCTTGTATTTGAAAGCAAGTTTGAAGGCCAGGTAGTTGCAGTTGACGGCGCACAGTTTGGTTTTGAGCCTGAGGAATATGCAATTGCACTTCCCAAGGGAGATACCGATTTAGCAGACAAGATCAATAAGGCTATTGATGAACTTAAGGCAGACGGCACATTTGACGAATTAGTAAAAACTTATATTGAAGCTGAATAAGAATTGCGGTACAATGAAGTAAGTTTATCACGGAGGATAGCATGATATGCTATCCTCTTTCCATGATAGGAAGCGGAGTGCGATATTTTAAAAAGTTAGAGGGAGAACATATGCAGGAATGGTTTGAAGGAGTTGGCAAAAAGTTTGTCATGGCATTTGTGGAAGGAGACAGGTGGAAGCTGTATATCAAAGGACTTGGTGTTACGCTTGAAATTGCTTTTTTTGCGGCGATTATCGGTCTTCTGATCGGTACGGTGGTAGCGCTTATGAGGCTTTCCACCAAAAGAAACGGCAAAAAGACCGTGTGGGCACGGATAGCCGGTGCCTATATCGATATCATCAGAGGAACACCTTCGGTACTGCAGCTGCTCATTATGTGGTTCATTATTATGAAAGGCTGTAGTAATGGCGTCCTTGTTGCAGTGCTTTCTTTTGGTATTAACAGTGGCGCTTATGTTTCGGAAATTGTTCGTGCAGGTATTCTGGCAGTTGACAAGGGACAGACAGAAGCCGGGCGCAGCCTTGGACTTTCCAAATCACAGACTATGATCTACATTGTAATTCCTCAGGCAATTAAAAATGTACTGCCGCCCATCGGCAATGAATTTATCGTTCTTCTGAAGGAAACGGCAATCGTAGGATATGTAAGCTTAACGGACTTAACAAGAGCGGCCAATCAGATCACTTCAAGAACTTATGAAGCATTTATGCCTCTCATCGGAGCGGCTGTCATTTATTTTACCATTATTAAAATACTGACCATATTGCTGGATAAGCTGGAGAGGAGGCTGCGTAAGAGTGATAATCGTTAAGGATTTGCATAAAATATTTGAAGATAACCATGTACTGCAGGGAGTCAATTATCATATTCATCCGGGTGAAAAAATTGTTGTGGTAGGGCCTTCAGGCTCAGGGAAGAGTACTTTTTTAAGATGCCTGAATCTTCTTGAAATTCCCACAAGCGGAGAAGTGTGGTTTGACGGACAACTGATCACAGACCCTAAGGTCAATATTGACAAAGTCAGGCAGCATATGGGTATGGTTTTTCAGAACTTTAATCTGTTCAATAACCATACGATTCTGGAAAATATTACACTGGCGCCTGTAAAGTTAAAGGTGATGAATAAGGAAGAAGCCTGTGAAAAAGCATTGAGCCTGCTTGACAGAGTAGGACTTCGTGAAAAGGCAGATGCCTACCCCAGCCAGTTGTCCGGTGGACAGAAACAGAGAATTGCCATTGTCCGCTCTCTAGCCATGAGTCCAAAGGTAATGCTGTTTGACGAACCTACATCCGCACTTGACCCTGAAATGGTGGGCGAAGTGCTGGAGGTTATGAGGGAGCTTGCCGAAACAGGTATGACCATGGTGGTGGTAACCCATGAGATGGGTTTTGCAAGGGAAGTCGGCACTAAGGTTCTTTTCATGGACGGCGGTAATATTATGGAAGAAAATACTCCCAAGGAGTTTTTTAACAATCCGAAGAGTCCCCGTCTTCAGGAGTTCCTGTCGAAGGTACTATAGGCATTTCCAGAATGGCTGCCATCAGATAGAGTGGCAAGGAAAATACCATAAAATAGACGTAGCGGAATTCCGTGGCAACGGGAGTTGCAATCATAACAGTAAGATATAAAGCAAGGCTGGGAAGATAATAGATCAGCTTTGCTTTTTCTTTGCGCACAAAGGCATTTCCGACGCAGAAAATGAGAATCCAGAAGATAATGCCCATGCTCCACAGAAGGCTGTAGACAGGAAGCATGCTGCCAAGCTTAATGGCGATCTCCTTTGTTTTGACTACGAGAGGTCCCCGGATCAAAGGAGTGTGGGAAACACCAAGCTCTGTACCGCTGACACCTTCTGCCTCGGCTACCAGATAGAAGGAATCGGGATACCAGTAGCCATAGGTCTGGTCGATATAAGCCTTCAGGTAATCTCCCGGATAGGACAGACCAAGTTCTATATAGAGTTTTAAGAATTCTTTTTTATGGGAAGAAAGGTAAGACTGGTTTCCTGCCCGGACCAGTTCTTTCATATTGTCTGCATAAGTGGGATTGTAGAGATCCTTGATATATGTCAGATCCACAACATTCTCAATCAACGTCAGCTGTTCCTCTGTCAGTTCTCTGTCATTACAGATGACCGCTGCAATCTGTTGGGTCGGGATGGAAAGGGACTCGATCAGATCAGGCTGGATCACATGGGCATAGTTCATGACGGGATATTTAATGACTATTGCAGTCAATAATATTAAAGCCATGGAAGGGAAGATGACTTTTGCCTTTTTTCTGTAGAAATACAGAAGAAAAGGGGTACAGAGGAGAAATCCGTACCAGCCGTTGGAGCGGAACAGACACAGCATAATGCCGGTCAAAATAAACATGAACACGGTACTTTTCCCCATCCCGAGAAGGAAACGGAGCAGAGTACAGGTAAATAAAAGAACGGCGCCTGCAAACATAATGTCCTTCCAGATGGTGACGGAAAAGACTGCATGATAGGGAACCAGTGCATAAAACAGTGTTAAAATAAATCGTACCAAAGGTCTTATCCGGAACAGTTCCAGTGTTCTGATAAAATAAGAAACACTGAAAGCCATAAAGCACATCTGGAAAAAGGTGTAGAAGGAAATGGCAATTACTTTATTGTCTGTAAATAAAAGACCGATGTTATAAAACAGTTTTATCACCATGGTATGGGCAAGGGGATGGTGATTGCTGTAGGGAATCAGAGAAAGAACCTGCTCAAACTGATTGATGCTGTCGGGAGTCATGATGCCGGGATACTGATACAGAAAATAAGGCAGCCAGCACAGCATGCAGAGCAGAAAAGCACAGAGTCCGCTATGCTTTCTGTAAAAATGAAGAAGCCCGTTGACGAAACGGGATAATCCAAAAAAGCGGCAATGGAAATCTTTTCCCGTATTTTCATTTACAAAAAAATACCGGTGCAATGACTCTTTGTTCCCGGAGTAGGAAAACAGCAAAAGTAACAGCTGATAGAACAGAATAAAAAATCCAAGGAACACGGCAAGAAGAACGACAGACCGAAACAGTCTGCTGGTGAGTGTCTCTATATAGTGATGGGCATCCACTGCCATATAGAGCAGAGTGTATATTACGGCGATTACAGCGCAAGAGCGTCTGGCGCAGGGAGTTTTCATAAAGGATTTGTCACTGAGCCGATAGTGGATACGCCGGTATAGGAAAAAAGAAAGCAGAAAGAAAACGCCGGTAAGAATATTCCCGGGTTCCAGTCTTGCTGCTTTCATAAGTGCCCAAGTGGTAAAGAAGCTTTCAACGATATGTATCAATAATGTTAATTTTGAGTTCAGCTTCATGATAACTCCTGTTCTTAAAGAAGATTTTATGCTATACTTTCCTTGATTATCATAGTAAATAGTGACAAAGTTGTCAATTGCTTACAGGAAGGAGAGGTACCTTATGGTGACGATCAGTTTATGCATGATTGTTAAAAATGAAGAAAAGATATTGAGAAGATGCCTCGACAGCATCAGGGGGCTCATGGATGAGATCATTATCGTGGATACCGGCTCCACAGACAAAACCAGGGAGATTGCAAAAGAGTACACAGAGAAGGTATATGATTTTGAGTGGATTAACGACTTCTCGGCAGCAAGAAATTTTGCTTTTTCCAAGGCATCCTGCGATTATATCTATTCTGCGGATGCAGATGAAGTGGTCAGTAAAGAGAATTATGAAAAGTTTGCAGCTCTGAAAGAAACGCTTCTCCCTGAAATCGAAATTGTACAGATGTATTATGGCAACCAGCTTTCCTTTGGTACCATATATAATTTTGACAGAGAGCTTCGCCCCAAGCTTTTTAAACGGCTTCGCACTTTTGTGTGGGAGGAGCCTATTCATGAAACGGTGCGGCTTTCCCCGGTAATTTTTGACAGTGAGATTGAGATTACACACTTGCCGGAAAACAACCATGCGGGAAGGGATCTTGAGGCCTTCAGAAGACAGACACAGCAGGGAAAGGGTCTGTCCGGGAGACTTAAGAATATCTATGCAAAGGAACTGTTTATCTCGGGAACGGATGAGGATTTTTTGAAGGCGGAGGAATTTTTTACGAAAGAAGCGGACAGCGATGAACTTTCCATGGAGGAACTGAAGGAAGCCGTCTGCGTGATCGTGAAGGCGGCAAGGCTTAGGAAAGACTATCTGAAAATGTACCGCTATGCCATGAAGGATATTGCAAGTGAAGGAGTCAGCGAGGTCTGTTTTGAACTGGGGGAATACTATTACGAAGCGGGAATTTATGACGAGGCAGTGATGTGGTTTTACAATGCTTTCCATGAGACACAGAGTATCTTGGATATTCGCTGCTCAGGAGACCTGCCGCTCAAAAGGCTTTCAGAATGCTATGAAAAGCTGGGACAAACGGATATGGCTACAGAATACAGAAAGATGGCGGAAAAGCGGCTTGCAGACAGGTAACGATAATGATATGATAGGTAAGAATATTTTGCATCAATTGCGAGGAGAATCAATATGAGCTGGGAAGCAAATGTAAGAAAAGTAGAGCCTTATGTTGCGGGAGAACAGCCAAAGAATCACAATATCATCAAACTGAACACCAATGAATGCCCTTATCCCCCGGCTCCCGGTGTGGCAAAGAGGGCAGAAGAGATGAATTGTGACGATCTTAGACTCTATCCCGATATGAACGCGGAAAAACTGGTAAACAGCCTTTCAGAATATTATCATGTAAAACCATCACAGATTTTTGTGGGGGTAGGAAGCGATGATGTGCTTGCCATGTCCTTTATGACTTTCTTTAATTCGGACAAGCCGGTGCTGTTTCCCGACATCACCTATTCCTTCTATGATGTGTGGGCACAGCTTTACAGGATACCTTACCGCATGTGTCCCTTGACTGGTGATTTCCGCATCAGGAAGGAAGATTATATGGTGCCGAACGGCGGCGTCATTTTCCCCAATCCCAATGCTCCTACGGGTGTTCTGGAATCTGTGGATATGATCGAGGAGATCATTCAGGCGAATCAGGATGTGGTGGTGATTATTGACGAGGCCTACATAGACTTTGGCGGGGAAAGCGTACTGCCTCTGATCGATAAATATGAAAACCTTCTGGTGGTTCAGACTTTTTCCAAATCACGTGCAATGGCAGGTATGCGTATCGGGTTTGCCATGGGAAGTGAAAAGCTGATCAATTATTTAAAGGACGCCAAGTTTTCCTTTAACTCCTATACCCTCAATATGCCTACCATTGAAATGGGTGTTGAGGCTGTAAGGGATGATACTTATTTTAAGGAAATCGTGAATAAAATTATCAGTACCAGAGAAAGAACCAAGAGAGAACTCAAGGAACTTGGATTCAGTTTTACCGATTCCAGGAGTAATTTCCTGTTTGTCACGCATGAAAAAGTACCGGCAGCAGAAATTTTTCAGGCGCTGAGGGAAAATGGAATTTATGTCCGTTACTGGAATAAACCAAGGCTCAGCAATCGTTTGCGCATTACAGTCGGCACGGATGAACAGATGGACAAGCTGATTTCTTTTTTAAAGAAATATTTGAATAAATAAAATTTTTAGTTAACAGGAGAGAGAAGAATGATCAAGAATTTATTAAAAGGAATGGTAATCGGTATTGCCAACATTATTCCCGGTGTCAGCGGAGGAACCATGGCGGTTTCCATGGGTATCTATGACAAACTGATCCACTGTCTGACACATCTGTTTAAAGAATTTAAGGAAAGCCTTAAATTTCTGATTCCCGTGCTGCTTGGCGCAGCTATCGCACTGGTTGGGTTATCCTTTATCATCACACCCGCCTTTGAGCATTTTCCGCTGCAGACGAACGGTCTGTTCATCGGTCTTATTGTAGGCGGACTTCCTGCAGTATGGAAGAAGGTAAAAGGCAGTAAGATCAAAGTAAGTCATATCATTGCTTTTCTGATCTTCTTTGCCCTGGTGATCGGTATGGCAGCCATGGGTGAAACAGAAGGAAAAGCTGCAGATTTGTCTTTAAATTTATGGTCAGTGATCAAGCTTTTCCTGGTGGGAATATTGGCCTCTGCTACCATGGTCATTCCCGGCGTCAGCGGTTCCATGATCCTTCTGGTGATCGGTTATTACAATCCGATTGTTGCTACCATTAAGGAGTTTGTGGAAGCGCTTGTCTCTTTTAATATGCCGGAGATTTTGAGATGCTGCGGCATTCTGATCCCTATGGGTATCGGTATTATTGTGGGTATTTTCGGTATTGCGAAGATTATTGAGATTATTTTTGAAAAGTTTCCCCTGCAGGCATTCTGGGCTATTATCGGTCTGATTGTGGCATCGCCCTTTGCCATTTTAATGGTTTCTGAGCTTGGGGTTATCAGTATTCTTGCGATACTGACCAGTATAGTTACTTTTGCTGTTGGATTTGTGATTGCCATGAAGCTGGGAGAGTAAGGAAAGGTGTGTGTGAGATGGAAGCCTATACGGATTTCGCTGAAGTTTACGATACCTTTATGGATGATACCCCTTACGCAGAGTGGGCGGATTTTGTTGCCGGTCTCATAGAAAAATACGGCATTTCAAAGCCGGTAAGAGGAGAGAGGGCGCTGGGCGGGGCGTCTGAGGAAGACAGGGTACTTGCATCCGAGCGGAATCTGGTGGTTGATCTTGGCTGCGGTACCGGCACTTTGACAGAGCTTTTATATCAAAAGGGCTATGATATGATTGGCATTGATAATTCCGAGGAAATGCTCAGGATTGCCATGGATAAAAAAGACAGATCAAAAAGCAAAATACTGTATCTTTGCCAGGATATGCGGGATATGGATCTGTACAGTACGGTGGGAACCGTGGTCAGTGTCTGTGACAGCATCAATTATCTTTTGGAGGATGAAGATGTTGAGGATACCTTTGCTCTTGTCAGTAACTACCTGTATCCCGGAGGAATCTTCATTTTTGATTTTAATACGTTATATAAATACAAAACGGTGATCGGGGATACCACAATTGCCGAGAACCGTGATAATTGCAGTTTTATCTGGGAAAATTATTATCATGAAGAAGAACATATCAACGAATATGATCTTACTGTTTTTGTAAAAGAGGAAGAGAAGGAGCTGTTTCGAAGATTCAGTGAAACTCACTATCAGAGAGGCTATACGCTGGAGGAAATGGAACAGTTTGTAAAAAAAGCGGGAATGGAAATCCTGGCAGTGCTGGATGCGGATACTCATGAGGAGCCGGGTGCAGAGAGTGAGAGGATTTATATTGTCTGCCGGGAAAGGAAAAAATAATGACAGATTATATTGTTAGAGCCACAGCGGCAAAGGCACAGATCAGAGCTTTTGCGGCTACCACCAGAAATCTGGTGGAGACGGCAAGGACAACTCATAATACAAGTCCCGTGGTAACAGCGGCTCTGGGAAGACTTATGACGGGCGCAGTCATGATGGGAGCCATGTTAAAGGGAGAAAATGACTTGTTGACTTTACAGGTCAGTGGAGATGGTCCCATGAAGGGAATGACTGTGACCGCAGATGCCAAAGGTGACGTAAAGGGATATGCCATTGAGCCACAGGTGATGCTGCCTCCCAATCTTTTGGGAAAGCTGGATGTGGGCGGTGCCATCGGACAGGGTACGCTTCGGGTCATTAAGGATATGGGGTTAAAAGAGCCCTATGTGGGACAGACTATGTTACAGTCGGGAGAAATTGCCGAAGATCTGACCTATTATTTTGCTACCTCGGAGCAGGTGCCATCCAGTGTGGGACTTGGCGTCCTGATGGAAAAGAATAATACTGTAAAGCAGGCAGGCGGTTTTATCATTCAGCTGATGCCCTTTGCACAGGAGGAGATTATTTTAAGGCTGGAAAAGAATCTGCAGGCTTTTTCTACGGTTACAACAGTGCTTGACGAAGGAAAGACACCGGAGGAGATGCTTGCCATATTGCTTGACGGTCTTGACCTTGAGATCACGGATACCATGCCCTGCAGCTTTCACTGCAACTGTGATAAAAAGCGTGTGGAGAAGGCAATCATCAGTATCGGTAAAAAGGATATCGAAGAGATGATAGAGGAAGGCAAAGAAATTGAAGTGAACTGCCAGTTCTGCAATTCTTCTTATCAGTTTTCGGTAGAGGAATTAAAGGAAATGTTAAGGCGGGCAAGATGATCTCTTGACCGGCGGATAACAGGTAAAGGAAATGGGGTTGCAAGATGAAGCATGGATTTATTAAGGTAGCTGCCGTAACGCCGGATATCAGGGTGGCAGATACGATTTACAATGCACAGCAAATCTGTAGCAGAATGGATGAGGCGGTGGGACAGGGAGCAAAAATCCTTGTTTTTCCTGAGCTTTGCTTAAGCGGCTACACCTGTAATGATCTGTTTTTGCAGGAAACACTGCTTGCCTCCTGCAGAAAGCAGCTTTTAAAGATTGCGCAGCATTCCAAAGGGAAGGAGGCGCTTGTCTTTGTGGGGCTTCCTCTTGAGCGGGAAGGAAAGCTTTATAATGTGGCAGCAGTTCTTTATGACGGTGCTATTCTTGCCTTTATTCCCAAGACTTTCATCCCTTCTTATGGGGAATTTTATGAGACAAGACATTTCCTGCCGGGTAACAAAAAAGCGGTGTTTATGGATTTCGAAGGGGAGAAGATTCCTTTCGGCAGCCAGATTCTGTTCCGTGCAGAGGGCATGGCGGGACTGACTGTGGGCTGTGAGATCTGTGAGGATATCTGGGTTCCCGATTCTCCCGGAATTTCCCATGCAAAGGCAGGGGCAACTGTGCTTGTCAACCTGTCGGCTTCCAACGAAACCATCGGGAAGGACGCCTACAGGGAGCTTCTTGTGAAATCATCAAGCGCAAAGCTGATCGTGGGATATGTGTACACCAGTGCGGGAGAAGGGGAATCAACCCAGGATCTTGTGTTTGGCGGTCACAATATCATCGCTGAGAACGGCACCATTCTGGCGCAGGCAAAGCGCTTTGAAAATCAGACAGTTTACGGAGATGTGGACATTCAAAGACTGCGCATGGAGCGCAGAAGGATGAATACTTTTCTTACCGAAGAAAATACAGATTACTTATTGATTCCTTTTTCTCTGAAGGAGGTAGAGACACCTCTTGCGAGAACCTTTTCTCCGACGCCCTTTGTTCCGGGTGATCAGAGGGAGAGGGATGAGAGGTGTAATGAGATTCTTTCCATTCAGTCATACGGACTGAAAAAGAGATATCAACACACGGGATGTCAGAAGGCGGTGATTGGCATTTCCGGAGGCCTTGATTCTACTCTGGCGCTGCTTGTGACGGTTCGCGCCTTTGATATGCTGGGACTTCCCAGGGAAAATATTATCGCGGTGACCATGCCCTGCTTTGGCACCACTGACAGAACCTACAACAATGCCTGTAAGCTTTCAAAGACACTCAGGGCAACTCTGGAAGAGGTGAATATCAGGGAATCGGTCACACTTCATTTCCGGGATATTAAGCAGGATATGGAGAACCATGATGTCACCTATGAAAACGGGCAGGCAAGGGAAAGAACCCAGGTTCTCATGGATATTGCCAACAGGGAGAACGGGCTTGTGATCGGTACGGGGGATATGTCGGAGCTTGCTCTTGGCTGGGCAACCTACAATGGAGATCATATGTCCATGTACGGTGTCAATGCCGGAGTTCCCAAAACACTGGTCCGCCATCTGGTTCGGTATTATGCGGATACCTGTCAGGAAAAAGACTTGAAGGGCGTGCTTTTAGATGTGCTTGCCACACCGGTAAGCCCGGAGCTTCTGCCCCCTTCCCACGGTGAGATCTCTCAAAAGACAGAGGATCTGGTTGGACCTTATGAGCTTCATGACTTTTTCCTGTATTATATGCTGCGCTGCGGTTTTGAACCTTCCAAAATATACAGGCTGGCAAAGCAGTCCTTTAAAGATCAGTATGAAGATGAGGTGATCTTGAAGTGGCTGAAGACATTTTACCGCAGATTTTTTGCACAGCAGTTTAAACGCTCCTGTCTGCCGGACGGTCCCAAGGTGGGAAGCGTTGCGGTCTCTCCGAGGGGAGACCTTCGAATGCCGTCGGATGCCTGTGTGAGGATATGGATGGAGCAGGTGGAAGCACTGTAAATAAGTTAGAACTTGCAAAAAAACATGATTTGGTTTATGATGAGAAAAAGTTGCAAAGAAGCAGTGACCCTGGTGGGGTTAGCTGCTTTTTTGCATATTGGAGACAAAAAGAAGTTTGAACAGGGAGGTAAGTCATGAAAACATTAGATACCAATGACTGGCTGGTACTGAACAGTATTATTTATAAAATCTACACAACAGAAAATGAAAAAGAAATGAGAACTCTTTTCCTGGAACAGCTTAAGATGCTCATTGATTTTGATGCAGCCGATTTTTATCTGGCTTCGGATAACAGTGAGACGGGACTTGTAGACCCTGTTGCCTATAATTGCGATTGTGTATCCGGAGAATATGATGAACTTGATTACAGCAGAGGAATCCTGTACAGCGGAAAAAGTATGGTGTACAGGGAAACCGATATTATAGATGATGAAAAAAGGAAGGCAAGCGAATATTACCAGAAGGTCTACAGACCCAATAACTGGCACTACTCCATGCAGATCATTCTGGCAAAGGATAAGCAGTTCCTCGGAGTTGCCACCTTGTACCGGTCCATAGGAAAAGACAATTTTGAATATGATGATATTTTTCTGGTGGATATGCTCAGAGATCATTTGTCCTTCCGGCTTTCCCGGGAAAGACAGACGAGGATTGAGAATCCTCACAAATGGACGATCGTGGGAGCGACTCAGGAGTTTCAGCTTACCAAGAGAGAGGAAATGGTGCTCCAGTGCATTATGGAAGGAAAGTCCAAGGAGGAAATCTGTGAACAGCTGGTGATCAGTATCAACACCTTTAAAAAGCATTCTCTGAATATATATCGTAAGCTGGGAGTAAACAACAGAGTCCAGTTGTTTAAGAAAATATTGGAAAAAGAGTAAGAAGATCTCTGAAAAATAACCCAAAAGAAGTATGAAAACTATAAAAAGAGAGTATTGTATTAGCGCCTTAAAAAAGGTATAGTTTCTATAAATTAAAAAGGTTTTAAGGAGAGCAACGAGGCTTTAAAAGTTTCGTTGCTCTCTTTGTTTTACAGGAAAGGGGCACCGGATAACTATGAAAGAGATGATTATCATTATCAGACCGGAAAAGCTGGAAAAGGTAAAGAGGATTCTGGATGAGGCAGGACTTGGCGGTATTTCCATCAACAGCGTCATGGGCTGCGGCAGTCAGAGAGGTCTTGAAACAGAACCGGAAATGCAGGGGATGAAGACCAGCGTGAACCTGCTGCCCAAGATCAGGGTACAGATTGTGGTTGAGGATGATCAGGTGGAAGACATCATTACCGAGTTACGTGACAAGGTGGCCACAGGTCATGTGGGAGACGGCAAGATTTTTGTCAGAGATATTGAGGATGTTGTCCGGATCAGAACCGGTGAACGCGGAAGCAAGGCTCTTTAGAAAAAACAAAAAAGAGGTGGCAGACATGGAAGAAAAGAAGGTAATCGTTGAGATCAAAAATGTAAACAAGGTTTATCAGGGCGACAATGCGGTGGTAAAAGATTTGAACCTGAGGGTATACGAGGGAGAATTTCTTACCCTGCTTGGGTCATCGGGCTGCGGCAAAACCACTACCTTGCGTATGATAGCAGGCTTTGAAGATATCACAAGCGGCACCATTCTGGTGGAAGGGGAGAATATTGAAGACAAGGAACCTTTTGAGAGAAATGTCAACACGGTATTTCAGACCTATGCTCTTTTTCCTCATATGACAGTGTTTGACAATGTGGCATACGGGCTGAAAATTAAAAAAGTCCCAAAGAAAGAAATTCAGGAAAAAGTGATGGAAATGCTGGAACTGGTACAGCTGGGTGGCTTTGAAAAGAGATATCCCTCCCAGCTTTCCGGTGGACAAAAGCAGCGTGTTGCCATAGCAAGAGCCCTGATCAATCAGCCGAGAGTACTTCTTCTCGATGAACCGCTGGGAGCGCTTGACTTAAAGCTGAGAAAACAGATGCAGCTTGAACTGAAAAGACTGCAGAGAAAATTAAAGATTACATTTATCTATGTCACTCATGACCAGGAGGAAGCCCTTTCTATGAGCGACAGAATCGCGATTATGAATGACGGTATTTTGCAGCAGGTGGGGACACCGCTGGAAATCTACGAGCATCCGGCAACCAGGTTTGTGGCTTCCTTTATCGGAGAGACCAATCTTTTCGATGGCGCTGTGAGCAGTATAGAAGGTGACAGAGTTTCGGTGACTGTTGAAAGCGGCATTATTACCGGAAAGGGAACGGATTTTAAGGTGGGAGAAATGGTTGCCGTATCGGTAAGACCTGAGAGAATCCAATATTCCTCAAAGCCGGTGGAGGGCTTTACCCTGCAGGCAGCAGTGAAGGAGCAGGTGTATGTGGGCTCTGTGCTGAAAACCATTGTGGTTTTGCCAAACGGAAATGAGATCAAGATTGAAAGACTGGCAGGGGAAGAACTTCCGAATGAAGGTATGGTTTATCTGTACTGGAAGGATGAGGATGCCAAAATCATTCATTCCTTTGATGATAACATTTTTGCCGCGATTGACAATATACAGCTGGCATAGGAAATGGGAAAAAGGAAGGAGACGATCAATATGAAAAAAAAGAAAAAGTTCAGGGGCAATACCCTTCCTTCTCTTGTTATGGTAGGACCGGTGACCTTGTGGCTCCTTTTGCTGGTAGCTGTGCCGCTTATTTATGTGGTATTTATGACCTTCTGCAGTCTGGATTCCAACTACAATCTGGTCTTTACTTTTACACTGGACAATTACAAAAGGCTGTTTGATGCCAATTATGTGCAGATATACGGACAGTCGCTGCTGATTGCTTTTGCAACGACGCTGATCTGTATCATTGTGGGTTATCCCTTTGCGTTTCTCATAGCGAGAGTGTTTACCAAAAAGAAGGCAATTCTGTATATGCTGGTGATCATTCCTTTCTGGACCAACTCCCTGATCCGTATTTATGGCTGGAGAACCTTCCTGGGAACTAACGGATGGCTGAACAATGTATTGGTAAAGCTTCATCTTGTGAGTGAACCGGTGGAGTTTCTGTTCAACAGAGGAACCATCATTCTCGGTATGGTATACTGCCTGATCCCCTATATGATTCTTCCTCTTTATACGGCGGTGGAAAAGCTGGATAAGAGTATGATCGAAGCCTCCAAGGATCTTGGGGCAAAGGGACCGGCTACTTTTATAAAAGTTATTTTGCCCATGACGGCAAGCGGGATTTTTTCCGGTTCCATTATGGTGTTTATTCCCTGCCTTGGCTACTTCTTTGTGGCGGATATTTTAGGCGGAGGAAAATCGGATGTGATCGGCAACCTGATTGAGAGGCAGTTCCAGAGCGGTAACAACTGGCCTCTGGGCGCTGCACTGTCTGTTATCCTGATTGCGATTACGCTGCTTCTTGTGAAGCTTTATCAGGTGTGCGGCGGAGATATGGAAAATCTGGGGGTGTAGGATATGAACAGAAAAGTAAAGGGAAAAATCAATCGAATCGCAGGAATTGTATATTGCACACTGGTTTATATTTTCCTGTTCCTGCCCATTGTGGTGATCGTGGTGAACTCCTTCAATGCAACTACCTCGAAACCATATCTTTCCTGGAAGGGATTCACTTTTGCCTGGTACGGGAAGCTGTTTGACAATTCGGTGCTTCTGCAGTCCTTTGGAAATACTATCCTGCTTGCGGTGATCAGCACTTTGCTCTCCACGGCAATCGGTACGCTGGCAGCAGTGGGAATGTATAAGTACAAATTTAAGGGAAAAGGATTAATTGACGGACTTTTATATATACCGGTTGTGATACCCGAGATTGTACTTGGCATTTCGCTTTTGACCGTGTTTGCCAAGGCAAATGTTCCCAGGGGCATGATCACACTGGTGCTTGCCCATGTGACCTTCAGCATTCCCTTTGTCATTTTCAATATCAGGGCAAGGCTTTCGGGATATGACAATTCCATAGAGGAAGCTTCCATGGATTTAGGAGCAAACAGGATATATACCTTTTTCCATATCACACTTCCGGTGCTTGCACCCGGTATCGGAGGCGGTGCACTGCTTGCATTTACGCTTTCCATTGATGATGTCATCATAAGCTATTTTACAAACGGAAAAGTAAAAACCTTCCCGCTTAAGGTAATGGAAAGTATTAAGAGCGGTGTGGCCCCGGATGTGAATGCGCTGTCAACATTGATTTTGGTGGGAACCTCCCTTCTTGTCATATTGACACAGAGCGGGATCTTCTCTAAAAATAAAAAATAATTTTTTTGCACAGCTCTATGTGCAGACAGGAGGAAAATTATGAAAAAAAGAGTGATCAGTCTTATTTTAACGGCGGCAATGACATTATCCATGGTTCTTACCGGCTGTGGAAGCAAGGAGACAGCATCGGGTGCTGATGCAGGTGAACTGAATCTGTTTATCTGGACGGAATATGTGCCGGACAGTGTCATTGAGAAATTTACGGAAGAAACGGGAATCAAGGTAAATGTAACCACTTTCTCATCCAATGAGGATATGCTGGCTAAGGTAAAATCGGAAGCTCCCGGAGCTTATGATGTAATCCAGCCCAGTGATTATATGGTAGCCCAGCTGATTTCACAGGATATGGTGGCAGAGCTTGACAAGGATGCGCTTACCAATTTAAGCAATATCGGTGAAGAATACTTAAATCCTTCTTACGATCCCGGAAATGTTTATTCTGTTCCTTATCAGGGCGGTGTGGCAGCCATTGCGGTAAATACAGATAAGGTGGATATGGAAATTACAAGTTATGACGATCTGTTTGATCCTGCCCTTGCCAATTCACTGGTAGTCCTTGATGATTTCCGTGCCATTATCGGCATGACAGCAAGAAGTATGGGCTACAGCATGAACGAGACCGATCCTGCAAAGCTGGAAGAGATTAAGGCTAAACTGTTGACACTGAAATCCAATGTAAAGCTGTATGATTCCGATTCACCCAAGTCAGCGCTGATTTCCGGTGACTGCAGTGTAGGTATGATCTGGAATGCGGAAATTGCACTTTCCATGGCGGAGAACAGCAACATTGAAGTGGTATTCCCCGAGGAAGGCCCTTATGTGTTTATGGATAACTGGTGTATTACCAAGGAAAGCCCCAACTATGACAATGCCATGAAGTTCATTAACTTTATGATGGACCCTGAAGTAGTGCAGATGGTGCTTGCTGAGTTCCCTTACTTAAATCCCAACAAGACAGCTGTGGAAGCCATGGGTGCAGAGTACTCGGAAAATCCTGCCAAGAATCCTCCCGCAGAAGTGATCGCCTCCGGTGAGTATGTGGAAAATCTGGATGTGGATACACTGGCAATCTATGATGAGATGTGGACAGAACTGAAAAAATAAAAAGAAAGAGAGAGGAATAAATGGAGATTAAAAAGAACTATATTGATGGAGAATGGGTGGAGGGTACCTCCGGAAAAGTGATTGATGTCATCAATCCCGCTACGGGAGAGGTGTTTGCAAAGGTGTCGGAGAGCAGCGTGGAGGATGTGAGAAAAGCCGTTGCTGCAGCGAAGAAATCTTTTTATGTGACACGTGAGTGGCGTGATATGGATTCCCAGACAAGGGGAGATGTGCTGCTTAAAATTGCAGACCTGATTGAGAGGGATGCCGCCCAGATTGCCATGCTGGATACACTGGATAACGGCAAGCCCCTCAGAGAGGCAGAGGGCGATATCGATGACGGTATCCATACCTTCCGGTATTATGCGGGGCTGATCAAAGCGCCATATGGGGGTGTCTATGATGTGAACAGCAACTTCGGAAAAATGCACAGCTACACGGTGCATGAACCGGTAGGAGTATGTGCCCAGATCACACCGTGGAATTATCCTTTCCTCATGAGTGTATGGAAGCTGGCTCCGGCGCTGGCAGCAGGCAACAGCATTGTATTTAAGCCAAGTCCCAAGGCTCCGTTAAGCACCATTAAGCTGTTCGAGCTCTTTGAGGAGGCGGGACTTCCCAAAGGCTGCGTGAACCTTTTACAGGGTGATGCGGAGGTTGGTACCGAGATGGGGGAAAACAAGGATGTGGATATGATCACCTTCACCGGAAGCACTAAGGTAGGACAGAGCCTTATGAGAAGTGCAGCCGGCAATCTTAAGAAGATCGGTCTTGAACTTGGAGGCAAGTCACCTAATATTATCTTTGCGGATGCGGATATGGATGGTGCTGTGGAATGGGCCATGATCGGAATCTTTTTCAATCAGGGAGAGGTTTGCTCCGCGGGAAGCCGTATCATCATTGAGGAGTCCATTAAGGATGAGTTTGTGGAGAAGCTGGCAAAGAAAGCGAATGCCATGACCATCGGCAATCCTGTGAATAATCCCGACCTTGGACCTGTGATCACGAAAGAACACATGGAGAGAGTACTTGCCTATATTCAGAGTGGTATTGATGAGGGAGCCACTTTAGTGTGCGGCGGTGAGAGATATACAGAAGGAGAATGTGCAAACGGTTATTTTATCCGTCCCACTATTTTTACCGACTGTAAGCCTGATATGAAGATTGTAAAGGAAGAAATTTTCGGGCCTGTTGTTACCGTACAGACCTTTCAGACAGAGGAAGAGGCTATTGCACTAGCCAATGACACGGATTACGGTCTTGCAGGGGCTGTCTTTACCTCAGATGTCACCAGGGCTCACAGGGTCATCAGTGAGATTCGTGCCGGTATTACCTGGATTAACTGTTATAATCCCACCTTCAATGAAGCACCCTGGGGCGGCTATAAGATGAGCGGTATCGGCAGAGAGCTTGGTATCCACGGACTGGAAGAATATCAGGAAGTAAAGCAGATCAATATTAATCTGACTCCCGGTATAGTCGGATGGTATGAGCATTAAAGGCTCTGGAATGGAGGATAACATGAAAGAACTGGAAATAATCATTAAGCCGGAAAAACTGGAAACGGTAAAAGGCATTCTGGATGAGTATTGCTGTGGCGGTATGACCATATCGAGCATTATGGGCTGCGGTACCCAGAGGGGTAACGTTGACGGTCAGACCAATGTGATAAAAGGACTGAAGACCAACATCAATCTGCTGCCAAAGATTAAGGTAGAGGTAGTTGTGAGTAATGAGGAAGTGGAAAAACTGATCGAAAAGATCAGTGAAAAGGTAGCTACCGGAAATGCGGGTGACGGAAAAATCTTTATCAGAAGTATCGAGGAGGTAGTCCGCATCCGAACCGGCGAAAGAGGAGAAAAGGCTCTTTAAAAAAGACGAAATAAGTGAAGGGGCGTACCGGCGTTTGCCGGTGCGTCTTTGCAGTTGAAAGGAGAAAAAACATGCGTAAAGTGAAAGTAGCGGCAACCCAGATGTCATGCTCCTGGGACAGGGAGGAAACTCTTGATAAGGCAGAAAAACTGGTGAGAGAAGCAGCGGCAAAGGGAGCACAGATCATCTTGCTCCAGGAGCTGTTTGAGACACCCTATTTTTGTCAGAATCACAATCCCGATTATCAGGAGCTAGCCACCACACTGGAGGAGAATCCGGCGGTGAAGAGATTTGAAAAGGTGGCAGCAGAGCTTAAGGTAGTGCTTCCCATATGCTTTTATGAGAGAGCGGGAAATACAGCTTTCAATACGGTAGCCATGATAGATGCCGATGGTTCCATACTTGGAATCTATCGCAAAACACATATTCCGGACGGAGTTCCCTATGCGGAGAAGTTTTATTTTACACCGGGAGATACCGGATTTAAGGTATGGAAGACGGCTTATGGAAAGATCGGGCTTGGCATCTGCTGGGATCAGTGGTTCCCGGAAACGGCAAGATGTCTTGCTCTGAATGGGGCAGAAATGCTGCTCTATCCCACCGCAATCGGCAGCGAGATCAATCTTCCCATCGACTCCAAGGATCACTGGCAGCGCTGTATGCAGGGTCATGCGGCGGCAAATGTGATGCCGGTAATTGCATCCAACAGAATCGGCACGGAGAAGGATGAAATTCACGGGACGGAGCTGACTTTCTACGGCTCCTCCTTTATCACGGATGAGACCGGAGCAAAGATCGCCGAGGCAGACCGGGAAAGTGAGACTGTACTTATTGCGGAATTCGATCTGGATGAGATTGCTACAAGACGCAGACAGTGGGGTGTTTTCCGTGACAGGAGACCGGAGATGTACGGAACGCTTTTGACACACGGCAAATAATGGTAAAACAGCAGACAAGAAGGCGGAAACAGGATGGCAAAGAGGATCATCGGTTCTACACCGAAAGAAGACGGCTTTTATATGCCGGGAGAATTTGAAAAACAGGAAAAAGTCTTTATGATATGGCCGGAGCGCACGGATAACTGGCGAAATGGAGCAAAGCCCGCGCAGGAGGCATACAGAGCGCTTAAGGACATGATTGATGCAAGAGGAAGTAAACTGAAGGTAAGCAAAAGGTGACATGACAAGAGAAATCGTTTACGGAGGGGGAAACATACACTGCATTACGCAACAGAAGCCATTTATACTTAAAAAGTAGCATATATAACACAAAAGTATAAAAAAGATGGTATCCGAATGGCATTGTTTTTTCCTAAATGTAAGTGTAAAGTAGTAGTCAGAAAGCAACGGAGCGGTCTAAGGGACGCTCCGTTTTTGATTAATAAGACGGTCTGCAAGTGCCGTGTCTGGAATAAAGGAGGAAATGGCTATGAGTTATGAACAGGTAAGTAAGGATTTGGAAAAGGTGATCGGATATATTCACAGCGATGAACTGACCGATGCAGAGAAGGAGACCATGACAAAGGAGACCATAGAATATTTTGATACTTATGTCAGTCCCGGATGGCTGAAATACAGAAAATCAGTTTCCACCAACTCAGCAGTGTTGGAATGGAAGGATCATGACGGCATCTGTGAAGGGCTTTACGGAGAAGAATTTATTGACTGCCTTGGCGGTTTTGGTATTTATACCTGCGGTCACAGAAACCCTGAGATCATGGATACGGTAAAGGCACAGCTTGACCATCAGGCACTCCATTCTCAGGAACTGCTTGATCCCTTGAGAGGATATCTGGCAAAAGCAGTGGCAGATATCACACCCGGCGATCTTGAGAAGTGTTTCTTTACAAACGGTGGTGCGGAAGCGGTGGAAATGGCACTGAAGCTTGCCAGAATCGCCACAGGCGGAAGATGGTATATTTCAACCGTAGGCGCATTCCACGGAAAATCAATGGGCGCCATCTCCATGGGCGGTAAGAGTACCTACCGAGTTCCCTATACACCTATGGTTCAGCAGGTTCAGCATGTGGAGTACGGCAATGCTGAGGATGCAAGAAAAGCCATCAGAAATCTGGTTGCAGTAGGTGAAAAGGTGGCAGCAGTTATTGTAGAGCCTATTCAGGGTGAAGCCGGCGTTATCGTTCCTCCCGCAGGATATCTGGCAGAGCTTCGCAAGATCTGTGACGAATACGAGGTAGCGCTTATTTTTGATGAGATTCAGTGCGGTATGGGACGTACCGGTACGATGTGGAGATGTGAGGCGGAAGGAGTTACACCGGATATCATGACCTTCGGTAAGGCATTTGGCGGCGGTATCATGCCGATCACCGGTATCATCTGCAGACCTCATATGTGGACACAGGAGCTGATCGACAATCCATGGCTTCTCGGTTCCCCTACCTTTGGCGGCAACCCGGTATGCTGCAGCGCTGCTATTGCCACCATTAAATACATGATTGATAATGATATTCCCGGCCAGTGTAAGGAAAAAGGCGAATATCTGATTGCAGGACTTAAGTCCCTGAAAGAAAAATATCCTACCGTTATTGATGACGTCAGAGGTTTGGGTCTGATGCTGGCAGTGGAATTTGTGTCCGGTGATGTGGGCTACAGTGTGGCAAAGGGCCTGTTTGCAAGAGGTGTCATGACAGCAGGTACTTTAGTGAATGCGAAATGTATCCGTTTTGAGCCTGCAGCTGTTATTACCAAAGAGCAGATCGATGCGGTTATTGAGAGAATGGATGCAGCTCTTGCCGATACAAAAGCTGAGTTCAACTTATAGAGAAACAGTTCAGCCATGCATTGCACAGACAGAACTGTAAAAGAGGAGATGTCATTATGTTAAGAGAAGCATTACCTGAAATCGTGACCGGCACTGTTCCCGGCCCCAAGTCAAAAGCGTTACTGGACAGAAAAGCAGAGGCTCTTCCGGCAGCCCTTGCAAAGGTCACCTATCCCGTCTGCATCGCAAAGGGCGAAGGCGCCATGATAGAAGACCTTGACGGAAATAAGTTCCTTGACTGGATCGGAGGTGTTGGCGTTCTGAATATCGGTTATTCCAGACCGGAGGTAGTTGAGGCGGTGAAGGAACAGGCTGAGAAATATTTTCACACAATCATCAACGTGATCACGCATGAAGGATATGTGGAACTGGCAGAAAAATTAAACAGTATTGTACCGGTAAGAGGCGAAGAAAAGAAGACGTATTTTGCAAACTCCGGTGCGGAGGCTGATGAAAATGCCATTAAAATTGCCAAGGCATATACCAAGAGAAGCAATGTCATCTGCTTTTCAGGAGCTTTCCATGGCAGAACCAATCTGACAATGGCACTTACGGCGAAGAAAGCATATTCCGTGGATATGGGACCTTTCCCCGCAGGTATCTACCGTGCAGAGTATCCTTATCTGTACCGTGCACCCAAGGGCTATACAGAGGAAGAGGCAGTTCAGTATTTTATTGATAAACTGTATCGTCTGTTTGATGAGGCTTCACCGGCAAAGGATATTGCCTGTATGATCATCGAGCCTCTTCAGGGCGAGGGAGGCTTTATTCCGGCACCCATTAGCTGGGTAAAGGCAGTCCGCAAGATCTGTGATGATAACGGTATCCTTATGATTGCCGATGAAGTGCAGAGCGGCTTTTGCAGAACAGGAAAAATGTTTGCAAGCTGTTACTGGGCAGAAGCAGGTGTACAGCCGGATATCATCACCATGGCAAAATCTCTTGGCGGCGGTGCTCCCATAAGCGGCATCTGTGCAAGAGCAGAGGTCATGGATGCAGCGCTTCCGGGAACCATCGGCGGCACCTACTGCGGAAACCCGCTTGCCTGTGCTTCCGCTCTTAAGGTCATTGAGATTTATGAAAAAGAAAAGCTGGCAGACCGTTCCATGGAAATCGGGGAGAAAGTTCGCGCAGCTTATGATAAATTTGCAGAAAAATATCAGGTGATCGGAGATATCCGTGGACTTGGCGGCATGATTGGTGTAGAATTTGTAAAGGACAGAGAAACCAAAGAGCCTTTCCCGGAATTTGTAAGTGCAATGGTTCAAAATGCTGTTCAAAGAGGACTTCTGATCGAAAATGCAGGTACCTACGGAAATGTTATCCGTTTCCTCGCACCTCTTGTCATGACAGATGAGCAGCTGGATGCAGGCCTTGCCATTTTTGAAGAGTGCCTTAAAGTGACTACAGAGCAGCTTTGTAAGTAGAAATTTCAAAGAATAGAAATGGCAGCTGTGATGATGCTTGGTCAAAAGTAAAGAGAGGATATCAAAAGCCTGCAGGCAGAATGTCTGCAGGCTTCAGAGTGCAGACAAAGTAATAACAGTGTCTGCGAGATATACCAACGCAGAATAGAAATATGTGAAATGCGCATCATTATCTTTGACATCATGATAAAAGCTGGAAAGTGAGGGAGAAGGGTATATGAAGCACAAAACGCTTTTTATACCCACAAAAAAGTTGTGAATTGTTTGAAAGAGGGTATTTGAAGCAAGAAGAGCTTGTGGTGCCCTTGTTAAAAAATTTGCAAGGGTATGTGAGAAAAAAATCACTTTAACTGCCCACAGTATCTGAAATGCGAGGGTATAGGAAGCCAGAAAAGGAAATATTGCCCTTGCGAGGTGCACAGATGATAAAAGCGGACAATAACAGTGTTTGCAGATTTTTGAGAGAAATGCATTAATGCTTCTCAGGAAAATATGTACCGGAGTTGTCAGATTATTCAAAGGAATATGTGGAAAAGCAGCTTCAAAGGGTTTGTGTTGTGGAATTTGCAGTGAAGCATATGACGGGAAAACAGGCTATTGAATTGGTTTAAACAGGAGGGAAAAAATGAATTTCAATTATTGTCTGCCGGTAAATTTATTATTCGGCGCAGGAAGAGCAAAGGAAGCAGGAGCACTTGCTTCGCAGTACGGAAAAAAGGTGCTGATCGTAACGGGGAGAAACAGCACTAAAAAGACAGGGCTTCTGGACAGAATGACGGCTTCTGTAAAGGAAGCGGGACTTACATACGAAATATTTGACAGAGTAGCACAGAATCCTCTGACCACCACTGCCATAGAGGGCGCAGAATTTGCCAAAGAGACGGGCTGCGATGTAGTACTCGGTGTAGGCGGTGGTTCCATTATGGACTGTGCCAAGGCAATCGCTTTTCTTGCTGTAAATGAGGGCGATATCAACGATTATATTTTTAACAGAAAGACAAGTACAAAGGCGCTTCCCATTGTGCTTGTTCCCACCACCTGCGGAACCGGCAGTGAGGGAAACGGATTTGCTGTTTTGACCAATCCGGAC
>JBJEMT010000025.1:0-37519 GCA_051879815.1 Suilimivivens sp. | reverse complement strand
ACCGAATTTACCAATAACCTTGTAAATTCCGAATTGTTTTCTCTGATCAATGACAGGCATCTTCGTCAGAAGGCGACTATTATTTCCACCAATCTTTCGCTGGAAGATTTCAGGAACCGTTATTCGGACAGAATTTTTTCCAGGATCACCAGCAACTATGAAATATGCAAAATAACCGGACCTGATATCCGGATGTATAAAAAAAGACTGCAGAACAGAAAGTGAGGTATCTCATGGCTCAGCGTGAAGAAACAAGAAATCTGGAGACCATACCTGTAGGCTCCCTCGGTATTATTCCCCTGGAAGGCTGCAAGGCACTGGGAGAAAAAGTAAATGATTATCTGGTAGAATGGAGAACGGTACGCGAAAGCGAACATAAGAACAGTCTTGCTTTTGCAGGCTATCAGCGTGATTCCTATATTTTAAAGGCAAAGGTTCCAAGATTCGGTTCCGGTGAGGCAAAAGGCATGATTCTGGAATCTGTCCGCGGCACCGACCTTTACCTTCTTGTAGATGTGGCAAATTACAGTCTGACTTATTCCCTCTGCGGACATGAAAATCATATGTCCCCTGATGACCATTATCAGGATTTAAAAAGAATTATCGCCGCAGTTGGCGGTAAGGCCCGAAGAATTACCGTTATTATGCCTTTCCTTTATGAAAGCAGACAGCATAAGCGGACAGCAAGAGAATCCCTTGACTGTGCCCTGGCTCTTCAGGAAATGGTCCGTATGGGTGTGGATAACATTATCACTTTTGATGCCCATGATCCCAGAGTTCAGAACGCCATTCCTTTGCATGGCTTTGAAACGGTACAGCCTACCTATCAGTTCATAAAGGGTCTTCTTAAAAATGTAAAGAATCTGCAGCTTGATTCTGACCACATGATGGTCATCAGTCCCGACGAAGGCGGTATGAGCCGTGCCATTTATATGGCAAATGTCCTGGGGCTTGATATGGGTATGTTCTACAAAAGACGCGACTACACCAGAGTTGTAGACGGACGCAATCCCATCGTTGCCCACGAATTTCTCGGTTCTTCCGTGGAAGGTAAGGATATGATCATTATCGACGATATGATTTCTTCCGGAGAAAGTGTGATTGAGGTTGCTACTGCATTAAAAGAGCGTAAGGCAGGAAAGATTTTTATCTGCGCTTCTTTTGGTCTGTTCACCAACGGTCTGGAGCGTTTTGATAAAGCTTACGAAAGCGGCGTGATTGACAGAGTACTCACTACTAACCTGATTTACCAGACTCCTGAGCTTCTTTCCAGAGAATGGTATATCAACTGCGATATGAGTAAGTATATCGCCTACCTGATCGATACCCTGAACCATGATGCATCTATCAGTGATCTTCTGAATCCCAATGAACGTATTCAAAGAATCTTATCCAGATATAAAAAGGGAGAATTATAATACAGAAGCAGTTTTAAAAATACAGCAGGCGGTAAATGCTTACCGCCTGTTTTTATCTGTCTCAACGGAAATCGATTTTCAATCGGCATCCCGGTATTTTATCAAAATATCCACCGTTTCCTCTATAATTTCCTCCGGCACTCCTGTTTCAAAGATATCCCTCAGCCCCACAGATTCCACAGCTGCACAGTAAGGCAAATAGGACGGAAGCGTGGTCAGTTCCATATACTTTTCTACCGCTTCATATCTGTTTTCCTCCGAAAGTATCAAAAGATCAAGACTTGAGAAAGCCGAGGTTGCATATCCGATAAAATAGCAGGGAGAACTGAAAATATGAGAGGTATCCACCCAGGAATAGACCTCTGTTATACTGCTGTCATAATAGATCCCGTACTTTCTTGAAAGATTATAATACAGTTTATTTAAATCCTCCAGCCCCATATTCGGATTTTTATACACCTGGATTTCAAACTCGGAAACCAGTGATGACTGCACAGTATTCTCTGCCATCTGGTACACTTCAATAAACCGGAACAGGTTTCCTGCTTCTCCCTCCAAAATTTTATCATCATATTCACAGTAAAGCATCTCAAGGCCCTGCGAATGAATTTCTTCTACATCAATATTATTCTGCTCCAACAGAATATCCTCTGTATTGTGGAACATATAGTTGTAATGTCCGAATTCATGTATTGCTGTTGTATAATCGTAGTAATGATCATACGGAGAGTCAAAAATATACACATCATTATAGTAAGGAAGCTTAACCGTAAATCCCATATCTGCTTTTCCATCACTGGCATCCATATCATACAGCTGATATTTTTCCATATAGTCAAAGCTTTCTTTCAGCTCCGGATCCACCTCATCCAAATAAAGTCCTATTTGGGCAAGCCGCTCTTTTGCCGTGGTTTCCGGCAAATCATAAAGTGGTGAAAAATCCATGGAATAATAAATGTCATATGCATCATAAAGGGCTGGCACAACACTCTTTTTGATCTCTGTAAATAACTCCTGCGCATCCTCAAGGGAATAATCTCTTACATAAAGGGCATCATAAGCATATTCTGCAAAGTTTTCATATCCCTCCATGACTGCCCTTTCATTGCGCAGCCTTACAAGCTCCAGATAGATTTCCGCAAGAACACTGTTCTTTTCTTTATATAATCCCTGATAAATGTCAATATAAGCATCATGCTCAAGCCGGTCACATTCGTTTACAAAGCGTTCAAACGTCCATATTTCGCCATCATACTCAAAAATATAATCCTCCTGTGACGCCTGCTCATATTCCTGCTCCAGACTGTTTTCTTTCAGATAAAATTCCTTTTCTTCCTCTGACATCTCTTCATATTCCGCAAGGTTTTCCACTACAGCACTCTCCAGAACGGTTTCCATAGTCTCTTTATAAGGGGACCTGCATACCTGGGCAAGTGCACTGTAGGATTGATTCTTCACGTCCATGACATCTTCAAGAGCTTCCTGCATCCGCTCTCCGGCTTCCTTGTCAAACACATTCTGATAGTAATCTATTTCTGCCATCCTATAACAAGTATCTGCCTTAGTCACCTGATCAATCATATCCTCGTAAAGAGCAAGAACTCTTTCCTCTTCTGCCGCTTCTCCACTCTCCATAGCAGTTTCCGCGAGGGATACAATTTCTTCAATCTCTTCATTCAGTCTGTCCTGATCATAAGAAAGTCCCTTCATCTCATCAAAAGTAAGGTTGGAATGCTCCTTAGACTGATACCTGGAACTCGTCTGATAAACATACAGAGTATACGGTGAACTGTCGTCCGTATAAACGCCTGCCAGAGTAAGCCCCGCTTCCTCGTCGTTGGAAATCTCAATTCTGGAGAAAATATATCTGCCTCCGATAGCCTTAAACGCATCAATATCAATATAAATATCATGATCCGTGACCTGATAATCCCTAACCGCCGCCACAATGGACAGATCGGTTCCTGAATAAAGATACGCTCTGGCTCCCCAGGTATCAAAGTATTCCTTTGTCTCCGGCACCCTCTCAAGCGCCGGCTCAATGACCTTGCCAAAAGCCTCCTTATAATACTGCTCATAAAATCCAAGATATCCGTCAACAGTAGCAATATCATTGTATTCAAGAATTGCCGGATGAAAGCCGTAGGCCGCCGACCATTGACCGCAATACTGCAGATCCTCCTTTGCCTTCTCGAAAAGTTCTGTTGAATAAAACTCTTCATAACTTAAATCATTGGACTGCTTTCCCTTGAGAAGCTCATATGCCTTTGCCTGGCAGGTATGATATAAATCGTTATACCTTGTGCCGGAAAGCACAATGATAAGCACCGCCAGAACAGACAGCCCGTTGGCTGCATACCTCAAAAGCTTCTTATCTGCATCATACATTCTCTTTAAAACCAGGAAAAAGGACGCATACCACACAAAGGGATTGAAAAAGATGGTGCGGTTAAACTGCCAGCCCGTCAAAGGAGGACAGATCGTTTCTATCAGATTGCGGAAAGGTTCAAAATAGTAAATCCCATAGACCACACTGTTAAATACCAGAACCAGCATCAGCAGATTAAATACATCGTGGAAGATAGCTTTCCCGTTTTTATTCTTTAGGTAGGTGATATTCAGATACAGGAAATATAAAAGGCACACCGGCATGACAAGATAAGTATGCAGACTTTCCGCATGAAACATACCCTGCGTAAAGCCTTCAAAAATGGTACTGATAATTTCTCCCGCTCCGAAGCTTCCCGCCTCCATGGTAGAGCGGATGGTCTCCTCTTCTCCAAACAGCATAACGCCAAAAAGCCTGTATTCACAGACAATACAGCCTACAGACAATACCAGGATGGCAGTCAGGATTCTTAAGGGGAACTTTTTGTCTTTCATCCACAGCCAGATAAGAGATACTGCCATATAAGCCAGAATAAACAAACCAAAATAGGAAAAATAGGAAAGCAGCGGATAAAAAAACAATGCCACATACCACTTTGGGGAAGGTGTCCTGTATATTTTCCTCACAAGATACACCACCAGGGGAATGGAAGCAAAAGGAATGCCGAAAGCCGGAAATACATTCAGAATCCCGTAGGCAAGACCTGTCATATATACGAGAGGACGGTATTTTTCGTATCTATCCCCACAGAAATCCCTGGCAAGAAGCACAGAAGAAAAAACAGCAATCACTATCTTTAAAAGATAGCCTGCTATATAAGCCTGGTAGGACGGCAGAATCATAAAAAGCATGGTATAAAGAGAAAATTCCGATGGAAGATTGTCCCGGCTGATTCCTCCAAGGAACGGCACATCCACGCCATGCTGAAAAAAGGAGTCTGTATTTTTCAGCATCTGGAACTGTGCAATGAACAGATCCAGATTGTCATGTACCGAAATAATACTGCTCTCCCCGAAAATACAAAATACAAGCGCTGCGAACAGAATAAATCCTGCCGCAGCAATCAGATACCATTTCTCTGCTATTTTTTTCAATATTTACTCTTCCTCCCGCTGTCTTCTCTCTTTCTCGCAAACAAGGGTATAACGATATTCAAAATCTCTTCTGTTTTTCTGTGCCATATTGGAAAGCATCAGTCCCGCAAAGAACGACTGAATTGCCGCCATCATCACAAATCCGCATACGATCAGCGTCGGGAACTTCAATACCAGCCCTGTGGCAAAATACTCAAACAGAACCGGAATAAAAAACAGAATAGAAATCACTGCCAGCAAAAGAGCAAAAATACTGAAAAATCCAAAAGGCTTGTAATCCCGGTAAAGCCGGAAGATAGTACCAAGCACCCTAAATCCGTCCGAATACGTATTCAGCTTGGAAACACTGCCCTCCGGTCTGTCCCTGTAATCCACGATCACATTATCAATCTGCATCTGATTATAGACCGCATGGATGGTCATTTCCGTTTCAATTTCAAAGCCCTTGGAGAGCACAGGAAATGTCTTCACGAATCCATAGCTGAAAGCACGGAACCCTGTCATAATGTCCTTGACATCACAGTGAAAAAGATGATTGATACTGGAACGCACCAGCGAATTCCCCATGTTGTGGAAGGGACGTTTATTCTCCGAAAAATAAGTGGAAGAAAGCCTGTCACCAACCACCATGTCCGCATTATGGTTCAAAACCTTGTCTACCATTTCAGGAGCAAATTCCATGGGATAGGTATCATCACCGTCCACCATGATATAACACCTTGCCTCAATTTCACGGAACATTCTGCGGATCACATTGCCTTTACCCTGCACATACTCATGGCGGATTACAGCTCCCGCAGCTTTCGCAAGCTCTGCAGTGCGGTCCGTGGAATTGTTATCATATACATAGATCACTGCATCAGGAAGAGCTGCTTTGGCATCAGCCACTACCTTTGCAATGGTTTTCTCTTCATTATAGCATGGAATTAAGACTGCAATTTTGTCCATTCTGATTCTATCTCCTTCGCTCGTGCTTGGTTTTCCTTCCATCAAGCTCAAAAATCCAAATGCTTCGCATTTGCCTGATTTCCTTCCATCAAGCTCAAAAATCCAAATGCTTCGCATTTGCGCAGTTTCGCTGCTTCCCGATTTTTTCGCTGAAATATCGGATAAAACCAAATACTTCGCTTCGCTCGTGCTTGGTTTTCTTCCGATATTTCACATTGTAGCAAAGTTTAATCCGGTTGTACATGGATATTTCAAGCCTCTTGCTCTGCTTTGATCTTTTCATACGTTTCCATAATCATATTTCTGGTATATGCGCCTGCTCTCTTTTGCTCTTCTTTGGGCAGGTCCTTGATATAAAAAGGCTTTCCGTATTCAACAATGACCTCTGTTTTTCGAATCTTCGGAATATGATCCTCAAAAATGGATGCGGAATTGTAAATTGTCATGGGCATTATAGCGCAACCCGACTTGGCTGCAATTTTAAAGCTTCCCTCATGAAATTCCATAAAAGTATGATTAACCCTGTTTCTGGTTCCTTCCGGGAAAATACAAATGGAAATGCCCGCTTTCACCTTTTCGATTGCCGTAAGAATAACCTTCAGTCCCTGCTTTACATCCTTTCTGTCAAGGAACAGACAGTGAAGATTCTTCATCCAGTTCACAAGAAGCGGCCATTTCAGCATTTCCTTCTTGGCAATGTAACCGGTAAGCCTGGGTACGCGGCTGTAGGTGATTACAATATCAAAATAGCTTCTGTGATTTCCGATATAAAGAACCGGCTCATCCTTTGGCACGTTTTCTTCACCTCTTACGATGACCTTTGTACCTGACAGCAGCAGAACACCTTTAAAAGCCCACTGTACGATAGCAAGGGAGCTTCTGCTTTTTAAGTCCATATTGAACTTGCCGATGATCCATTCCACAATTAAAACAGGTATGCTGCAGACTAAAAATAAAACCACAAAAAAAACAACTAAAATAAATCGTATCATGTTATTTTTCCTTTCGTTTCTAAAATTATAAAGCAGCTAAAAACTCTACAACCTTTTCAAACTGCATACTATGCGAAGCCTTCACCAGAATACTGTCCCCCGGCTTTAATATTTTCTTCAGAGAGGCAAGCATTTCCTCTCTTGTCGCAAAATAATGAACTTCACTTTTTTTATTAACCCGGCAGGCTGCTTTATACATAAATTCTGAAAGTTCTCCCACACAGATCATCGTATCAATTTCTTTTTCCATGGCATAAGCGCCTACTTCTGCATGAAGTTCCTTTTCTCTCTCGCCAAGTTCAAACATATCCCCAAGGATTGCCACCTTCCTGCCAAGTGCCATGGTAAGAAGATCAATTGCCGCCTTCATGGAAACGGGATTGGCATTGTAACAGTCATCAATCACCGTATAGGAAGGAAGAGACATCACATGACTTCTGCCTCCCACTGCCTCTACTTTGGAAATACCTGCCTGAATCTGTTCCTTGGTGAGCCCCAGACAATTTCCTACAGCCGCTGCTGCCAAAGCATTATTTACCATATGAACTCCAGGCAGGGGAATCTCCACCGGGAAAACGGAAAGTCCCATATGTATCACTGCATGAGAACCAAGCAGTCCCCTGTTCATAACATCGGAAGCAAATACCTCATTGACAGGATTCAATCCAAAATGAACCGGACTATGGCTGCCCTTTCCTTTCACGCGAAGAAGCATATCATCATCCCCGTTCACAAAAATGTATCCCTCGGGATTCATATAATCGAAAATTTCGGACTTAGCCTTCAAAATACCCTCACGGGAACCTAAATTCTCAAGATGGCACTGTCCGATATTAGTCATGACACATATGTCAGGTCTTGCAATTTTGCTCAGTCTGTGCATCTCTCCAAAGTTACTGATACCCATTTCCAGAACTGCTGCCTCATGTTCTTTCCGGATCCGCAAAACGGTAAGCGGAAGACCCACTTCATTATTAAAGTTTCCTTCCGTTTTCAGAATGCAGAACTTTTCAGAAAGCACCGATGCGATCATTTCCTTGGTGCTGGTCTTACCCACGCTCCCCGTAATTCCTATAACGGGAATGGATAACTGCTGTCTGTAAAACTCCGCAAGATCCTTCAAAGCCTGAAAGGAGTCCTTTACCAGGATATATGGAATATCACAACCTTCCGGTCTTTTTTCACAGACCACCGCCAGGGCACCCTTTTCTGCCACCTGGGGAATAAAGTCATGGCCGTCCACCCTTTCCCCTCTGGTGGCAATAAAGACACCGTCTTTTTCTATTTTTCTGGAATCGATCACCACACAGGAAGCCTCTTTGCTCTCTTTCCTGTTTCCACATAGCTCGCCCCTGCAGGCTTTCGCCATAGCCTCAAGTGTCATATTTTTCATCTATTCTTACCATATCTTTCTACCGCAGCGCGGCCGCAATAATTTTTTCACAGAGTTCCCCAAAGCTGACTCCCTCTGCAGCCGCTTCCTGAGGAAGCAGTGAGGTAGGGGTCATTCCCGGAAGGGTATTGGCTTCCAGGCAGTAGATATCCCCTGCTTCTCCCATCATAAAATCCATCCTTGCATAATTTTTCAGGCGGAGCGCTTTATAGGCGGCCTCAGCATACCCCTGCATTTCTTCTGTCTTTTCCCGGGAAAGCTGTGCCGGGCAGGTTTCGATGGTAGAACCTGCCTGATATTTGTTCTTATAATCATAGAAGCCCTGAAGAGGTGCGATTTCGATCACCGGCAGAGCCCTTCCGTCCATAACGCCCACAGAGAATTCCCGCCCCTTAATGTACTGCTCCACAATAACCTCATCATCATAGCGGAATGCCTCCTTTAAGGCATCCTCATATTCTTCTTTCTTATGCGCAATGCCAACGCCTACACTGGACCCGCCGCAGCAGGCTTTCACAATACATGGGAAAGGAAACTGTTGTTCCTGCTTTTCTCCCTTTTTCAGGCGAATGCCATAGGGCGTCGGAATATGATGGCTGGCAAAAATATCCTTGGTAATCCCCTTGTTCATACAGATAGCCGAGCTTACATAATCGGTACCTGTATAGGTAATTCCCATCAAATCAAAGCAGGCCTGAATCTTTCCGTTCTCTCCGTTTTCTCCGTGAAGCGCCATAAACACCACATCTGCCGCCTGGCAGATGGCAATGACATTGGGCCCAAAGAAGTTTTTTGCTCCATCAGGACGCAGGGCTTTCACCTGCTCAATATCAGGATTCTTTTCGGAAATACCGGTAATCTCTTTTGCCCAGTCTTCTTCTTTATCAAAAATGACATCAATGTCATTCTTATTGTAGCCAAGATATACATCAAGAAGAATTACCTGATGTCCATTTGCTTTCAAAGCATGATAAATCATAGCTCCGGAAATCAGGGAAACATCCCGCTCCGTGCTGATGCCTCCTGCCAGTACTGCTATTTTCATTTCATTTTCCTCACATTCTGCCAAATTTATGACTTTTCTATTCTAAGACCTCTGTTTTTATCCGAAAAGGGGATATGGTGCCGGGCGTCTTGCAAAAACTGCTCTTTACTGTTATCTTACAATTTCACTGAGCATAAAGATCAGCTTACTGTCTGCCTCAAACTGCTTCATGATCCCCACGTTACTTCCGATATCCACATAAGTATTCTCTCCCACGCCATCTATATAACTGACAGCTTTGTCATTTCTTCCCAGAAAGTAGTGCAGATAATTTTCTATCATGGTTTCATATTCATGATTGGAAATAATATGATCTACCACCGTAAGATACATTACATCCATCAGCAGTTCATTATTATCCTGCAGACCGTTTCCCTCTGTCAGATAAACAGAGTTTCTTGCCACCTCAGAAATACTCTCCGCCTGATCCATCAGCATATTCATTACTTTTTCACATAAGGTAATATTTACCGGCTGCTTTGTTGCTATATAAGTCACACAGCCAAGAAGAGTAATCTCGCTCTTTTCCTCTCCAAATTTTACCGTAGTAAGATATTCTGTAATGTACTTCTGGTAAGATGCCTGACCCGCTGCACGATACAGCTCTGCTGCCGCCGCAAACCCCCATTCATCCTTTTCCGTATTTTCATCCAGCTCCGCGTGCTTAAAAGCGCGATCTGCGGCTTTCAGGCAGGAAGTGGCATATTCCGTATCATAATACTGATACAGATAACTGAATTTGGCAATTGCCATGGCAAAAGCCCTTTCTGCTTCAGCACTTGCCGGTTCCACATAAATATCCGTTGTCTTATTGTTGCCACTTTGCTGATAAATTGTTAATCCTTCATAAACCGCTCCCGTTTCCTGATCCTGCATTTTAAGGAGCCATTCCACTTCATATCTGATCTCATCCAGAATATCCGGTATATTGTTTCCGCTTTCCGGAATGCCTGTATCATCTCCAAAGGATTCCCCATATAGTTCATAAGCCAGCATCATAACGGACATTGTCCTTGCTGCTGTAATAACATCCTTTTGCCCCTTTTCATCCTGATGCCAGCCTCCCGTCACATCAAGACTGACTGAGATGTCCTCCCGAAGGACTGCCTTACCTGTATGGCAGGCATTGTGCGCATTCTCACCGGCATACTGGGTAGTCAATGTCATACCGCAGCGGTTATAATAATATTGCTTACAGGCTTCCCTGAAAACAGTATCATAAACATCCTCTGCTATCACGAAGGAATAAGATCTGCCAAGCACCGGTGCCTCTATGTAATAAGTTCCAGGTTCCGTCAGCACGGTAAAATCTCCATAACTAATATATTCCGAAGATTTTTCATTATTTCCTCTCTCTTCCGGAATCCCTGTATATACTGTTTCACCTGTATTTTCATTCACCACATGAAATTGGTCCGGTATTTTTTCTCCCATAAAGACAGCGACCTTCGCACTCTCTGTCATATATCCGAGCTGATCGATCAGGATACCCGGGGTGCTTACCGGTACTTCATAAGAAAGATCTGCTTCTTTCTCCATACTGGTAAAATCATCCATGCCTTTTTCTTCCTGTACCTCTGCCCTGTTGCACCCTGTAAACAGAATTACGCAAAAAAGGGTAAGCAAGACCATCTGCTTTCGCAAAACCTTTCCTCCCAAAAACAGCCATTATTATCTCTTAGATTATACCTGTTTTTTTATGTCAGGTAAAGGACATTTAAAAGTATCATCCGCATATATGATTTTGCCATCAACTATAGTGCACATGGTTTTAGTGGCAATTTCCAGTGGATTTCCGTTAAAAACAGCAATATCTGCATCCTTTCCTGCCTTAAGACTTCCTACTCTGTCATCTACTTTGCAGATCTGGGCTGCATAGATGGTAATGGATTTAAGGGCCTCTTCCTCCTTCATTCCTGACTTGACTGCGAGCCCTGCACAGAGAGGCAGCGCCTGAATCAAAGACACCGGATGATCTGTGGTAATGGCAGTCTTTACACCTGCCTCATTTAAGATACCTACGGTTTTAAATGCCATATTCTGTACTTCAATCTTATTTCTGCTTGCAAGATCAGGACCTACAATGGCAGGAAAACCGGATTCCTTCACTTCTTCTGCAATCAGATGTCCCTCGCTGCAATGATCCAGCGTCATGGACAGACCAAATTCTTTACCTATTCTGATTGCCGTCAGGATATCGTCTGCCCGGTGTACATGGGCCTTTAAAGGAATTTTACCCTCCAGTACAGGAAGCCAGCACTCCAGTCTGAAATCCTGTTCTGAAAGCCCCATCCCCTTTTGTTTTTTTTCCTGATACTGCTTTGCTTTAAAAAGCTCCTCTCGAAGCATGGATGCAATTGCCATCCTTGTCGAGGGGGATTTATTCTGTCCGCTGTAATTTACCTTGGGATTTTCTCCAAATGCTACCTTCATAGCCGCAGGCTCCTTAACTACCAGCTTGTCAATGCTTCTTCCGTGAGTCTTTACAAAGGCAAAGGTTCCTCCCACCACATTGGAGCTTCCCGGCCCGATCATGGCAGAAGTGATCCCTGCCCTCACAGCATCATCAAAAGCCGCATCCATGGGATTAATGGCATCAATGGCTCTGAGGAAGGGCGTAATGGGATTTACCGTTTCATTACAATCATCCCCTTCCATTCCCTTTTTTTCTTCTGTGATCCCCATATGACAGTGAGCCTCTATCAGTCCCGGCATGACAATACAGCCTGTGGCATCAATCACCTGCTCCTTTCTCCATATAGAAGAAACCGGGGTTCCTGCCTGCACAGGCCCCAGTTCCTTAATTTTTCCGTTTTCAATTACAAGATAGCCATTTTCCCAGACATTGCCTTCCATAGTCATGACTTTTCCACCGATAATATACAGCATCTGTTGTTCTACACCCTTCCTTTAGTTCAATCTGGTCATGGGATTGACAGGCTCCCCATCCTTGGTAAGCTTAAAGTAAACATTGGTCCCTTCCACGCTGTAATATTTGGTAGGTGCCGCCACCTGGGCGATCATATCACCCATGGAAACATAACTTCCCTCGGAAACCAGAATTCCTTCCAGCTGTCCGTAGGTAATCTCATAGCCGTTACCCAGTTCCATGGTAATCCCGTTACCAATCTGGGGATCTGTAAAGACAGATGTGACCTTGCCTGCTGCCGCTGCCGTGATCATATCTCCTTCATTTGCCTGGATCACAATGGCAGGATTATATTTGTACTGGTCAAGAGTCGGGAAATAAATCGTCTTATCCATACTGTAATTGATCAGAATATTCCCCACTACAGGCCATACAAGGGGATCATCGTCCCCAAAAGAAAGAGTTGGCTGCATAGCAGTGGAAATGGCCGGTTCGTCTGCATCCGTATTTTCTATAACTGCAGCTGCTGCCTCATCTTCCACAACCGCATCCTCTATCTGTGCTCTGGCTTCTTCCACACCTTCGGACATGCTTTCGCTTTCTGACAAGTCAGGATTTTCCACATTCATCGAGTTCGTTTCCTGAAAATAGGGATCATAATCCAGATCATCCGCAGTAACAGCATCACCTGCCGCATTCTCCGTAACCTTCACCTCTCCGTCTTCTGATACCGTGCTGTTCTCAATCTCACTTAAATCCACAACATATCCCTGATCTTCCGTACTATTGTCCTGCCGCATAAAAATTCCTGCAGCAGTCAAAGCTCCCAGCACCATGACAGAGGAAGCTGCCATAATGATCTGCTCTTTTGAAAAGCCTCTTCTTTTCACTTTTCTTCTCATCTTATATCTCTCCAATCTTTTTGATGTATATTTTTAGGAATCATTTTCTCATGGATAGTTTTACCCATTATTTCCACACTTATACATAAGTATTTGTTTCATGAAAAGAAAGCTTTTTATTCTATTTTGTCAAATTGAACTCCTTTAAAAAAATATTCCAGAATTTCTATGTAATTTTTTCCGTCAAGTGCCATTTCATTTGCAGCAAACTGGCTTAATCCAAGGCCGTGTCCGACGCCCTTACATTGAAATACCAATTCCTTTCCCTGCTTTTCTACCTGAAAAGAAGCTGATGAAAGTTCCAGAGCATACCGCAGTTGTTCTCCCGATACCCACTTATCCTGATACAGAAAAAAAAGCACATATCCTGCACTGTCCCTGATTATGGTCATTTCATCCTTTTCCTCATACCTGCCGTCCTCTTTTGCCTTTTCCATCATACTTTCCTCAGGCGTTGTGCCCTCGATTTTTTCATAGATTTTCTGAAATTTCTGTTCCTCAAAAGAAAAGGAAGCTGCATATTCTTCGGAAAGGAACTCTCTGTCGCAGACTGCTCCCACAAGATAAGGATAATCATCAGACAAAAGTACCTCCTTTGCTGACCTGGTTCTTCCGTTACTCACTTTACAATATGCTCCATAAACAGGTTTTCCGTCATATTCCGGATAGATCCCTCTGGTCTGCAGCACCGCTATTAAATACTCTTTTTGAATTTCCTTTTTTCCATAGAACTCATCAGAAACCGTAATGCTCATCCCTTCATCAGGAATCAGCTCCGCCCGTAAAAGAACCGCCTGTGCCTTTAGCGCCTCCGCTTCATAGCCTTCCTCCATGGTTCTCATGAGCTTATCAGCCACATAAAGTTCAAGGGGTATGCTTTCCGTTCCCACAGCAGTTTCATTAATCACCGTATAATGACTTTCTTTTAATTGCTCTATGATCATCAGATTTTCTTCATCCGGTTCTGTTTCTTTATCGTTTCCGAACATAACAGTTATGATGTAGGGAAGAAAAAGAAAAAACAAAAGGAGGCTGCCATAACCATATGGTTTCCTCCTTTTGCCGACATTTCGAAAGACTCTAAGTTTATTCATAAATCACCTCTTACACATTCTATGTAAGAGTATCTGTCAATATACCGTCAGACCACCCTATACAGCCTGACTGTATTTGGCAACATCCACATGCTGGATGCTTCCTGCCGTTCCGTTTTCATACAGGAAAAAGCCCGTGTTGCGGATCATCCCTTTGGTATAATTATCCTGCCCTGTCAGGGAAAAATCAGTGGATATGTTCTGAAGGCAGATAGCGCCCACTCCTTTTTCAGAGAGTGAAATAAGCTGTTCGTTTCCATTCTCATCCATGGTCCAGATCTTCAGCTTATTCCAGATATCATCTCCTTCATCGATAAAACCGTTACCGTCAGAATCATATTCTGCAAGATCCGCAAAGCCGTTGCCGGATGCAGTTCCAAACAGTTCCGTTCCGTCATTGATCATCCCATCACCATTTTTATCAAGGGCAAGATATCCGCTTCCTTCTGAAAGTCTGCTGATCTCATCCTTTTCTCCATCCCCATCGATATCAAAATAGAAGGTCTGGTCCGACAGTTCTGCAATATTGCCGTCTAAATTGATAACAAGAGGATCACACATGGATGCTTCTATCACAGCATAATTCTCTTCATAATATTCCTGAAAACTGCGGCTCATATTCAAATTCAGGTTAAAACTGATTTCCCGTCCGTCTGCACACTTCACTGTTCCCTGTGTCGTATATGAAGTAGTTTCTGTCTCTTCATAATAATACTGCCTGCTGAAGGTAAAAGTCCGCATATTTGATGAAACAGGAGATACCAGTTTTTCTATCACAGACTGCATACCGGCTTCCCCGGAATCCATGCTTTGTGAAGTACTTTCATAGCTTTCGTTTTGGAAGCTTCTTCTCCCGAAAAACAACAGGTCCATAAGAAAGTCCAGGCACTGCTGTCTGATACTGTACAGATGTCTTCTGGTTTCTTCGATTTCGGGAATACGGATACTGCCTGTACGTCTCAGTAGTTTTGCGCGCATTTCCTCCATCGTCTGCGTCAAAAAATCTTCAGGGTTTTCTTTTTCTTTCGCCTGCCCTGCATCTTCCTCTTCAGGCTGCAACAGATTTCCGAACAGGCTGCCGGTTCCATCCGCAAGATCCTGCCTTCCCTCTGTGATTGTAAGTTTTGATACTCTTCCCGATACGGAAGAATATGTTCTTTCGGATTCCATTCCTATTACACTGGAATCAATTCGCATTTAGCCTCCTTTACTGTTTAACCTCTGTTTTCTGATATCGATATCATTTGCGCGCATCAAATGTCGGTGCAAAAAGTGCACCTTCTTTTTGGGGGAAAACAAAACGGATGGTATTTTAAGTTTATTGCCTCTAAAAATACCATCCGTGGTTAAACTGTATTTATGTTGGGGCAGCCATCCGGCCCCGATCACTGCCCTGCACATTATATATCGGATTAAATATGAAATTCTTTAGCTTACACGATTATAATTGATCAGGCACCCATCCAGAATAATCTTCCGTTCCTCATCGGTCAGCTCACCAAGCCTTACGGTAAATTCCTTTAAAGAATCTTCACCTACCTGATAACCTTTGATCTCCTCTGCTTTTTCCTCCACTGCCTTGCGGATACCGGGGAAGAACAGATAATCTTTATTCTTAAAGGGAAGCTTACCCTCATCAATCAGGAAAGGAAGCATACCCCAGTTGATCAGGTTGGAACGGTACCTCTTGGTGGCATATTCGTTGGCAATGTTTGCCCAGCCTCCCAGTACCTTCTGGCAGGAAGCTGCCTGTTCTCTTGCAGAACCGTCACCGGGCTTGACCGCAAAAATAGTGGAACCAAACCCTGTATTGCCCTTGCCTACTTCGGGATATTCCTTTTTAATCACATCCATAACCGGCTTTAATTCCGGCTTTGCTTCCACAGGACATTTGCCTTCCATAACTGCCTTCTGGGCAACCTGTATGTCCTTGGCAAGACCCACGTAAGCAGGATCCTTTCTGGACAAGGTGAATTCTGCCAGTCCCAGAGGATTGGAACGATAAGAAGAGGTTTCCCCGGAAGGAATCAGCTCGTCCGTGGTGGTGACAGGATCATGAATCTCGGATACCACACGAAGCACCAGATTTTCCGGAAGCTCTGTCATCGCCGGCCAGTCCTTGATATTGGGACCAAACTGAATCTGGACAGAAGGATCTGCCACGCCCTTAGAGTCAAAGACGCGGTTCGCATATATATTAGAATCAAAATGATATTTATATTTGCCGATGGTTCCGTCAAACTCGGTAGCTGCTGTAAGCACACCTTTGTTTGCTGCCGTAGCTGCAATGGAACGTGCATCCATAAGAGCAACGGAAGCAATCTGTCCGCTCTGCAATTTGGAGCCTTCTCTGTTAGGGAAGTTTCTGGTGGAGTGGCGGATACTGAAGGCATTGTTGGCAGGGGTATCTCCGGCGCCAAAGCAGGGACCGCAGAATGCCGTCTTCATGACAGCGCCTGTTTCCAGCAATGTAGCTGCACAGCCATTCTTAACAAGCTCCATATAAACCGGCATGGAAGCAGGATAGACACTTAAGGTAAATCCGTCTGAGCCTATATAGCTTCCCTTCATGATATCAGCTGCCGCGCAGATATTTTCAAAACCGCCGCCTGCACAGCCTGCAATGATACCCTGATCAACCAGAAGCTTACCGTTCTTCACCTTATTTTTCAGAGTAAAATCAACCGCTCCGTCCAGAGAAACGGCTGCCTTTTTCTCCACATCGTCAAGGATATCCATAAGATTTGCATTCAGTTCCTCGATGGTATAGGTGTTGCTGGGATGGAAAGGCATTGCAATCATGGGTTTCACCGTGCTTAAATCAATGGTGATCATGCCGTCATAATAAGCCACCTCACCGGGATTCAATTCTTTGTAATCGCCGCTTCTTCCGTGAATATCATAAAACTCCTTGATTTCATCATCTGTTCTCCAAATAGAGGATAAGCAGGTAGTCTCTGTGGTCATAACATCGATGCCGATACGGAAATCTGCACTTAAAGAGCTGACACCGGGACCCACAAATTCCATGACCTTATTTTTCACATAACCGTTTCCGAATACTTCTCCGATAATGGCAAGCGCCACATCCTGAGGTCCTACCCCCTTCACGGGTTCTCCTGTCAGATAAACACCCACAACACCCGGCATATTGATATCATAAGTCTGATTTAAAAGCTGTTTTACAAGCTCAGGACCTCCTTCACCCATTGCCATGGTTCCGAGAGCGCCATAGCGGGTATGAGAGTCAGAGCCGAGGATCATCTTGCCGCCGCCGGAGAGCATTTCTCTTGCATATTGATGAATGACTGCCTGATGAGGGGGAACATAGACACCGCCATATTTTTTCGCACAGGTCAGTCCAAACATGTGATCATCTTCATTGATGGTTCCTCCAACCGCACAAAGAGAATTGTGGCAGTTGGTCAGCACGTAAGGAACCGGAAACTTTTCCAGTCCCGATGCCCTTGCTGTCTGAATGATACCTACAAAGGTAATATCATGGGAGGTCAGCTTGTCAAACTTGATTTTCAGCTTCTCCATATTGCCGGAAGTATTGTGACTTTCTAAGATTCCGTAGGCAATGGTGCCCTTCTTCGCTTCCTCTTTGGAAATATCTTTTCCTGTCTTACTTTTAACCGCTGCAGGCGCTTCCGATGTATCCGGAATAATTTCCGTGCCGTTCACCAGATAAGCCCCGCCTTCAAGTACATTGATCATATCATGCTTTCCTCCGTCAATTTGTTATGTTATTTCGGTTTTAGCCCTTTAAAAGGACATAACAGTTCAGCCGCGCCATTCGCAAAGTCGCACCTTCGGTGCTTTCCCGCTGCTTCGCAGCTAACTTTGCTCATTAGCAGGCGCTCAGTCCATGCATAAGCACAAACACAAAAATGTGCAAGCACATTTTTGTGTTTGTGCTTATGCATGGCTGAACTGTTACAAAATGATTATATGATAAAAAGAATGTGTTTGCAATCACACATTCTGATTATTGACTTGACTATTTTTAACCAGTATAATAGGGAGAGTAAACGGAGACGTATCGAAGCGGTCATAACGGGGCGCACTCGAAATGCGTTAGCCCTCCGGGGCACGAGGGTTCGAATCCCTCCGTCTCCGCTTAAAAAAGAATCGAAAGCCCGCTTAAATATTAGCCCGGCTCCAATAAGACTCATACTCCATATCATCAATTTGTTCTGTAAGCTCCTCCACTATCAGTTCTTCATAAAAGCTGCCCTGAATGACGCAATTGAGCACTGCATACAAGACCATATTTTGGAAGATGAGAGAAGAAGGACGTAAATTAGGGGACTGCTGCTGTCAGAAAGGAAACGCATATGAAACCCACCATCAACAAGGGAAACGTCAAACCCTTATTTGACTCCAAATTCATAAAGGTCTTTGACCTTCAATATGAAACAGACAAGCACTACTATGATGCTACCAGAAGACCACTTGATAATATCACAGCAATCAAGTCGGATGAAGAATTCCGCGCCATGCTTCCCGATGCGGTGACATGCGCCGTCATTCTCAAAGTAAAAAAAGAGGAATCAAAGCTGCTTCTTTCCAGGGAATACCGCTATCCCGCAGGGCAGTTCCTTTTAAGTCCTCCCGCAGGGCTTTTAGATCCTGAAGACGCTGATATGGAAAATCCCATTCTGACTGCTGCAAAAAGAGAGATCAAAGAGGAAACCGGGCTTGAGATTACGAAAGAAGATTCCCTTTTCATCATCAATCCGCTGCTGTTTTCCTCTCCCGGTATGACCGATGAAAGCAATGCCCTTGCATGCGCAGTGATCCATTTGAATGACTTATCTGCGCTTTCCCAGGACGGTGCCGTTGGGAGCGAATGCTTTGACGGCTTTACGCTTCTTTCCCGTGAGGAAGCGACACAAATCCTGAAAACAGGGAAAGATAAGGACGGAATTTTTTATTCCGTTTATACCTATGCCTGTCTGATGTACTTTATATCTGATCTGTGGAGGTAAACTATGCTGTATCATTATACTGACTTTGCCGCTTTTGACGGAATTATCCGTTGTGCAGAGCTTAGACTTAACAATATTCTGAATATGAATGACGCTGCGGAAATGAGGCTGTTCATGAACGGTATCTGTAAGGCAGTCATTGAAAAATTAAATTCGGACGGCGAAACGGAAAAAAGCCGCAAGACAGGGGCCTTTTTTGAAAACGAAATGGAAGAAGAATTTCACTATTCCGCTTATGCCGCATGCTTTTCCAAATACAGGGACGATGCCGCCCAGTGGGAGAGATACGGTCATCTGGGACAGGGCGTGTGCATTGCCTTTCATGAAGATCTTATGCAGAAAATGATAGGAGGTGCAGTTTCCTTACAGGAAGTGTATTATCAGGAGGATATGCATGAGCATCGCCTGGTAGGCGAATTTTATAAGCTGATCAAAGAGTCAAAAAGATTTTCGGAGCATCTTCCCGAATTTCAGAACCTTATGAACGATGCCTGGGTACAGTCAGCCGCTTTCAAGCATCCTTCCTTCGCAAGCGAACGGGAATTCCGGCTGGTGGTTTCTCCCTTTATCTCCAATGAGTTTGCAGTGGAGCCTAAATATCATGTATCGCCGGAGAGAATTAAGAAATATTATCCTCTGGATTTGAACAGGATGTGCGGTAAGCTGAATATGCACCTGTCTGATCTTGTGGGCGAGATCATCATCGGTCCCACCTCATCCCAGTCCCTTCCCATTCTGCAGGATTATTTATCGGACTGCGGACTGAATGTACTGAAGAACAAGATCACCATGTCAAACTGTCCTCTAAGGAAACCCACCTCATAAAATCAAGTGCCAACGCGATTTGCAAGTCCCGGCTTATTTAAAGGAACAAAAACCCTGAATATCTGATGCATCTTTGGGCATCCGACATTCAGGGTTTTATTTCATTATGCTATTCTATTTTCTTACTTTGCTGCTGTCACGGAAGTGATGTGAGGGTTCACACCTTCATACCAGTACAGAAAGCCTTCCAGATCAATCTTGTCACCGACATTTAAAGCTTCCACTGCGTTGTAAACATCGGTTGTGTTGTCACACAGATAGGATTCAACAGTAAAGGTGTAAGTATTTCCGTCAAGAGAAACATTGAAATAAAGGTCATCTCCATCCTGACCGGAACCGTCCCAGCTGTACAGGAATGCTACGTCATTTCCGTCTGCATCCTGACCTGCAGCTTCCACTGTCATACCCTTGAAAGCTACCAGTTTGTTCTGGTGATTGATCAGCTCATCTGTACCAAGCAGGGAAGAAACATCCTCTGCTTCTGCGATATAGCTTCCGTCTTCAATTTCAAAGGTTGCATCAATGATCTCAACTTCACCGGACCATTCAGACTTGTATCCGGTAACCTTAATCTTGGTTCCCTTGGTCAACTTCTCATAATCTTCCTCAGAGCATGCCATGTTGTACAGGAAATAACCACCATCCTTATCCTGGGTGTAAACAGTGGCTGTATTATCCCACCAGGACTGCTTTGCCTGTACATAGGTTTCAACTACAACTTCGGAATCAAGGTCTGCAGCAACATACTCATCATATGTCATAACGCCTTCAGACTTTACATCTGCGGCATCCGCAGAGCTTTCACTCGCTGAACCACAGCCGGCAAGACCAAGCACCATTGCAAGGGTTAAAAGTAACGCTGTAAATTTCTTCATTTTCGTCTCCTCTTTCAAAATTAAAAATATGTAAACAATAACTCTGTTTATTGATAAACATTGCCTGTCAATAAACATTGAAATAATTATACCTTAATTTTTAGAGAAATCAATAGCATTATTGCTTATTTTTCCTCTTTTTTACAAACTGGACAACAACGTATAAAAGAATCAGAATCCATGCCGCTGCTAACGAAGACAACAGGATCACTGATGTCTGCGGCAGTTTTCCCAGATCAGTTTTGCCAGCAGAAACTGCATTATTCTGACTGTTAAGCTGGTCAAGGCGGTACAGAGACGATGTATCATCATAAAGCTTTTTGATAAATTCCTCATCCACCGTCTGACCTCTCCTTACAGCTTTCACCGTGTTTTCAATCAGCTGTCCCGCAGCATCACGAAGAGAGGTGGAGCCATTGAATACCGGTGTAACAAAAGTATGATCCACATTTTCAAGCAGCAATTTTGCCGCCTTGATTTTGACCTCATAGTGGGTGGTATTATCTTCTCCGCCTCTTGACAGATAATCCTGATATTCGGCGGATTTTTGTGCCTTTGAAGTTACAGGTACATAGCCCTCCGTTTCCGAATAGGCGATCTGAACCTCATCGCTGAGCAGATACTGTGTAAACAGCCAGGAAGCCAGAACCTCCTGTGGATCCTCCTTGTTAAAAATACAAACGGAAGGTCCCTGAGATATCATCTTAGGATCATCTGTATCAAACTGCGGAATCGCCATAACCTCCGTTTCAAATTCTACAATTTTATCTTCACTGATATCAATGAGCGGCGCATCTGTTCCCATCCAGGTTGCTCCTGCTGTAGAGTCTATGGCAAAGATACACTGCCCCGCATTCAGGAAATTTGCCGGATAACTTGAAATCTTAAAAGTGGAAAAAGCGCCTGTCCCGGCATGCTCTGCTATGTTCAAAAGCAGTTCTTTCGTAGTATCATTAAAAAGTAATATTTCCCCCTCTTGGGTGGAATACCCGGCCCCTTTTTGCTTCAACATCTGAATCATCATGTTATCTGTGGATTTATAAATGAAGGGAATCATAACCTTCTGTCCGTTCACGACATAATTTCCTGATGCATCCGTCGCCATCGCCGCCTCGGAAACCTCAAAGATAAAATCCCAGGTAAGCTCATCAGGCAACGTATAGCCCAGTGCTTCCACATAGGTTTTGTTTACATAACAGGCCTCAGTAGAACGCATATAGGGAACTGCGTAATAATGACCGCCAAAGGAACACTCCTCCAAAAACTGAGGAATAATCTCATCCTGACCAGGCGAGTCAAATCTCACTTCGCTTCCTGAAAGACCGTATTTTTCATCTGCAAACAGTTCTTCCAGCGGAACCACAAGATTTGTTCCTGTCAAATAGGTGGCAATATGATCAGGATAAGTAATACAGACATTAGGCGTGGTATTCGTCGCAATATTGGTGATCACATCATTGTAAATTTTCCCGTAATCCGTATAAAGGCGCAAGTTAACGGTAATATTCGGATATAGTTTTTCAAAATCATCAATTGCCTTCTCGTAAATGGCAGTCTGGGTCTTATTGGTATCATTCTTTGCCCAGAAGGTAATCTCATAATTCCTGGAAAGATCAAATTCTTCCGGAACTTCAAAAGCATTCATCCCTTTTGAGCCGTGACAGCCGGTAAGCGTAAACAGACTGCCGCATAGAAGCACCGCCAAAAGGAAAAGTGACAGGATACTTTTCACTTTCATTCTCATCCCTTCGTCCCTCCTCTTGATACTCCTTCCATTACCTTCTTTCGGAAGATCAGGAACAGAATAATTAACGGCACAGAGATCACTACTACCGCCGCCATCATGGCAGGTATATTTTCACGCCCGAATCCGTTCTCTCTGATCTCCTGAATTCCGTTGGAGACAAGATAATAGTTCTCATCATCTGTGATCAGTCTCGGCCATACATAGGAATTCCAGCATTCAATCACCTTCAGTATGGTTATGGTGATAAGCGTAGGTTTGGATATGGGTATCATGACCTTCAACAGATACTTTAAATCTGAAGTGCCGTCCACTTTTGCCGCATAGTAAAGGCTGTCCGGTATCTGTTCAAAATTTTCCTTCAAAAGATATATGTAAAAGACAGAGGTAACCGACGGCAAAATCAATCCCTGGAACGTATTTCTCATATCCAGATTGGTGATGGTTACAAAATTGGTGATGATCACCAGCTCATTCGGAATCATCATTAAGGAAAGGAAAAGAACAAATACAATATTTTTTCCCTTAAAAACAAGTCTTGCAAATGCAAAAGCGGCAAGCGTGATCACCACCAGCATAATCGCTGTGGTGGCAATTGTAAAAACAGCCGTATTTACCAGATAACGGCACAGCGGCACAGCAGTAAAAGCATCCGCATAATTCTGCAAGGTCGGTGATAAGGTATAAAACTTTGGAATATATTCCGAATTATATGCACTGTAGCTCTTTACGGATGTGAGAATCATCCAGTAAAAAGGAAACAGCACGATAACAGCCCAGAAAATCAAAAGCGCATAAGTGATCACATTTCTGACTGCTTTTCGGGCTTTGGCATTTTTTTCGATTTTACCGTAATCAATCGTATTTTCCATACCATCTGACCTCTCAATAATGAACATTCTTTTTGCTGATCAACAAATTAATACATGTGATTGTAAGTACAATGGCAAACAATATAATTGCCGCTGCAGATGCATAAGACGGATAACCGCCGCTGTCACCATACAGCATATCGTAAACATATCCTACAATAGTATTCATTCCCGCCGTATTTAAGTTAGTGCCAAACAAAGCCACTACGTCACTGTATGCTTTAAAGGCACCGATAAATCCGGTGATGATCAAATAAAAGATCATGGGCGAGATCATGGGCAGTGTGATCCGCATGAAAATTCTGAATTTTGATGTACCATCCACTTTTGCAGCATTGTAATACTGCTGGTCAACAGAGGAAAGTGCACTGGTCAGGATCAGGATTTTAAAAGGCATGACCACCCAGACAGTATAAAAGCACAGCACAAACATCTTTGCCCAATACGGTCCGTCGATAAAATCAATGCTGCTGCCTCCAAACCATCCTATGATCAAATTGATCAGTCCGTCAGAATATGCCGTCTTCTTAAATAAAATCATAAATACCAGACCGACTGCCAGCGTATTTGTTACATAGGGCAGGAAATAAACGGTCTGAAAAAGATTCCTCAAGGGTTTTATGGAGCTTAATCCCACAGAAATAAGCAGGGCAATGGCCGTAGATAAGGGTACCGTTATAATGACCAGAATAAAGGTATTCTTTATGGCCTGCAAAAAATATGGATCATGCAGAACATAGGAATAATTATAGAAACCGACATCGAAATAGGTCTGGGATGCAGAATTGTATCCTTCTTCGAAGGAATAAATAAAAACATCGATCAGCGGATATACCATGAAGACTCCCAGGAAAAGAACCGCCGGCAAAAGATACAACCAGCCTTTCAGGCTGCTATTACTTAATTTTTTACTTATCATATCACTTGACCTCGAAATAGATTCTTTCTTCTGTTTCTTTATTAAAAAGAAATACCTTGCCGGGTTTTAAAGCGAACCTAACCAGGGGATTTTCAGTGTCTACTTTATTCTCCGTATCAATAATGGAACGGATTGCGGAATTTAAGGAAGCTTTATGGGTGGAAACTACACTGATATCCCGACCCATTACCTCCACTCTGTTCAAATCACAGCAAAGCCGCCCATCCTCCTTCAGAACAAAGCCCTCAGGTCTGATTCCGATAGATACCTCCTGATCGGCAACACCCTTAATATCCAGAACATCATCTTCACCTATGTATAATTTGTTATCTCTGACCTGTCCTTCAAAGACATTGATGGGAGGCGTTCCGAGAAACTTTGCAACAAACAGATTGACAGGGCTGTCATAAACATCCTGTGGCTTACCGATCTGCTGCACAACACCGTCCTTCATGACAACGATCATATCGGAAATACTCATGGCTTCCTCCTGATCGTGGGTCACAAAAATCGTGGTAATCTTTGTCTCTCTCTGGATTCTTCTGATTTCCTCTCTGGTCTGAAGCCTTAAACGGGCATCCAGGTTGGAAAGCGGTTCATCCAGCAAAAGCACCTTAGGCATTTTCACAAGTGCTCTTGCGATTGCCACACGCTGCTGCTGGCCTCCTGAAAGCTCACCCGGTTTTCTGTCCATGAGCTCTTCGATTTGAACAAGTTTTGCAGCCTCTACAGCCTTCTCCGTCATCTCCGCTTTGGAAAGCTTGTCCTTCCCTTTCAGATTCTGCAAGGGAAATAAAATATTCTGTTTTACCGTTAAATGGGGATAAAGAGCATAATTTTGAAATACAAGACCAATTCCTCTGTTTTCCGGCGGCAGATCGGTCACGTCATCTTCACCGAAGAAAATCCTGCCGCTTGTAGGCTTAAGCAAACCGCTTATCAGATTAAGCGTCGTACTTTTCCCGCAGCCCGAAGGGCCAAGAAGCCCGATCAGTTTTCCGTCCGGGATTTCAAAAGTAAAATCATTGACAGCGATCACATCTTCCCGCTTCTTTCTGTCACGGCTTGGAAATTTTTTCGTCAGATTCCGTAATATAACTTCCATGTTATTTCTCCCTTCCCACGTTCCATATACCTTTTCATGATTTGTCCCACAGACACAGTTGTTTTGTTTTTAATGTTTCCTTCAGTCTGATCACTCTCTGATTAGCGGAACCCCGAAATACCAGGCTGATATCCTTCTGCTCCTCAATAAACTCACCATCCACAAGGATATCAATGAGGGCAAGCATCTCATCCGTATACTCACACCTGACGCTTCCGTCAGAAAGCAGATCCTTTTCCAGCGTATAGCCGGTATAACACCAGATATTTTTATCAGGGTAACGCTTTCTTACTTCCTTAAGAAAAGGAAGCAGCGCCCTTTGATTCTCCACTTCAAAGGGTTCCCCTCCAAGCAGGGTCAAACCTGCAATATAATACGGTTCAAGGCTTTTCAGGATATCCTCCTGTACCTCCTGCGTAAAGGGCTCCCCGTACTCAAAATTCCATGTCTCCGGGTTAAAACATCCCTTGCAGTGGTGGGTACAGCCTGATACAAACAAAGATACTCTCACGCCTTCTCCGTCTGCAATATCATATTTTTTAATCATTCCATAGTTCATTTTATAAATGTAACACCCTTTCCTTGATTTCCTGGGTCCTTCCCTGATTCCAGAACTGGGTGCCGATATAGCCGCAGGTTCTTCTTGCCACATTTAAGGTATTCTGGTCACGATTGCCGCACTTGGGGCATTCCCATACCAGCTTGCCGTCATCTTCTACGATCTGAATCTCTCCGTTAAAACCGCATTTCTGACAATAATCGCTCTTGGTATTCAGCTCCGCATACATAATATTGTCATAAATGAACTGAATCACACTGATCACTGCCGGAATATTGTCCTGCATGTTGGGTACCTCCACATAACTGATGGCACCGCCCATGGATAATGCCTGAAAATCGGATTCAAACTTCAGCTTGGAAAAAGCATCAATCGGTTCTGTCACATTGACATGATAGCTGTTGGTGATATATCCCTTGTCCGTCACTCCTTCAATGACGCCAAAGCGTCTCTGAAGGCACTTTGCAAACTTGTAGGTCGTACTTTCTATGGGAGAACCATAAATACCGAATGCAATATTCGTTTCCTCTTTCCATTTGTCACAGGCTTCATTCATATGTTTCATAACTTCCAGGGCAAAGGGCTTTGCCTCCGGGTCTGTATGGGACTTGCCTGTCATATATCTTACACATTCGCAAAGTCCTGCATATCCAAGGGAAATGGTGGAATATCCGCCATATAACAGCTTATCAATAGGCTCTCCTTTTTTCAGTCTTGCAAGGGCACCATACTGCCAGAGAATGGGAGCTGCATCAGACAGGGTTCCCTTTAAACGGTTGTGACGAAGCATCAGTGCCCTGTAGCAAAGATCCAGTCTCTCATCAAAAATCTTCCAGAATTTATCCATATCCTTATGGGAAGAAAGCGCCACATCCACCAGATTGATGGTTACAACACCCTGGTTAAATCTGCCGTAAAATTTATAATTTCCGTTCTCATCCTTCCATGGAGACAATGCACTTCTGCAGCCCATAACCGGGAAGCAGTTTCCTTCTTTCAGCTCCTTCATTTTCTTTTCGGAAATATAATCGGGAACCAGCCTCTTGGCTGTGCATCTTGCAGCCAGCTCTGTCAGATAAAAATACTCTGTTCCTTCTTTGATATTGTCTTCTTCCAATACATAGATCAATTTGGGGAAAGCCGGCGTAATGTAAGTACCGCTTTCATTCTTAACCCCCTGAATACGCTGATTCAGCATCTCTTCGATCACCAGAGCAAGGTCTTTCTTTTCCTGTTCATCCTTTGCTTCATTCAGATACATAAATACTGTCAGGAAAGGAGCCTGTCCGTTGGTTGTCATCAAAGTAATGACCTGATACTGAATGGTCTGTACCCCTCTTGCAATTTCCTTCTGCAGACGTCTCTCTACAATCTTATTGACCAATTCTTCAGAGGGCACATTTCCCATAGTTTCTGCATCTTCTATCACTTCTTTTCTGATCTTTTCCCTGGATACCTGCACAAAGGGTACCAGATGAGTCAGAGAAATGCTCTGACCGCCATACTGGTTGCTGGCTACCTGGGCAATGATCTGCATGGCAATATTGCAGGCAGTGGAAAAACTGTGAGGCTTGTCAATAAAAGTCTCACTGATCACAGTTCCGTTCTGCAGCATGTCTTCCAGATTGACCAGATCACAATTATGCATATGTTGTGCAAAGTAATCCGCATCATGGAAATGGATCAGACCTTCCTGATCTGCCTTTACGATCTCCGCAGGCAGAAGAAGACGTCTTGTCAGATCCTTGCTGACCTCCCCTGCCATATAGTCACGCTGTACACTATTAATAATAGGGTCTTTATTGGAATTTTCCTGAAGAACCTCTTCGTTATTGCATTCAATCAGAGAAAGGATTCTGTCATCCGTAGTATTGCTCTTTCTGACAAGAGATCTTGTATAACGATATTTGACATAACATCTCGCTACATTGAACGCCCCCTGCGCCATAATCTGATTTTCAACCATATCCTGCATTTCCTCTACAGAAATGGCACGGTTCATCTTGCTGCACTTAAAATTAATATACTCAGCAATTTCCTCAATCTGTTCATCGGTCAGTTCTTCTCTGATCGCAGCCTTATTAGCCTTGGTAATAGCTGCTATGATCTTCCTGATATCAAAATTTACCTCTGAACCGTTTCTTTTAATAACCTTCATGAAACCCCTCCTAAAAATATCACAAAACAAATGCCGGCTTCACATCTTTTGTTTTCCTGCCGGTAAGTTACATTATCCTACAGTATGTAAAAAAAATCTGTTGTAAAAACCACAATTTTGAATTAAAATACAAGATATAGTATTTTTCAAAGGAGTTTTTTCAAGATATGGAACACGAAATGCAGTATTTACTGGGAATTCCGGAGCTTGAGATGCTGGTAAGAATTTTTAATCCCGCTATCAAAAATTATGAACGGGGAGAGATCATTTTAAGAAAAAGCATTAAGGAAAGGCGCTTTGGCTTTCTCCTTGGCGGCACCGCCTATCTTGAAATTGAAAATGAATATGACTCCAAACAGATTCTGGATTATTTTGTAAAAGGACAGGTCTTATGTCATGATATGCTGATACAGCCAAATAACGGACATTGCTATGTCCTTGCCAAATATCCCTGCAGCATTGCTTACATTAATCCCATGGAAATAGAAAATTACTGTCAGGCTCATAAGGACAGTGTCTTACATGATCTTCCTGTCTTTATTTTTCAGTCCATATTGTCTGCTTCACAGCAGCATCGCCATATTCTACAGCAAAAGAGTATACGCAACAGGCTTCTTACCTTTTTCCATTGTCAGGCAAAGCTCCATGCTTCCTATACCTTTAAACTGCCTGTTCCCTACACGGATCTTGCCGACTATCTTGCTGTCGACAGGAGTGCCATGATGAAGGAGCTTTCCAGACTGGACAGCGACGGTATCATTGTGAAAAAAGGCCGCCGGATTCAACTGCTTTTTTAGTGCATTTATCGTATATTTTACTACTCTTGACATTCCTGTTTTTCTACGATAGGATAGCAATTGGTCTTCCTTTACAGGATGAACACGGTTTATTAAAGGTTATTTCATTTGTGAGGTCTTTATATATGCTTAAACAATTCAGAAAAACATTTATAGGTGATAAAGGCTTCTATCGCTATGTCCTGTTTTTAGCTGTTCCCATGATCATTCAGAATGCTATTACCAGCTTTGTCAGCTTCCTCGACAATATCATGGTGGGACAGATAGGAACGGAACAGATGTCGGGCGTTGCCATTGTCAACCAACTGATGTTTGTTTTTAATATCTGTATTTTCGGCGGCGTCTCCGGTGCCGGGATTTTCGGTACCCAGTTTTACGGTAAGGGTGACCATGAAGGACAGAAATATACTTTCCGGTTCAAGCTTTATGCCTGCCTTACCATTACTGCTGTGGCTTTATGTCTGTTTGGTTTCAGGGATACACAACTTATCTCCCTTTATCTAAGTGACAGCGGAAGTGTGGGAGATATTACTCTTGCCCTTAAATACGGAAAAGAATACCTTGCTATCATGATGATCGGGCTGATTCCTTTTGCACTTGGACAGACATATATTAATACCATACGTGAGACGGGACAGACCTTTATACCCATGGCAGCAAGCGCTGCTGCCGTTTTCGTAAATCTCATTTTGGATTATGTATTGATCTTTGGTGTATTCGGTATCCCTGCTTTGGGTGTACAGGGCGCCGCCATTGCCACCGTGATTGCCAGATTTATTGAATGCTTTATTGTAGTACTCTGGGCACATACACACACCGACAAGAATCTTTATCTGGTTGGTGCCTATCAGGGACTTGGTATCCCACGGCATATTTTAATTGATATTCTTAAAAAGGGAATCCCTTTAATGATAAACGAAATGCTCTGGGCAAGCGGAATGGCTGTGATCTCCCAGTGTTATGCGGTTCGCGGACTTGAAGTGGTTGCTGCCCAGAATATTTCTTCTACCATAAGCAATCTGTTCAATATTGTATATTTACAGCTGGGTGGCAGTATTTCCATTGTTGTAGGCCAGCTTCTGGGTGCCGGCAAATTGAAAGAAGCCAAAGACGCTGACAATAAGATGATTTTTTTCAGTGTAACATGCTGTGCCGGAATTTCTGTTCTTATGATACTGCTCGGAAGACTGTTTCCGTCCATTTACAATACAGAGGAAAGCATCAAAGAGCTTGCCAGGATTTTTATCGTGATATCAGCACTTGTTATGCCCCTCTGCGCTTTTTCGCACTGTACGTATTTTACTCTGCGCTCCGGCGGCAAAACAATTGTTACCTTTCTGTTCGACAGTGTATACACATGGGTTTTGATTATCCCCTTTGCCTCTTTTCTGGCACGTCACACCACGCTGTCAATTGTCATGGTCTTCTTTCTGGTACAGTTTACGGAAATAATTAAGGTAGTGATCGGTTTCTTTATGGTAAAAAGTAATGTCTGGATGCAGAATATTGTAGGAGATGAACAATAAATCATGAAAGCAAAAGAAAAACATATTAATGATTTCGGGAACGATCCTATTCCCGGACTTGTTTTAAAGATTTCCCTTCCTTTTATGTTTGCACAGTTTGTCAATGTGCTCTACAGCATTGTAGATCGTATTTTTATCGGAAATATTCAAGGCACCGGCAGTGCAGCATTAGCCGGTGCCGGTGTCTGTGCCCCGATTATTACACTGCTTTCTTCCTTTGCAACCCTGATTGGCATCGGAGGTTCTGTTTTGTTTTCCATCCGTCTTGGTGCCAATGACAAAAAGCATGCCGGAACTATTCTTGCGAACAGCTTCAGTATGCTTTTACTGTTTTCCGCTGTCCTGACCATAATATTCCTTCTGGTCAAGGATCTGCTTCTCCTCTGGTTCGGTGCAAGTACTTCTACTTTCCCTTACGCCGACACTTATCTGACTATCTATACATTAGGCACCTTTTTTGCCCTGCTTTCCATGGGAATGAATTATTTTATCACTGCTCAGGGATTTCCCATGCTCGGGATGGCAACTACCCTGATCGGAGCTATCGTTAATATTATCCTGGACCCTGTTTTTATTTTTCTGTTTCATATGGGGATTGCCGGTGCGGCTCTGGCAACAGTGATTGCGCAGCTCAGTTCCTGTATCTTTGTCCTGCTGACGTTACGCAGCAAAAAGATGCCGATTCCATTTAATCTGTGCAGACCGGAATGGCATCTTTCCCTTAATATTATCAAAATGGGCTTTTCACCCTTTTTAATTCTGGCAACAGACAGTATGCTTATCATTGCACTGAATGCTGTTCTTCAACGCTATGGCGGTCCCGAATATGGAGATAAGTTGATTACCTGTGCTACCATTGTCCAAAGCTATATGCTGCTGATCACTTCACCCATGCTTGGGCTAACCGGCGGCTCCCAGCCTCTGATCAGCTATAATTATGGTGCCGGCAAGGCTGACAGAATACGAAAAACTGTTTTCTGTGTTCTGCTGCTGTGCCTTTGCTTTACCGGCTTCATGTTTCTGCTCTCCCGCACCGTTCCGGTCTACTTTGTCAGAATTTTTACAAATGATCCCGAGTATATCGAATTATCCATTTGGGGAATTCGGGCCTTTACTCTTATGATCATTCCTTTAAGTTTCCAGTATGTGTTCGTGGATGCACTGACAGCCCTGTCATTAACCAGGCTGTCCCTGTTCCTTTCCCTGATCCGGAAATTCAGTTTTTTCTTTGCCACTTTCCTGTTTCCACTGCTTATGGCTACCAGAACCGCCTTCTACGCAGAACCTTTCGCAGACGGGGTCGCCGCCGTCTGTTCCTCTATCGCCTTTTACCGGATATATGAACGGTACCTCAAAGGCGAAGGACACCTGTCACAGATGCACCGGCCAAAGAAGCACCCTTTGGCCTGACAGAGTCACGGTATGATCAATTCCTTACCCCTGCGTGACCTCTTCATAGCAGTTTCTCTTCTTCTCTTATTTTTCTTTCTTCTTTTTCCTTCTTCACTCTCACCCGCAGTTCCTTAAAAAACTGCCTCAGCATTTCCGAGCACTCCCCTTCCAGCACTCCCCTTGTGACCTTCACCTGATGATTAAATTCCGGCATCTCCAGAATATTTAAGATCGAACCGCCGCATCCCGCCTTGGGATTCATGCATGCCATTACTACCTCATCGATCCTTGCCTGGACGATGGCCCCTGCACACATCTGACAGGGCTCCAGTGTCACATATAAGGTACATCCTTCCAGCCGCCAGTCACCCATTTTTTTACTTGCCTTATTGATTGCCGTGATCTCCGCGTGAGCCAGAGTATTCTTATCCGTATTTCTGCGGTTATAGCCCCGCCCGATAATCTTTCCTTCATAGACGATCACGCAGCCGATTGGTACTTCTCCCAGGGCATATGCCTTTTTCGCCTGCCTGATAGCCTCTTTCATAAACTTTTCCTGTTCCGTCATAAACTATCCCTTACAGTTGACAAATTCTAAAAAACCCAATATACTACTAAAGTAACTTTAAAAACCATGCGGCTTTTTCTTAAAGGGAGCTGCTATGGCTGCCCTTTGCAAGTGGCGTTGACGGATGGGTCTTGCGCAATAGAAGTCCGCGAACCGTGTCAGGTTGGGAACAAAGCAGCACTAAGCGGAAATTTCTATGTGCCGCAAGGGTGCCTGTCCCAAGCTAACTGCAAAGGTAACGCATGGCAGTTTCCTTTAGGATGAAGAGCATGGTTTTTTATGATTCTCTGTTGTCAATTTCCTTACATCTTTTCTTTTCGTTCTTTACCTTATACATTTCCCTGTCTGCTGATTCAACCAGGTCTTCAAGATTCATGTTCTCATAAGGTTCTACGATACTGTATCCCATACTGGCATCCAGACGGTAGGGCTTACCCGATATTGCATTATAATTTTCTATTCCCACCTGAATTTTGGCAATATAATTCTGCGCATCTTCTTTTGTAAAATTCTGAGCAAGTACCACAAACTCATCGCCGCCATAGCGCATCAAAAGTTCTCCGTGACCATGTATCTTACTTAATACATTTCCCATAGACCTGATAAAATTGTCACCTTCATCATGACCGTATCTGTCATTGATACCCTTTAATCCGTCGAGATCCAGGAAAAGTACAAAAAGCTTGTAATTTTTCTCTATTGCTTCCTGTATCACCCTGGGTGCATATCGGAAAAAACCTGCACGATTAAAAACACCGGTGAGCGTATCATAAACCCACATTCTGTTGAGCTTCTGTACCATGGCATTTAACATATTCTGCTTGCGCAGATTCTCAAGCGCATTATTGATATTCATGATGAAAAGGTGAAACAGTTCACTGTCCATCATCAGTCTGCTGTTTCTGAGAACACAATATCCGTAGCAGCGATCCTGATAGTGCAATGGCACAACAGTATAAAATTCCCCTTTATTGCCTGCGATATATTCTTCCGGCAAAAGTTTTTCCACCTCAAATCTGCCATAACTCTCAAACTTGCCTTGTCGGTATACAATAGGAATGCATATCTTTGAAGAATACTCTGTAAGCTCTGTCAATTTTACATTTTCCTCAATATGGAAAGTGCCATCCGCAGAAAGAGGTTCTTTTACCACACACATACACATATAAAATTCTTCCGGATCTATAATCTTAATATAACGCCTGATTTCCTCAAGGAGCTGTTCATAAGTAGGCGCTCCCGTGAAATCCACTGACGAAGACTTGATAATCTCAGAATAAGAAGTGATATGAAGCTTATCCCTGATTATCTTTGAGCGAAAATCCATCTCATTTTCAGGCAGCATATCTTTACAGCCACAGCTTTCCGAAAAAACAAGCATGCTTTTCAATATTTCGTCGTCACCAATCCTCCCGCTGTAAATAAAATCCTTCAACTTCTCATATGCCCTACGACCAAGCTCTGTTTCCGGACGTTCTACCGTCGTGATCTTAGGATAATGATTTCTGCCCACAAAGGCATGATCATAACCTGTCAGGAGTACATTTTCAGGTACTTTATAGCCTCTTTCCTGCAACGCATAAAAAGCACCAAGTGCCATTTCATCATTGGCTGCTACAATAGCATCAGGAAATTCACCCTGCAGATTACAGAAACAATCAATGGCTTTGTTTCCGCTTTCAGGATGGTAATCTCCATAATAAATATAATTTTTATCAAACGGAATATTATTGTCTGCAAGTGCATTTAAAAAACTTCTCAATCTTCCGTTTGAATCGCTGTTTCCGTCAGGACCTGCAATAAATGCGAATTTCCGGGCACCATGCGCAAAAAGCAGATGCTCTACCATTTCATAGACCCCGCTGTCATTTTCCATACCTACATAAAGCATACCCGGATGCTTTACATTCAGACTGATACAGGGTACATTCGCCTGTCTGATCTTATTTACCACTTTATTTATGACATTCTTGTCATAAACCGTATCTCCGTGAAAAATAACACCATCATAGGAGCTGAAGTCCGGGAGGGAAAACACTTCCGTTTCTCCCTGACTATAGTTAATAGTAGAATAAGTCCATGAATCACAGGTAAAGACATAAACATTGGTCTCATCTTCCAGTGCTTTTTCCAGTATTCCATCCATAATACGGCGCTGACTGTCAAATCGCAGTCCGCCCATAAGTACAGCTATCTTCATCTCTTATTCAACCTTTCAGTTGTCTATTAGTATATAATAACATTATTTTTTCTATATTTCCACTTTTCTGAGATAATATCCGAATTTACCGATTTCTACAGGACCGGCAGTTTCAAAGCCTTCAAAACCAAACATAACTGCAACCATTTTTTCTCTTTCAAAAAAAACTCCGGGAACTCCCAGGTAAAAACAGGTTTCTGTATCTGTCCCTAGTTTATAATCTTTCCCCAGGATCAAATGCCTGTAATTATAAAAGCCATGCAGTAAAAAACTGTTGTTCACAAGCTTTTGATATGCTTCCCTAAGAATTATAAAATCCTTTGGTTCTATGGAAATAAATTCTCTCTCGTCTCCAAACGGATGAATCACTTTGTATTGACTTTTCAGCTGCTCCCACTTATCCGACGGTATTGATACTGCTTTTAACTTTGGCTCCTCCTGTGCCAAAAGCGTTGTCTCTTTTCTGATTTTTCTCTCTTCTTCATTTTCTTCAGATGTATTCTCCTGTATCAACGGTTTCTGTGGCGGCGCCGCAATATGCTTCCATTCTCCTGTTATCATTCTTTCACCGGCAAGTCTTATGCGGACGGCGCATATGTCTTCAGGCAGTATTTTGAAATTCCCTACAGATAGCTTTTCTTCCCCATAATAAAAGCTCCTCTCATAATTTCCACCGCCTGCCTTGATCTGTATAGAACCAATTTCTATTTCCTGCTTTTCGGTCAACAAATATATCGGATAATCATCATCCTGTACCCCATATATATTTTTTACCTGTATTTTGATCTGCAGTTCTCTTTTTTCTCCAAAAAGGCTGGCAAACCCGGCGGAAGATATTCTTTCAGCAGATTCATACATCGATAAATATATTATTTTTTTTGCATAAAAAAACAACCTTACATCCCTCCATTTCATGCTTATAAAACACAGAACAGTTACAACATTATATGTTGGAAATAAGGTTGTTCATTACAGATTAATAATTCAGTGAATCCAAATATTTCATATAGTTTACGACCATCATGGCTATTTTAAATGTCAATGCATCATCAAATGTTCTGACATCCAGACCGGTACTCTTTTCCAGTTTTTCCAGTCTGTACACCAAAGTATTTCTGTGTACGAAAAGCTGCCTTGATGTTTCAGACACATTAAGATTATTCTCAAAGAACTTATTCACCGTGGTTATCGTTTCTTCATCAAAATCTGACGGATCAATCTCTCCGAATATCTCATCAATGTATATTTTACATAAATTGACCGGCAGCTGGTAAATCAATCTGCCAATGCCAAGCCTTCCATAAGCATTGACTTTTTTCTCAACATAAAAAATCTTTCCCACATCCAGTGCCATAGAAGCTTCCTTATAGGATTTGGAAACATCTTTCAGTTCCTGGACAATCGTTCCGTAAGCAACACGTACATTCATCATTGCTTCCGTATTCATCATATCCACAATTGTATTTGCCGTCTGGTCAACAGTATCATATCCTTCTCCCGGTGCAAGTGATTTAATGAGGATTATGTTGCTTTCATCTACTGCAGTAATGAAATCTCCTGCCTGCGGTGAAAACAGGCTTGTAAGAAGTTCTGTCGCCGTATTATCTTTTTCTTTATCAGTCTCAACGATCAGCACTACTCTCGGAACCATAACTTCTATATGGAGCTTCTTTGCTCTGTTATAAATATCTACAAGAAGCATATTATCCAATATCAGATTCTGAAAGAAATTGTTCCTGTCAAAACGCTCCTTATAAGCCACCATCAACTGTTGGATCTGGCTGACTGCTATTTTTCCGATGATATAAGTATCTTCACTGCTTCCTCTGGCAACCAGTACATATACCAGTTCGCCTTCATCTACGATTTTCAAAAGATGATCTATCCCGATGACCTGACTGTCCGCAGGAGAATCCACAAAATTCTTAATCAGTGTCGCTTTAATATCATTGCTGTCAAAGGTAGAAGCCACTACCGCACCATCCGGATCCAATACACATAGATCGACTCTGGTTATTGCGCGTAATTCTTCGATGCTTGTTGCTATCACCTGTGCAGATATCATCCTTCTCATCTCCTCTCAATGCATGTCATGCATTTAATAAAAAGAGGGATGCAGTTTCTGCATCCCTCTCTGAAATTATTCCTAGTTTGTAATAACCTGCTCTGTTTCTTTGTCGAATACATGAATCTTTTCAACATCGAATGCGAATTTAACTGTATCGCCAGGTCTTGCTGTTGTTCTGGAATCAACTCTAGCGGTGATAGGGAACTCAGCCAGATCAAAGTATAAGTAAACTTCTGCACCAAGTAATTCATAAACTTTGATGGTGGATTCGAATACGCACTTAGCAGTTTCGATAAACATCTCTGAATCATATACATCCTCAGGACGAATACCAAATGTAACTGTCTTTCCTGCATAACCGCCTTCAATTACTTTCTTGGATTTAGCAGGAGGAAGAGGAATGCTGCTTCCTGCAACCTTCAAGTATGCTGTATCACCCTGAACATCAACAGTTGCATCCAGGAAGTTCATCTGAGGTGATCCCATGAATCCTGCTACAAATAAGTTAGTAGGCTTCTCATACAGATTCTGAGGTGTATCTACCTGCTGAACAACACCATCCTTCATAACTACGATTCTGTCACCAAGTGTCATAGCTTCTGTCTGGTCATGTGTTACATAGATAATGGTAGTACCTAATCTCTGATGTAATTTAGCAATCTCGATACGCATCTGTACACGCAGCTTAGCGTCCAGGTTTGAAAGAGGTTCGTCCATAAGGAATACCTTAGGATTACGAACGATTGCACGTCCCATAGCAACACGCTGTCTCT
>JBJEMT010000024.1:0-8963 GCA_051879815.1 Suilimivivens sp. | reverse complement strand
CAATATGCTCTGTTTCAAGAAACGGCATTGTTATGATTTTTAGTTTCTTTTTCTTTGCAAAAGTCTCAATCTGCTTTCTCTGTGCCTTACTGCCTCTCAGCATATACACAAATATGTATTTGAATTTATACTTTCTTTCAGTACAGAGCTCATCCCATACAAGACGGTCAACCATAAGTGTAGGATCAAGAACCGTTACACACCGTTCTTTCTTCAGTACCGAATTTATAAGCTCAGTTCCGCTCTCTTCTCTGCATGATATTGCGGTAAAATCCTTCAGGCTTTCTCTTATCTGCTCCTCCTGTTCAGTATTAAGCTCTTTTACACCAATGCTTGGCGCATATGATATTTTAAGCTTTGATTTATCTGCAAAGGTAAGCCAGTACATACTGTCTGTCCCGGTAAGAGTAGGATTCCATATCTGGTCGCTTCCGCAGATAAATCCGTCATATACGGCATTTGCGTCTTCTATATTATCTTGATTATACTGTCTTTCACTGACTCTGAGGTGCTCGTCCACAAAACCCTGTATGCTGTAGCTGCGTTTTCGCAGCTTCTTAAATCCAAATTTCCAGAAAACTCTGTTTATTGTTTTCTTCAGCCCTATTGTGTGAAGCTTGTCAATAAAATTATCAGCCGATACTATTTTTTTACCATACTGATTTATTATTTCATACTCAATCCCTGCCAGACTGTTAAGCTCTCTCTGCAAAGCATATGCCTGCAGTATTGAGCCATAGTTATTTCTCCACCAAGTTATTCCTGCAAGTCGCATTTACACATCTCCATTTTTCTCAAAATCACTTTAAATGCTGTTGATTAGTCCCGTTAAATCAACATATCTGTTTCTCCCAAACGGTTCGTATGATGCCATTATCTGATTATAACGTTTTGGTTGTTTTATATATATAGCTTCATCTGATATACCATTCCATTTTTTACAAGAAAAAAACAGTTTGTTTTTAAACGGTAATCTGAAAAATTCATCTATATCTTCTTTTGTACATCCATTTTGATCATTAAATTTAACAATCAGCTTATCCCAATTAATTCTTTGAATTCTCCTCTGCCATTTTTCCTCTGCCTCTTTCTCGCTATGATAATGTAAAAAGAAAATCTCAATATCATCTAATCTTGCAATCGGAAAAGAACCGAATTTATCATTATTTTTAAAATATGACTTCCACTTTGACTGCTCCGGAGATATAAATTCCGGCTTAATGCTAAGATATTTTTTTATATATGACAGGAATTTTATATAATCGGAAGCCATAAAAAACAAGCCAACCGTTGGCGTTTGTTTTGGAAGATTATAGCTTTCATACAGCATTCCTGCCCAACAATTGTTTGATAGTATTGTAAAATCTGTTTGTTTGAGCTTCTTTTTACGCAAATTTGCAAACTTTTTTCTTATTGGCTTTTGAATTTTTAATCTTAATCCCTCATAAGTAGGCATTATATTTTCTCCTCTTATATCTGCGCTGCACCAATTATTATCTCTCGCAGTTCCTCTGCATTTTTTCTTATATCAAAGCCGTTTTCCTGCGTTGCTCTGATAACATCATCTGCTATTTCCCCTCTTCTTGAAATATCAGCTTCAAGTATCTTGTCAGCCCATACTGAATACGGCTCGTCAAGCGAAACAAATTCAACCAAATCCGTATATGCGCACTCCCTTGTTATAGTATCGGAAAGTACGCAGGGTAACGCCGCAATCTGCCACTCAACTGCTACCAAAGGCAAGCCTTCGTAAAGTGACGGCAGACACATAACATCCATAGCCTGCAGCACCTCGTTAACATTGTTTATCGTTCCCATAAAAACAACATCATTTTCGAGCTTCATTTCATTAACAAGCTGTTTGATCCGCTCAGTTTCCTCACCATACCCCATAAGAAACAGTTTTGAATATTCATGTTTTTCTTTGAGTTCCTTAAAAATATGTATTAGGTATTCATGGTTTTTCTGTCTGCAGAAGTTTCCTACATGACCGACTGCAAGAGTTTCATCTGATATATCAAGTTTTTTCCGTATTTTTCTTCTGATATCTGCTCTGTAACGATATTTTTCAATATCCCTGCCATTCTTTATCAGTGTATATTCTCTGTTCGGGAACAGCCACTCGCCTGCTAAAGTGCTGCACGCAAATGCCTTTGTATACATTTTATAAAATACTGACCTCATTTTACGGTCTATCCCTTTTGCATCACAAGTAGAATTATGAGAATGTACAATTCTGACTTTGCACCCTAAAAAATCAGCTATAATAAGCTCTATAGCCATTGTTGCACTGTTTCCATGTATGTATATCACATCATATTTATTCTTCACACATAGTTTAAAAAAACCTATACAATATTTTATTAGCTGATTTTTCCGATGAGGTAACTGGTATATGGGTATTCCTATTTCATCAAATCTGCAAGTTACATCAGAATTTGAAACTCCGCCTGAGCTTATATGAACAGTCATACCATCCCTGTTCATCGCTTTTAAATAATCATATATAACAGTTGTAATACCGTTATTGTTTATACCAACAGTATTAACAACCAGTATTTTTATTTTTTTCTGCACATTATTTCCATCCTTTTTAATCGTCACATCTATCCCAAAAAGCTCTGAGATGATTACCGGCATTACAATGAATGATTTCTCCGGATATGCATTTTGATGCATCACTTAACAGGAAACATGCAACCTCCGCCACTTCTTCCGGAATGAATGCTCGCCCTGATGCACAATCTCTTGTAAGATTACCGTCTGATGCCTCACAATATTCCTTTGTCATATCTGAAAGTGTAACTCCGGGAGCTACTGCATTTACTCGTATGCCTTTTTTGTATACTCTTCTTGACAATGCGCATGTAAGACTATCCAACGCAGCCTTTGTCATTCCATATGGAATATCGTAGCACTGACTTCCGGTTTCAGACGTTATAATCAACAACTGCCCTGACGGATTTTCTTCCTTTAATTTCATTTCTAAAAATGCTTTAGCGAGGAAGTATCCCCCTCTGAAATTGGTGTTGAACTGCCTGTCAAAGCCGTCTATTGTCACATTTGTAAAATGGTTTTCATGCAGTGACAATCCTGCGTTGCTTATGAGACAGTCTGCATTTCTGCCAAAGAGCTTGCTGCACCGTACAAGGAATTCTCCGCATTTTTCAACTTCTGAAACATCATAAACAACATACTTACATGCTGCTCCCAGCTCATCAACAGCCTTTTTTAATGTTTCCTCTTTTCGTCCTGAGATAATGACCTCAGCGCCCTCAGCAATACATTTTTTAGCCATATAGTAACCCAGACCTCTTCCGCCTCCGGTTATTATAATCTTTTTATCCTTCAAAATGCCGCCATAATTTATCTGAGCTATCTCCACTTTTGTAAAGGTCTCCGGCTGCGATGCAAGTATAAACTTAGCAATCTTTCTGATAATTCTTTTATATCCCATTTTCTTTCTTCCTCAACTCTGCTTTTTAAAAATACCTGCCATCTTCTGAGCCTTTTCCTGCCCTATGCTTGCTTTTATAAGCTCCTTGCTTCTTCTCAAAGCTTCAGACTTTATATCACACGGTGTGCTCAAATCATAGAAATCATAAATAACATCACTATCGTGTTTCATTTCTGTAAAAACCTCAAGCAATATCGGATAATCTGCAGTTTCATCCATAAATTCCATTAATGCCTCAGCAAGCGTCTCTTTATCTGTAGCACTCAGATACTTGAATTTTGTCTCTCTGACCCATCCCTCTGCCTTCGTATAATGTCTTGCTGTAGTATGAAGATCACTTGCCTCGTTTTTCCACATTTTATTGTAATAGAATTCACTGCCTCCTTCATTATTTATAAGCAGTATTCTTACATTGTTGCCTATATGCTTTATACGCATGGCATTCATATCATAAAAATATGCCAGATCGCCAATCACAAGATAACACATTTTATCTGTTGCTGCAGCCTGTCCCAGTAATGACGACATACATCCGTCAATACCATGTGTTCCTATGTTTGCATATACCTTTATATCCGGCGCAAGCTTAAAAAAGTTCGTTATTCTGATCGCATCATTGATTGCCAAATGTAAAACTGAATGCGACGGTATCCGCTCAACCACATTCTTTATTGCATATGTGCTCGAATATACAAAATCGGGATATTCAACAGAGTCAGCATATTCTTTTATTGCATTATGGTATTTCATATTATTTGAGGACATATTACCTACATACTCATTACAATAACTAAAAAAGTATTCAGGATTACATTCAAATACTGTTGTTATACTCTTGAATAAATCTATAACTCTTCCATCCTCTTGTATTAGCCAATGCTCATATCTGCCGCACGTTTTACGCAGCATATCTTTCACACCGGACATAATGTTTCCACCATAGGAAATAACAATATCCGGTATAAATTCCTCGAATTTTTTCGGTGTTATATATCTTGTGTCCATGCAAAGCGATGTATTTATTACGCCTTCACCTTCAATATTAGCCATATATTCAATTGTAAGAGATGCATTAAATCTATGAAAAAAAGTATCTAAAGCAACTTTTAACTCATCAGATACATAACTCATCTGACCGCATACAACAAGAATTCTATCTGCGCTCTTTAGCTTGTCTATTTTTCTGTTCCACGCTTCACGATCCGACATAACATCAAGTCTGTCAATCTTAGTTACTTCGGGCAATGACTTTATATTAAATGAGTTATTGTATGCCTTCATAGGAATATTAATATGTACAGGACCTCTCCCATGGTGGTCAAGCTCCAATAGAGCTTCATTAACCAAACGTTGACAGAATATAAAATCATCTTTATTCTCCACAACCGGCAAATTCACTGATTTTCTGACGTGCCTGTCATACATCCCTACCTGATCTATCATCTGATCCTCCCACTGTCCCAGCATTGCAGGATTTCTGTCACTAGTAAGGATTACCAGGGGTACATTCTGGTAAAATGCCTCTGCCACAGGAGGCCAATAGTTGCATGTGGCTGTAGATGATGTGCATGATATAACAACCGGTTCATTCAATTCCTGTGATAAACCTAAAGCAAAATAACCCGCACTTCTTTCATCTACTACCGAATAGCACTTAAAGTATGGATCTTCCTCTATTGAATGTACAAATGGTACATTACGGCTTCCGGCAGAAAGCACACAATGTTTTATTCCATATTTTTTTAAAAGTGCTATAATTATCTGGTATGATTTCAATTCTGTATACATAATTCTATTTCCTTTCGCAGATATTGATACGTCGCTCTACGTTCTTCTTCAATAATATCGGATACTTTAGCATAATCCCATTCAGTATCGATTAATTCTTCAATATCACCCATATTTCGTGCAATTCTGGTTTCAAGATGCAGTGTTTTCATCAAATCTGTCAGTTTCTCAGAATTTCCATAACCATTACTTCTGACAAAAGTTATAAACGGCTTTTGATTTATAACCGACATTATTGTACCGTGGAATGTATCTGTTATAATTGCTTGCGCATCCCTGAAGTAAGCTAACACCTCAAAAGGTGAGCAGTCAAGAAACTTATCACAGCAATTCTGTACACCGCCTATACAATATACTTTATATTGTTTTTTATCCGTATAACTGCGTATAGCGTTACATTCCTCTTTACTAAACCTTCCCGAATACCCATAAAGTATGATATATTTTTCATTGTGGCTTGCTGCCGGAATTTCCTTGCATTTATTCATAAAGTCATACATAAGTACAGGATCTAAATTGCATTTTGGAGAATTTCCCGTAAGACGCTTTACAATCTCAACCGAATTGCTGTCCCTTACTGATATTGCATCAAGCTTTTTTAGCCAACCGCTTACCTTATCAGCTACATTATATTGTCTGAGTTTTTCGTATGTAGTATTTCCGAAAGATGCAGCGTAGCTTATTGTGCGCTTTGCGCAGCTGCCTTCTCCGAAAAGCTCGGGTGAGAAACCTACATTTGTGTTATCCTGAACACAGTTAAACACTTCATCACTGCCTATAACAAGCAGTTCGACCTTTGGCGAATAATTCATTTTATCCGTTATCCCTAAATAATGAAAATTATTTGCTGCATAATTTTTCTTATATTTTATGAATCTGATTTTCTCTTTTAATGGTGTATGGTACTTCAACACCTCCAGCGCTTTTACAATTTTACGGTATAAACCCACTCCCTCCATCGACTGCACAAGGCACTCACCCGGATGGTAATCCACAAACTCTACACTGCATCCCAATTCTTCAAGTATGGATTTCAAGCCGTATGACTGAAGGAATGAACCATAATTAAAAATACGCTGCATTGATAATATTCCTGCCCTTATCATTTGCTCGCTCCAATAAATAATTTATTTACTTCTTTTTCAAAGTCGGCATTGAACTTACTGTTATTACTGTCCATACCGGCTTTCATATTACTTACAATATTGTCATAATTCACAATCGTATCACCAAGCTTCTCAACATCCTCAATAACAATAAGATTTCCATAACGCTCTGCTACCGCATTACAGAATTCCACCTGATGATTATTTACATGCTCGCTGTAGTCATATTTTCGGGGCACCACAATCGGGATCTTACCCTCCTGCAGCGGCATTATAAAGCTTGACGGACCCCCATGTGTTATAACAATCCTTGCATTATGAACATTTTCAAGCATCTTCTTATAAGGAAAAAGCTTACTCCATTCGCAATGCTTCGGCTCATATGTACAGAAGCCAGTCTGAATAATCACATCTTCTTTTATTACGTTGTTCTTCTTCAGTTCATCAATACACTGAACAAGTCTGTTAAACTGCTGTTCATGTGTTCCTACAGTTACAAAAATCATATTCTTCCCTCTTTATGTAATCAGAATATGCTGCCTAAATTAACAGCTTTCGGATAAACCTGTTTCATTTCTTCCCACTCAACTATAAATTTATCTGTAATCGGATAGACCATTTTTCCGGTCATTGTAGGCTTGTCTATTCTGTCGAACACCTCAATATATACAAGCTTTGATTTACAAAGAAGCTTTCCGAGATAGAAGAACGGAACAGCCACTGCCGCGCCCGATGAAATTATAAGGTCCGGCTTTTCTTTACGCAAAGTCTTTATTGCTACAAATGTATTTCTGATAAGGTTTTTCAGATTTCGGTTTGTAGGAAAATAACAGTTATAAATCCTTTCCCCTTCAAGAATACTCCTTGCATCCTCTTTATCGAAAGTAACCCAAAATCGCTCTTTATCTTTCCAGAACGGCTTCAGCATATATAGATGCGTGAGATGCCCGCCCGATGAACCTACCAAGCAAACCTTCATTCTAATCTCTCCTATCAATATCTTGTTCTTACTGCCTTTACAATATTTTTTATATCCTTATTTCTGTACTCATTATGAAATGCCGTTGTTGACTCCTCCAGTTTTCCTGCTATTGTATCCCTTTCAAAAAAACCTATATCAAGGAAACGATATATCCAGAAGAATATAAGCAGATACGGTTTCTGCTTTAACACAGGGTAACGTCCCTTCAGAACATGGGAATGCGGGAAAAACTTTCTCAGGAGCTTGGAAACCTTATCCCATGTAGTATTGCTTGTTTCCATTGCTCTCCTCATTTCAAGAGTTCCGAAGCTTCCGCCGGTGAGAACTATCCGTTCCAGCACATTTATATCCTTCTCCTGTTCGGCTTCTCCGTTAAACCACTTCTCTATAAGCTTATTGATCATGCGGTCAAGCTCTGTCAGCTTTGCAAGCTTCAGATTCTTTTTCAGCTTTTCATCATCAAGCTTCACTTTTTGTTTTATTACATATAGATCTGATATAAGCCTTATTCCTGCACCGCCACGATACAGATGATGACAAAGATGAGACATTAAATAAACATAAATAAATTCATTATTCAATATATAATGATGCTCTGTTCCTTCCATCAGCGAAGCATTATCCCACGCTAAAGCGCAGAATTTTGATGATCTGTTTCTTTCCGGTACAAGCCTTCTGTGCATCTCTGCCTCACCAAACGGCTTTTTATTATATGAAAAATGCACACCGTAGCCGTCAAGCTCTGTTTCACGCGTCCAACCGAGGTCTGTCATAATACGGTCAATTGTTTCCTCATCCTCCGGTTTTATAAGTATATCTATATCACCTGATTTTCTGTAATCAGGCATAGGATAAAGATACTTCACAACGCTGCCTTTAAGCGGCACATAGTCAATTCCGGCTTCTTCAAAAGCCTCGCTTATTGCTTCAAGCTCCAATGCCTGAGTAGCCTCAACCATGATTGACATTTCATACGCTTTTTTGAATTTCTTCATTGTATCCTCAGGCACTGCTATTTTCAGATCCCGCAGCCCGACATAGAGCATATTCTCAACACCGTGACTTCTGCCTAATGCAAAAAGTTTCTCAAAATCGATATTCTCCGGCAGCTCCGGTATGTCTCCGTTAAGTACATAACGGATCAATTTAATTGTATAATCGTATATCTGTTCCATTATGTACTGCCCCTTTTCAGCATGAACCGTCACCCTTTAAAACCGCAGGTATGGTCTTTAGTATTATCTTTATATCAACCCAGGCATTTCTTTCATTTATGTAAGCGTTATCCAACCGCATCCATTCATCAAAATCTATATCACTCCTGCCGCTGCACTGCCAGTAACAGGTTAATCCCGGCTTTACGCAAAGGCGGCGCATTGCGTACTCATCATACTGCATTACCTCGTATCCGAGTGGCGGACGCGGTCCCACAACGCTCATATGTCCCAATAATATGTCCCACAATTGAGGCAGCTCGTCAAGTGAGTATTTGCGGATAAAAGCTCCAACCTTTGTGATACGCGGGTCATGCTCCATTTTAAACACCGGCCCGTCCATTTCATTCTGTTCAAGCAGTCCTTTCTTCATTCTATCTGCTCCTAAGCACATAGAGCGGAATTTATGCATTTTA